>JABSOU010000233.1 GCA_013215215.1 Cognatishimia sp. | reverse complement strand
TTCAAAAAAAGAAAAAGCCCCCGAAAAATCGGAGGCTTTTCAATGATTTAAATGAAAAAGAAACTTAGCCTTTTTCTTCGATGATTTTCACCATGTGTGGGATCTTGTTGATCATGCCACGTACCGAAGGGGTATCCTCCAGCTCACGGGTTTTGTTCATCTTGTTCAGGCCCAGGCCGATCAGAGTTGCGCGCTGATCTGCTGGACGACGGATCGGGGAACCGATCTGTTTTACAACGATAGTCTTAGCCATTGCTCAAGCTCCTTACGCTTCTGCTTCCGCAGGTGCTTCGTCCTTTTTCAGGATGTCAGCAACTTTTTTGCCACGACGCGCTGCAACGTGACGTGGGGAAGATTCCTTGCCCAGACCGTTAATGGTTGCACGGATCATGTTGTAAGGGTTCTGAGACCCGATGGACTTAGAGACAACGTCTTTAACACCCAGCATCTCAAATACCGCACGCATTGGACCACCGGCGATGATACCGGTACCTTCTGGTGCTGTGCGCATGATGACTTTGCCTGCGCCGTGACGACCTTCGATGTCGTGGTGCAGAGTACGGCCTTCACGCAGAGGGACGCGGATCATCTGGCGTTTCGCTTGCTCGGTCGCTTTGCGGATCGCTTCAGGTACTTCTTTCGCTTTACCTTTACCGAAACCTACGCGGCCTTTTTGGTCGCCAACGACAACCAGAGCAGCAAAGCCAAAGCGCTTACCGCCTTTAACGGTTTTGCTGACGCGGTTGATCGCGACCAAGCGGTCTGCGAATTCTGGGGATTCTTCTTCGCGGTTGCGACCGCGACCCCGGCGGTTTTCACGTTCTGCCATGTGGCATTCCTTTGTGTTCTGGCGCGTTTGGGCGCCGTGAAATCCAATCCTGGTGAGCCATGCCGAAACACGGCCCCCGGATCATCGGGAGGACGCGAACGTCCTCCGCAGTACTTAGACTTTCAGGCCACCTTCACGCGCAGCGTCGGCCAGAGCCTTCACTTTGCCGTGGAAGAGACGACCGCCCCGGTCGAAATACGCTTCGGTATAGCCAGCTTTGACTGCACGTTCCGCGATCGCTGCGCCCACTTTGGTTGCTGTTTCGATGTTGTTCTTGCCGTTGCTGATGTCTTTTTCCAAAGAGGAAGCAGAGACCAGCGTCACGCCTTGAACGTCGTCGATCAGCTGTGCGCTGATGTTTTTGTTGGAGCGGTTCACGGACAAGCGCAGCTTGCCAACGTTGACCTTGCGAAGTTTGTTCCGGACGCGCAGGCGGCGCTTGAGGAACAGTTCCCGTTTGCTGTTTGCCATGTGTCTGGTCCTTACTTCTTCTTACCTTCCTTGCGGAAGATATACTCGTCTTTGTATTTGATGCCCTTGCCTTTGTAAGGCTCTGGCTTACGCCATTCGCGGATGTTTGCCGCGACTTGGCCGACGAGTTGTGGATCGGTGCCTTCGATGATGATCTCAGTCGGCTTCGGTGCGGTGACCGTTACGCCGGCTGGAACTTCAAAGTTGACGTCGTGGGACAGGCCCAGTGCCAGTTTCAAGGTATTGCCCTGCATCTGTGCACGATAACCAACACCTACGATCTCCAGCTCTTTTTTGAAGCCCTGGGTCACGCCGGTGACGAGGTTCTGAACCATAGTGCGGGACATGCCCCACTGTTGACGTGCACGCTTGGACTTGCCGCGCGGCGTGACCGCGACAGCGTTGTCCTCAACTGCGAGGGTCACATCATCGGTTGCGGTGAAGCTATGGGTCGCTTTTGGACCCTTAACTTCGATGGTCTGGCCGGAGACAGAGGCAGTAACGCCTGCTGGCAGCTCGACCGGTTTTTTACCAATACGAGACATTCAGCTTCTCCTTAGAAGACCGTGCAAAGCACTTCGCCGCCAACATTGTTGGAGCGCGCGCTTGCGTCAGACATCACACCTTTGGAGGTGGAGACAATCGACACACCCAGGCCCTGACGGACGGTTGGGATGTCATTGACGCTCATGTAAACGCGACGACCAGGTTTAGAAACCCGCTTCAGTTCGCGAATAACAGGAGTGCCTTCGAAGTACTTCAGGCTGATTTCCAATGCAGGATGGCCGTCGGCACCAGTGGTTGCTTCGTAGCCGCGGATGTAGCCTTCGTCGGCCAGAACATCCAGAACCCAGCCGCGCAGTTTGGATGCAGGGGTAGAGACAGTGCTCTTGCCGCGCATTTGACCGTTACGGATACGGGTCAGCATATCACCGATAGGATCGTTCATAATGCTCTCTCCTTACCAGCTAGATTTAACCATGCCAGGGATCTGACCAGCAGAACCCAGCTCGCGCAGCGCGATACGGGAGACCTTGAGCTTACGGTA
>JABSOU010000232.1 GCA_013215215.1 Cognatishimia sp. | reverse complement strand
TTCCCAAAAGTCCGACATTCGAGATGTGGAAGCCGTCCACATCCTTGGCCGGGCTGATCGAGTTGATCACCAGATCGCTGTCGAGATGATCCGGCAGAGGCAGCTGCACGAGAATGCCATGCACGCTGTCATCTTCATTGAGCTGTTGCACAAGCGCGAGAAGGTCAGCTTCCGACGTGTCCGCCTCCAGCTTGTGCTCGATGGAGTTCATGCCCGCCTCAACGGTCTGCTTGCCCTTGTTGCGCACGTAGACCTGGCTTGCAGGGTCTTCACCGACCAGAACAACCGCAAGGCCCGGCGTGATGCCGTGCTCCGCCTTCAGGCGGCTGACATGTTCGGCGACTTTGGCCCGGACGGTGGCGGCGAAGGCTTTTCCGTCGATGATCGTTGCGGACATGGGGACCTCTTTGAAGCAGGGCGCGTTGACGCGTATGGAACCGGTCGGGTGACCAGGGAGACAGTTGGCTCCCTGATCGCCCACCTTTGAGTGGATTAGAAGAGGCCTTCGACAAGGCCTTCATCATTGATGCGGATCGCTTCGGCAGCCGGTTTGCGCGGCAGGCCCGGCATCGTCATGATCTCTCCGCAGATCGCCACGACAAAGCCCGCACCGGCCGACAGACGCACCTCACGCACCGGGACCGAATGGCCATCTGGCGCCCCACGGCGGGTTGGGTCGGTGGTGAAGCTGTACTGGGTCTTGGCCATGCAGACCGGCAGGTTGCCATAGCCCTGGGCTTCCCATTCGCGCAGCTGGGTGCGGATCTTGGCGTCTGCCAGAACCTCGTCAGCGCGGTAGATGCGCTTTGCGATGGTTTCGATCTTCTCGAAGAGACCCAGATCGTCCTCATAGATCGGCGCAAACTGCGATACACCGCTGTCGGCAATCTCTGCGATACGGGTCGCCATCTCGGTGATGCCAGCGCCCCCATCGGCCCAATGCTTGCACAGGAACGCCTCAGCGCCCTGTCCTTCAACAAACTCTTTGACCGCGGCCACTTCGGCATCGGTGTCGGAGACGAAGTGGTTGATGCCGACAACGACAGGAACCCCGAAGGATTTGAGGTTGGCGATGTGACGCGCGAGGTTATCGCAGCCCGCAACCACCGCATCCACCGACTCGGTGCCCAGCTCGTCTTTCTTCATGCCACCGTTCATCTTCAAGGCACGGATCGTGGCCACGAGCACCACCGCATCGGGCGCAAGTCCCGCCTTGCGGCATTTGATGTTCATGAACTTCTCTGCCCCGAGATCAGCGCCAAAGCCCGCTTCGGTGACAACATAGTCCGCCAGCTTCAGCGCGGTCTTGGTCGCGATGACCGAGTTACAGCCATGGGCGATGTTGGCGAACGGACCACCATGCACAAAGGCCGGGTTGTTCTCCAGCGTCTGCACCAGGTTTGGCTGCATCGCGTCTTTCAGCAGAACCGTCATCGCGCCATCCGCACCGATGTCACGGCAGTAGATCGGAGACTTGTCACGGCGGTAGGCCACGATCATGTCGCCGAGGCGCTTCTGCAGGTCGGGCACGTCGTTGGCCAGGCACAGGATCGCCATGACCTCGGAGGCCACGGTGATGTCAAAGCCGGTCTGACGCGGAAAGCCATTGGCCACGCCCCCGAGCGAGGTGACCGTGTCGCGCAGCGCGCGGTCGTTCATGTCCAGCACACGGCGCCAGGACACGCGGCGCTCGTCGATTTCCAGGCTGTTGCCCCAGTAGATATGGTTGTCGATCATCGCTGACAGGAGATTGTGTGCGGAGGTGATCGCGTGGAAGTCCCCGGTGAAGTGGAGGTTCATCTCTTCCATCGGAACAACCTGAGCGTACCCACCGCCCGCAGCGCCGCCCTTCATCCCGAAGTTCGGACCAAGCGAGGCTTCGCGAATGCAGATCGCCGCGTTCTTGCCGATCTTGTTCAAGCCATCACCAAGACCCACCGTCGTGGTCGTCTTGCCCTCCCCCGCAGGGGTCGGGTTGATCGCCGTCACCAAAATCAGCTTGCCGTTCGGGCGATCGCCCAGAGACGCGATAAAGTCCTGACCAACCTTCGCCTTGTCATGGCCAAAAGGAAGAAGATGCTCCGACGGAATCCCAAGCTTCTCACCTATCTCCTGAATAGGCCGCTTACTCGCCTCACGCGCAATCTCAATATCACTCTTAAATGACATGTGTGTATTCCCTGTTTTGCGCGCCCTCCCATCGGTCCGCGCGATCCCCGAACGCATATCGCCCAGCCCAGATCTCTTAAGGGAATTTTACGACATATTGGAGCGAATGAACGGCGCAGGCAGACCCGGTTCGGAGCCTATCGGAAACGCAAGTTTCGGATCAGTGGATGCAACTGTTTGCGTTGC
>JABSOU010000231.1 GCA_013215215.1 Cognatishimia sp. | reverse complement strand
TCCCCCGGACAGCGAGCAGCATGGGCGTCGAAAAGAGACGAGTGGACGCCTGATCTGTCGAACAAAGGGCGGCATCGACATAGAGCTTCACGCCGTTTGCGACAGCTAAGGCCGACCGCTGAACCTGTTCGCGACAGCTGGACAAGTTAATGACTACATCGGTGCGCGGGCGCTGCTTGGTAGCCTGCCCAATGTTGACTGGCCGCTCGGGGATCGCGGCTATGACGCCGAGTGGTTCAGGGTGTGTTGCAAGACAAAGGAATACGCGCCTGCATCCTAGGGTCAGGACCTATAAACTTGACGGGTTGCCAATGTCCGCTGCGAGCCCAGAATCACCAATGCTGCGAAATGTATGAAAGTCCGCTGTATTGCGAAAAGCTTTGGCGAGGTCATTCGTGATACGGACTTCAGCGATTCTGAAGGTGACTTGACAAAACTATTTTTATAGTTTTATTGGAGAGTATGATAAAACACAGTTCCGCAGCCCTTTCGCTTGCCGCCCTTGGCCATGATGCTCGTCTAACAATTTTCCGATTGTTGGTGCGCGCCGGGGAAGAAGGCCTGAACATCGGTGAGATTGCACAACATCTGGGAATGCCAGCGTCTACGCTTGCCTATCATCTCAAGACCCTCGTCGAAGCCGGACTTGTGACGCAAGAACGAGAGGGGCGGCAAATCATGAATTGCGTAGATTTCGACGTGATGCACCAAACTGTATCCTTCCTCACAGCAGAGTGTTGCGCAGGGGTCAAGCTCACTCAGACCAACGCGGCTTGACGGGAACCATCTTTTTTACGGCCTAAATAAACTATAGCTCTAAGGATATAGATATGATTGAACTTAGTACCAACACGCCCTCCCGAACGAGCGACTTCCTCCGTCGGTTCTGGGCGAAAGAGAAAGTCTGGCTTTTCTCGGCAGGTATTCTCATCTTGCTGTTTGTCTCTGCACCGAAGCTTGGCTTGACCACCACTGGTTTTGTCGCGCTGAATCTTGTCAGTATCGCGCCGTTCCTCGCCGTATCTGTTGGCATAGCGGCTTACGCAGGTGCAACGGGCGCTGATGGATTGATCGCGCGGGCGTTTACGGGATCACCAATCGCAATGATCTTTCTGGCTGCCGTCATCGGTGGGTTATCTCCGTTTTGTTCTTGTGGCGTCATCCCACTTATCGCCGCTTTACTCGCGATGGGTGTTCCACTTTCGGCAGTCATGGCTTTCTGGCTTGCTTCTCCTGTGATGGACCCGTCGATGTTCTTTCTCACAACTGGCGTGCTTGGACTTGAATTTGCAGTAGCAAAGACTTTCGCAGCTTTGAGTTTGGGTGTGTTTGGAGGTTTCGTAGTTCACTCCCTATCACAAGCAGAGATGCTTTCTGAACCATTAAGGGAAGGCGTTGGCAATGGTGGTTGCGGTGGTGCAAAAGTCCGTTCGGTGCAGCCTGTTGTGTGGAAATTTTGGAGCGACAATGCACGCGTTGCGAAGTTCATGGGCGAAGGTATCAAGACTTCGCTGTTCCTTGTAAAATGGCTTACTTTGGCCTTCATTCTTGAAAGCCTGATGCTGGCTTGGCTGCCTGCCGACCTGGTGGCAAGCTCACTGGGTGGTACTGGAATAGCCCCTATCGGCATTGCGACGCTTGTCGGTGTACCTGCCTATCTGAACGGATATGCAGCGTTGCCGTTGGTTGGTGGTCTGATAGAACAGGGCCTGGCACCCGGAGCAGCTCTGGCGTTTCTTGTTGCAGGAGGAGTCAGCTCGCTACCAGCCGCTATCGCAGTCTGGGCATTGGTCAAAAGGGAAGTGTTTTTCCTGTATCTCAGCATCGCACTAACCGGCTCGTTTGCCATCGGGCTGTTGTTTCAACTCTGGAGTGGTTTCTAAGAAAGAGCGTTCCTCAAACAAGGTTCCGGACCTTCATGCAATTGTAGTGAGGGTCCGGTTTGTCCGCATCCCTGACCTTCGGAAAAGACGATTCCCCTCATCTCGCCTGTGATTCCTGTCACAAGGAGGACTGCCATGCCCAAATAGCAATCCTTCTTGTGCGCGCAAACTCCACCTAACTCGTCAAGTTGAGGTAGGCATAGACGCAAAGCAAAACGAAATATACGGGCAGTAAAATGAGAGACAGACGTATCATCATTCCGATGAACGGTGAAGTTTCGACGCTCTCTTCGCTCTCGGATGAAAACAACGCTTTGATACGACCAGTGAAAACACAAAAAACGACCACTATCCCAACTGGAGCAAATCCAAAAACTAGGGTGCCCATCAAAATGATGCCTTGGTATTCAATCAATTGCGCATTGGCTGGCACGTACCACCATTTGGGAAGATAAGCATGTAAAAGTCCTACCCGCATAACA
>JABSOU010000230.1 GCA_013215215.1 Cognatishimia sp. | reverse complement strand
GAACGCTCTGAGGATTTTGCGTTTGCTTTCGGTCGGAGGCGCCGACGCCAAAACGAAGGGATTCACAAAATCGAGGTCCGTGAAGCGGGTCTTAAGAGAAGCCATTGCACTAAATCCGATAATTTCTGTCAGATTTCAGCGTCCACATGATGTGTTGCCGTGTCAATACGCTTGCACGCGGCGCCAAGCCGTGTGGTTTTGGGCCAGCTTGCATTTCCTTACAAATTTTGTCAGAAAAAGGACAGCAACACCTCTGCTTCCTTCGGTTCCTCGTTAAGTGCAGCGCGCAGCCAACAGCTCAACTCGAAGGACTACAACATGGAAAGCTCAAGCACATTTAATGGCCGCACGCGCCTTTCCGATCTGTGCATCGACGAATTCGAACGCAATGTGCTCAAGGTACTTCGCCATTTTTTCTCAGACAGCACTGAGCATGGGCAAAAAGCCTGGCTCAGGTCTTACAGTTTGGCCGTCGAAATTTGGGACGAAAGGATAGGATTGCCGGTAGCGCATCAATTGGCAAAACTGAGCTTCGCGCTTGAGGCAAGCCGCAAGGACCAGCTGAGCTTCACCGACCCGTTTTCCTTGGAAACGCGCCTATATGTGACCGAAGACGAACGAGACCTGATCCAAATGCTTCACTACATGCGGCGTGACCAAACCGGACCCGCGCGCGATGCGGTGTCCCGAATTACAGGTGGAAGAATGGACCCGGACCTTATACGGGCAGCGCTGAGTTTTTCACGCCGTTTCGCGAAAGGGTGTGAAATGCAGAGCGATCCACGCGGACCAAGTCTGCGGCTGGTTTCCTGATATGGTGGTCCGCGCTCGTATCAAGCGCTGAATGCAAAATGGACAAGCGGCAAATAGGGTTCAGAGCTGAAATGGATGTCCCGCTTTGCGTCTTCTGGTTCTGCCTTTCCCATTTCGTCCAATTGGGGTGAGTTTACAAAATCAATATGATCGCCTCAGATCGGAGGACTATGTTCCAGTGCAGGTTTCCAAAGTTAGAACAGACTGGCTGTGGGAAGAAAGAGCGCTTGAACCACAAACCTTGTCGCCGATTTTTCGAAGCAGACCTTCGCAGCACGGCGAGACAGCGTCCGGTTTGGGCCGTTCGTGTCGTTCATGCACACTTGGGCTTATTTTGTTGAAAAACTCTTCCTTGATCGAGGCCTGAACTGCTGATTCAATTCTCTCCATAGGGAGG
Source organism: Cognatishimia sp. (assembly GCA_013215215.1). GTDB lineage: Bacteria > Pseudomonadota > Alphaproteobacteria > Rhodobacterales > Rhodobacteraceae > Cognatishimia. The sequence goes on along the minus strand of JABSOU010000230.1, from coordinate 1,162 downwards.
GACTGGCGATGATGGGACCGAAGCAGGAAGCTCAGGCGGCGCTGTTCTACGAGGTCTCGATTGAAGGCCATGTGCCCCAGGATCACCTGCTGCGCTCAATTGATTTGTTCGTCGATCTGAGCAGCATTCGGGCGCATCTGGCAGAGTTCTACAGCCATACCGGGCGTCCATCAGTCGACCCCGAGCTGCTTATCCGGATGCTTCTTGTGGGCTATTGTTTTGGTATCCGGTCCGAGCGGCGGCTCTGTGAAGAGGTCCACCTGAACCTTGCCTATCGCTGGTTCTGCCGTCTCGACCTGAACGATCGGGTGCCGGATCATTCCACCTTCTCGAAGAACCGGCATGGGCGGTTCCGCGAGAGCGAGTTGCTGCGTCACTTGTTTGAGACGACCGTCACTCGCTGCATCGAGGAAGGCTTGGTAAGCGGCCAGCGCATGGCCATCGATGCAAGCCTGATCGAGGCAGATGCCAACAAGCAGAACTCGACGCCGAAGGAGGAGTGGGACGCGACGCGCATTGATCCGGCAGATGCGCCCCGCGCGGTTCGCGAGTATCTCGACACGCTGGAGGAGGCGGCTTTCGGCGCAGCAAGCGAGGTACAGCCCAAGTTCACCTCACATTCCGACCCCGCCAGCCAGTGGACGGCGGCGCGTAAAGGTCCGGCAGTCTTCAGTTATTCCGACAATTACCTGATAGATACGGATCACGGCATACGGTTCCGGCCCGATGCTCGGTTGGCTCGTAGATCGCGAAATTGATCCGTACATCCCGGTAATCGACAAGGCGGGACGCCCCGACGGCACCTGGACACGCACAGACTTCGAATGGGACGCTGAGAATGATCAATATATCTGCCCAGAGGGGCACGCGCTCAAACAGTTCCGCAGGAATTACTCTGATCCAAATCGAGGCCCGACCGGCAGGGGCACAGCCCGATACCGCGCCTTGAAAGATGTCTGCCAAGTCTGCCCTTCCAAGCCAAAATGCTGCCCCAACGCTGATGCGCGCAAGATCACCCGCGAGGAGCACGAAGACGCGCGCCAGGTCGCTAGAGATCTGGCTAAGACCGAAGAATATGAGATTGCAATGAAGCTCAGGAAAAAGGTCGAGATGCTCTTCGCCCACCTCAAGCGTATTCTCGGGTTGGGACGATTGCGATTAC
>JABSOU010000229.1 GCA_013215215.1 Cognatishimia sp. | reverse complement strand
CCCTCCCATATCGGATAAAGCCGCTGCAGCCAGCCAAACAATAGCGAATCTTGCGCGCCGGGCACTGCGCGTGTCAGGGTTTGAAATAGGTGGTGGTGTGTATTCACCAGTCCGGGCGTGACCAAAAAACCTTTTGCATCAATGACTTCCGCGTCTGCGGTCAACCCCTCGCCAATTTCGGCAATCACCCCATCGGAAACAAGAATATCCACATCGCGCAACTCGCGCGATGCATCATCCATCGTCGCAACAAAAGCCGCATTTTTGATCAATATATCACGCATTTATCCCACATCCTTGAGGCCCGTTTCATAGATGTGAGACAACCGCCGACGGAATACGGGCAAACTACTCGGCGTGAGAGCAGTCTAAAAGATCTGGACAGCTTTGCAAGTTAGGGTTTTGTTGAAACTGTTTCTACACGCGAGACAAGAGCTTGAGTGCCTCAGCATGGAGCGTTGCATTCGCGGCGGCCAGACACCGCCCGCCGTTATGCGCCGGGCCGCCCTGCCAGTCGGTGACGACACCGCCGGCGGCCTCGATCACAGCAATAGGTGCTTGAATATCATAGGGTTGCAGGCTGGCTTCGATCACCAGATCGATCTGCCCGGCTGCCAAAAGCCCATAGGCATAGCAATCCATACCAAATCGTGTGAGCTTGGTTTTCTCGGCCACAGACTCAAATCCCGCGCGTTCTTCCGGAGATCCGACTTCAGGAAAAGTGGTGAACAAAATCGCGTCTTCCAAGGACGACGTGGTCTTCGTCGCGAGCTCTCGCGATCCATGCGGACCATCCACCCGCCCGACGCCAAAACCGCCGATAAAGCGTTCGCCGATATAGGGTTGGTCAATGATACCCATCATCGGGCCGTTTTGATCTGACAAGGCGATGAGCGTGCCCCAGGTCGGCGTACCGCTGATAAATCCACGAGTCCCGTCGATCGGATCCAGCACCCATGTCAGGCCAGACGACCCTTCTTTGGTGCCATATTCTTCGCCCAGAATGCCGTCCTGAGGTCGCAGCTCATCCAACAGATCGCGCATCGCGCGTTCTGCCGCGCGATCTGCGACGGTCACGGGATCGAAACCACCTTGGTCCTTGTTAGAAGTCGAAAGCGCGTCGCCACGAAAATAAGGAAGAATTGCTTGTCCAGCCGCGTCCGCAAGTTGCGCCGCAAATGTCAGAAGCTCTTCGCCGTTAAGGTCTTGCCGCATTGATATAGTCCTGCCCTGCTAAGTAGCGCGTACCGCAGGGCAGAAAGAATCTCAAGCGACGTCGCTCAAAACCCGTGCCAATTCGAACAAACGACGGCGTTGGTTTTCAGGAATCGAGTAATAAGAGCGCACCAAATCCAGTGCCTCTTTATCTCCCATGAGATCGGACGGCGCGTTCAAAGCGTCGGACACTCTCGCGTCGCTGATCCCCTCGAAAAAGAAACTCACCGGAATATCCAAGGCCTCGGCGATATCCCAAAGACGGGATGCGCTGACCCTATTCGCGCCAGTTTCATATTTCTGGATCTGTTGGAATTTGATGCCAACCTGCTCGGCAAGTTGCTGCTGCGTCATACCGATCAACCAGCGGCGGTGCCGGATACGTTTGCCGACGTGCACGTCAACGGGGTGCGTCATACTATAGGCTCCTCTTACAAACCATTTCATCCAACCACGAAAACCCACATTTCGTGATCGAAGGCGTCGGCCAGCTCCCATACTGGTGATCGACTATAGTGTGTCACTACGCATCCCTACAGCGACGCTGACACAATACCATGAACTGTTCCTCAATCAAGTTTTTTGAGAAAAATAAAAATCTCAGTTTACCATAGGTTGCAGAAAGTCCGAAAGTTGTTGATTGTCAGACATTAAGACCAATTGCATAGTGTTAGTTTACGTGAGACATCACAATTTAAACGCTACTAATTGGGTCAAATTGCATGCGCGCTTACCAAACCACAGCCTTTGATGCCCCCGCTTCCATTCAAGAGATTCCAATGCCGATTCCCGATAAAGGCGAGGCGCGACTCCAAATCAAAGCCTGTGCTTTGAATTTTGCCGATATATTAATGCAACGTGGCACGTATCAAGACACGCCAGAACTGCCGTTCGTAGGTGGTTTAGAAGTCGCGGGAATAGTGGACGATATGGGGCCAGAGACGGTCGGACCCACAATTGGTACACGTGTCGCAGTATTCGGCGGCCAAGGAGGCTTTGCGGAATTTGGGTGCTTCAACGTCAACCGCATGGTGACAATTCCCGACCAAATGAGTTTTGACGAAGCGGCCGCGTTTCAGGTTGCATACGGGACGAGCCATGTGGCACTCAACTATCGCGCGAGAATGAAGCCCGGAGAAACGCTCCTGGTCTTGGGTGCGG
>JABSOU010000228.1 GCA_013215215.1 Cognatishimia sp. | reverse complement strand
AATATCACCTCGTCGCCGCCATAGTCTGCGTCCGACCAATAGGCCGAGGCGTTGACGTCGGATGTGTCCGCGCCCAGGTTATGCTGCACGGACAAGACGTTATCCAGCCAATCCGGGGTTTGGGAGTCTGGGATCTCGCGGCCATCTCCGCCACGGACCACATAGGTTTCATCGGTTTCGCGGGTTTGCACACCAAGGTCATCGGCAAGGTCTGTCAGAGGGTTGCCGCGGGTGCCGTGGATCCAGCTTGCGCCCAGATCCAGCGGCAGGCCGAGGCTGCGGTCCGTCAGGATACGGCCCCCGATGCGGCGGCGCGCTTCTAGGACGGTGACGTCGTAGCCTTCCTGAGACAACCAGAGCGCCGCAGCCAGGCCACTGACGCCTGCACCGATCACGGCAACAGATTCCGCGTCTGTGGTGTCATAGATCGCTTCGGCGGCAATCTGGCCTGACTCATAGGCCGCGTGTACCGTGCTGTTGTATTCGGGATGGGCCGCTTCGCCAGCAAAGAACAGCTGTTCGCCCACGGGTTCGCCGAGGGCTTCGTGATCGCGGCGGCGCGCGCCTTTGGCGACATAGGAGTAAGACCCCAGGCTATAGCGATCGCGGCTCCAGTTCGTGCGCAGATAACCAGTGGGCGCGCCCTGGGCCGATGCCGCAACTGGGATAAAGCCTGCGGCCATTGCGGAGATCGAGGTATTCAGGAAAGTTCTGCGGTTTATCATTGTGTCCATTGTGATTGCGCGCCTGACGGCTAGACTGAGAAAATAGTTTAATCTGTCATATGACAGGTAACGCCGCCTGTCAATTGACAGGTGAATTTGTTATGCTGAGGCCATGAGACCTGTGAAGACGTCAAAAAATCGTAAAGGCGAAATCGTTGCCGCCGCTGCAAACTTGCTGGCTCAGCAGGGGGAGGCGGGGTTTTCTTTGCGTGAGGTGGCGAAAGTCGTGGGGATTAAACTGGCGTCCCTTCAGTATCATTTCCCAACGCGGGAAATGCTGGTGACGGCTGTGCTGAACGACGTGATGGATGGCTATGTCGACCAAGTCGGGGCAGCGTTGGAGACCGCCGGGGATGATCCGGAAGAGCAGCTGCGGATTGCTGCGCGGGCCTTGTGCGAGGACACTGGCGGAGAAGGCACTCAGCAGCGACTAGAGATTCATCTGTGGTCGATGGCGTTGAATGACGTTTTGGTGCGAGATGCGCTGGATGACAGTCACCGGGAGTATATTGAAAACATTTGCGAAATGATCCTGGCCGCGCGACCTTCGCTTAGCGCGCGAGAGGCCCGCAGGCGCGCGGTTGTGATCGCGAGCATGTATGAAGGCAGTATGTTGTTTACGGATGAGCAGGTGACAGGGGTGTCGCAGAACGACCTGCGCGAGACGATCTATCACGCGAGCATTGAGGTTGCTCTGGCTCCCTAGCCGGATCTCAGATCGTGATGCGCCAATAAAAAAGCTCCCGACCTTTATACCGGGAGCTTTCAAATTTTCGAACAGCCAGGGCCGAGTGAGTTACGCGTTCGCCGCGCGGATCTTATCCGCCATCTCTTTGTCAAACCCGACGCCATTGGCTTCAAACATCGTGTCCAATTCACCAGACAACGTCATCTCGGTGATGATGTCACAGCCGCCCACGAATTCGCCTTTGACATAAAGCTGCGGGATGGTTGGCCAGTCAGAGTAATCCTTGATGCCCTGACGGATCTCGTCGTCTGCCAGCACGTTCACGTCGGTGTAGTCCACGCCCATATAGTTCAGAACGCCCGCGACACGGGAGGAGAAGCCGCATTGGGGCATCTCTTTGGTGCCTTTCATGTACAGCACCACGTCGTTGGCTTTGACGGTCTCATCAATGCGGGTCTTTGCGTCAGTCATTTCTTTCTCCGATCGTTTTCACGATGTTTCGTCTTTGGGGCCGTAAAGGCGATGATAGTCACGCGCGTAATCTGCGTCGTCTTTAAAGGTTTTGACCGAGCGGTCGGTGGCTTCGGCAAAGCTGCCATGCCAGGTGTTGCCCCGGTCGAGTGATTGGTTGCGGCGGTGGGCGGCGTCGACGATCTTCATATCGGTGGCCTCCATGCCAAGTTCGACCTCGCGGGTCTTGAATTGCGGTTGGCGTGTGGCGAGCGGCCGGCGCGGGCCGGGCAGAAACAGCGATATGATCCGCCGCCACAAGGCCATCTTAGTCGGGCGCCTTTGTGGTCAGGGCCAAAGCATGCAGCGCGCCGCTGTCGATGGCGGATTTCACGGTGGCATTCACCGCGCGCTGTTGGGCCACGCGGGATTGGCCGCGAAAGCTCTCGTCGATCACTTCGGCCGCGAAATGCGCACCATCGTCGCCTTGCACAGTGATCTGAGCGTTTGGAAATCCTTCGCGGATCAGGGCTTCGATGTCAGAGGCGAGAAT
>JABSOU010000227.1 GCA_013215215.1 Cognatishimia sp. | reverse complement strand
CGCCCGCGTTAAAGATAGACCGCCAGGTGATCTCACCATCCAGCTTGTGCCCGATCTGAACGTCGCCCAAGGCGCCGGTCATTCTTACACATGCGATGCGTCCGCCATCTTTCAACTGGTCGAGTAAAGAATTTGGTAATTCTTCGACACCGCCCTGCACCAAAATCACGTCATATGGCCCGTGTTCCGCCGCGCCTTCACCCAGAGGGCCCGCCTGCATCACCACATTGTCCACGTTGTGTTCCGACAAAATCGTCTGAGCTTCGTCCACACGCGCCTCAGAATCCTCAACCGAGATCACTGCCTCTGCCATACGCGCAACAACCGCCGAGGAATACCCAAGGCCTGCAGCCACATCCAAGACCAGCTCGTTTTTCTGAATATCCAACGCATCCAGCATTTTAGCCAAGGTGCGTGGTTCCAGCAGAACCCGTCCATCGCGCATATCGAGGTTTTTGCCCATATAGGCCGCCTCGCGCATATCCATCGGCACAAAAGCCTCGCGCGGAACGGTCAACATTGCTTCGATAATCGGGAACTTGGTGACATCGGAAGGCCGGATCTGGGTATCGACCATTGCAGTGCGACGCGTGGCGTAGTCTGACATTCTAAACTCATCGGTTCATTTCCGTTATCCTCTCTTGCCACATTAAATCTGAGGTCGCAACGACTAGCGCAACAAAAGGCGCTTCTTCGCTCTTGCGGGCGCCTCAGAGTTCCGTTATTGCCCACGACACACCACGGATGGCGAGTTGGCGGAGTGGTGACGCAGCGGATTGCAAATCCGTGTACACCGGTTCGATTCCGGTACTCGCCTCCACTAAAATCACAATATAATGCATCGCCATACGCCACCGCCGCGATATCATGTGAATGGGCTTGCCTGAGCAGACTCAACTGACTGGTCCAGTATGTTTGCTAATGCAAATGCAGCGCGGGCATCTGATCCATTGGCACGATGCATTCGGGCTGCAGGCGGACGACGGTCCAACGAGGCGAACAAACTGGAATACTCACTCGAAGCGCTTTCCAGACACTATCAGCCAACACGCGAGCAGCGGAAAACCTACTAGCTCAAAAACTAGTGAAGGTAAAATCGCAGAGCTAAATATTACCTCAGCGTTCATGCCGTTGAGTCGAAACAAACCCGCAAACGCAATTATGGCCGATAGGGCAATCAGAATTGAGCGAAAACTGTTCATTGCAAAACCGCCGATAATGAACAATGCACCGACGCCAAACCAAACCCCACCAATGAATCGAATGTGACTGTCTTGGGAATTGAATGTTGCAGTATCAGTGATTGAAATGAAATCACGGGTCGATTGCCATCCCAGTGTTTTTATTCCTCCCAGGCCGATATTCAATCCCAGAAAAACGATTCCAGCCCCAACGATCACAACAACCGTGTTTAGTGGACTTACCTTTCCCATTTCACTTCTCCAACATCCAGCCCCATAGGTATATTTGAATAGCACGCGTTCTATAAAAGGGGGATGTTGACAAATCAAGGATAATTTGGGACGCGTACTAAAGTAAATTTGAAAGACCTTAATAATGGCTAGAACCGCCGGCAGGCCACCTCGCAGTGAGGCTGAAATTCTGGAGTTCCAATCAAAGATCGGAAAGCACGCACTCGAGATCTATCGGGCCGAGGGCTTCGGAGCGGTTTCCATGCGCCGTCTCGCCAAGGAGGCAGGATGCGCGCCGATGACGATCTATGCTCATTTTGAGGGCAAGACCGATATTTTAAGATACCTATGGGCAGACATCCTTGCTGACATGTCCAAAGAGATTGAGACAACGCTGTATGCAGTTGTTGGAGCGAGAGAAAGGCTGCAAACAGCTACACAAATCTTTCTCGCCTATTGGATTGATAACCCTGATCATTTTCGACTTGTTTTCATGTCCAACGACGTGACGCGGAAGGATGTAAGTAAATTCGTTTTGGACGAAGACACCTTGGCCCACTTCAAGATGTTTGCGGGTTTAATCAAAGACGCTAATCCTGACAGACATGACTTAAAGGTCAGGACTGACACGCTTATTTCTGGATTGATCGGCATTGCCCTCTCGTTGAACACCATTCCTGACTACCCATGGGCCAAAGCGAACTTGATGGCCAGTCAGCTACTATCCAGCATCAATTCTTAGAATGTCCGTGAGTTTTGGACAGCTAAGGACCGAGTGTCTGCCGTCCTCAGTTAGTCGCGTTAAAAAACCGATTTTCTATGCATCGCCCTACAATACATTTTAAATGACATCTGCCGCTTTCGGCACCTAACTTTAATTCGCGGCGATTGCATAGTGCGGCATCAGTTAAGATGCCCCTTTGCAGACATAGTATGGATTTGAAGGTATCCGGTCAAAATGGCAAATTTTGAGTTTCAACGTTAACTTAGTCCTTTGCCAGTAAAGCTGCTTCAGATAGCCTTTTGATATGGC
>JABSOU010000226.1 GCA_013215215.1 Cognatishimia sp. | reverse complement strand
CTTCGGTCGCTTGTTTGCCATTCTTGGTCCTCCATTTCCTAAACATAGGGGCGGACCAGTTCAGTGGGGGAGGCTCAGGATCTCTGGATAGTCTTCCTGGAAGCGGAAGGTCGATGCAGCCTGCACGTCGTCCCGAGAGTATTTATTCTTGGGATCACTGGCATCGTAGTACTTGCCATCCATCCGAACGTACCAGCCCGACATTGCTCGGGCGAGCCTGTGGACGTCCTCTTCGTTAATGGCGGCATTGGCCCGTCGATCATTGATCTGAATGTTATGATTTTGCATTAATTATCTTTCTTAAAATAGCTCGCCAACCCACATGCAGAGTGCATGCAGGCCTTGCGATTTTTTTGATTGAGTGGACCTCAAGAAAGGAGCTGCTCAGAACCGAAAAATGGTTCGAAATTCACAGGTGGCAGGTCCTTTTTAGAGAGTACCTATAGGGTCGCCTGTAAAAGATATTCAAAAACAGTAGCTTATGGGGCAAAAATGCGCGTTTTTTCGGTCGCTCCCCACACTCACTCAAGAGCTGCGCAAGGTACGGTTCCAGTTCAGGAAAGCTGTGGGATTGCCGTTATGCAACCTCATTCTGAGTTGATACGACGTCCAAGTTCGCCGCAAACCTAATTTCAAACTTCGCCCCATTTTGGGAGTTATTGACAGCCAACCTGCCGGACATGTCTTCGATTATCCCGTAGCTGATGGACAATCCCAAACCAGTACCTTTTCCAGCTTCCTTGGTCGTAAAAAATGGCTCAAAGATCTTTGGCAAGACTTCCTCATCTATCCCACCTGCGTTGTCTTCGATAGAAATAACAATGTGCTGGTCTATTCGCGCAGCCACTACCTTTATCCAGGGGTTCCGGACCTGTCGTTTTTCCAGTTCAAACTTGGCATTTGAAAGTAGGTTTAGGATGACCTGCTCGAACAAGATTGCATGACCGCAAATTAAAAGATTGCTTTCAATCCTCAGACTGAGATCAATCGAAGCAAGCTTTAGTTGGGGCGCAAGCAAGTTGACTGCGCGATTGATACAAGTACCTATTTCAAAAACTTGGACTGGGTCGTCTGCGCGCCTTCCAAAGATGCGCATGTGGTCAATGATGCTAGACGCTCTTTCTACCTGATTTGCGACCCTCTCGATTAGTGTGCTGGCCTTTTCCGGATTGTACTTGTTAGGTTTAAGAGTGTTCCGAAGAGAGGCTAACGTGATGTTCATGGCGTTGAGGGGTTGGTTCAATTCGTGCGCCATCCCGGTTGCCATTTCTCCCAAGTTTGCAAGCTTTGATGCTTGAACCGCTTCAGCTTGTAGCGCATTTTTCTGGGTTAAATCCTGTGCAATACAGAATATCTCGCCTTTGTTCCGGCTCGATTGTAGCTGGCTGGTCAAATTGCAAAGAACTGGGATACGGCGTCCGTCTTTTGCCACCAAGTAGCTTTCCCACGCGTCTAAGTCGGCATCTTGCGAAAGCGCAATCAGCCGTGTTTCGAATTCACTCAAACATTCGTCACACAGAATGTCTTTCAGAAACATTCCCTCGTTCACGCGATCGATATCTATTTTTGTGAGTTCAATCGCTTTTCTATTCCAAACTGTAATTCGCTGAGTCATATCGAAGGCGAAAACGGGGCTGTTGGCGCCATCAATGATGTTTTGCACATCATTATTTAGTCGCTCGTACTCCAACTTTGAAAGTTCTAGGGCTCTCTTTTGGTCTTGAAATTCTATCGCGACCAGCCCCAAATCACTCAATTCGTCCCAGCTTTTAAAAAAGTCTTTGTTGAGGGTCGCAGTCTCGCTCAAGAGAACCGAATGCAAGTTCTCCGTTCTTAGACTGAACCTTCTCATAAGTCCCCAGATTGACAGAAACATTAGCAATGAAATTGGAAATGGGACAAAGAGATTCAAGAAGCTGAATCTAACTAGCGTTGCCTGCAAATCACTAGAATTTTTCAGCAGTTTCGTTTCAACTTGAACCCTGTATTCACTCGCTAAATCCGCAAGTTTTTTCGTACTTTTTTGCAAAGAGTTTCCAACTAGCGTTTTGTCAGCAAACGACGTGCCTGTGATGCCGGAGCCTTTTAGTTGCCTTACTTTAGAGGCAAATATTTGTTTTGCTTCCTGTGCGAGTGTTTGACTCAAACGATTTAAGGCAAGAACGTCGCTGTAACCCCCTTCGACCGACAGCTTAGCCGTGAGCCGTTCCAGCTCCTTCACTTCTCGCGTGAACTCTAAGTAAAGTGTGTCTAGGTCGCTTTGCTTGTTTGTATATCGCAAGTTTGTCGCAAGGGCGGAAATCCGGATACTGGCGTGTTCAAGATCGTGTGCGTTTTCAACCAGTGGCAGCTGAGTTTGGTAGAAATTTTCGGCAAAATCCGAAAAGCGCGAGAAATTCAAGTGAACAAGCAGAGAGGTAGAGATCAGCGCCACGAAGCCGATTGCCATAACAACAAAGACGCGTTCTTTCAGCG
>JABSOU010000225.1 GCA_013215215.1 Cognatishimia sp. | reverse complement strand
AAGTTCTGGGTTGAACACGGTCGGCAATTGAAGAATGCCCAGATGCGCAAGTATCGGGGATAGGTCCAACTAAGGAGACCGAGAAATCATGGCCGACGGTCGTAAGGCGCGCTGCTATCATAACTGCATCGAATACTGTCAAAAGCGAAAGGGTTGGTTTTGTGTTCGCTGTGGAAAACAAAACAAGTCGCAAGATGCACCAAGGAGCAAAGTCATGGCCCAAACAACGGAAACGCTGCACCATAGACTGGCAATGGATCTGCAAGAGGCGCTTAGGGCTTGCGGATCACTGGGCAGCTCAATTGGGTATCCTGAGCGACACGCCGACGTTATGCGGTTTCAGGCTCTTGATGCCGCGAAAGGTTTAGAGCGCGCGGCGGCGGCAATACGCCGCGACGTAGCGAATGACGAAGCCAGAGAGTCCAGCTAAGGAGCAAATCATGTGGGTATGGCGAACAACGGTGGTTCTCGTGCTTGGTGTTTCCACCACAGCATTCACATTGGGATATGAAGCCGGGGCCTTTGTGTGCGTTGCGACTGCTCTATTGGTCACTGCCGCCGCATTCCCCAGAAAGTCCAGCTAAGGAGAATGATTTTGAAACTATTGAAAACGCTTTAAAATCAGTGTTCTGTTAGTCATTGCTGAAGAAAGAAATACCTTTTTGAGGTGCAAATTGGGGTTGGCGTTAGTCAACCCCATTCGGTGTTCGTCACGTCAGGTAGCCAAACGCACGTAGAATTTCTCTAGCTCCATAACTTCGCCTCCATCGATTTGCAGAGTTGTAGTTATTAGCCCCTCAGCCGACAAATCCATAGTCATCCCTCCGAATGTCAGACTGGCAAAATCCATATTCTCAGCAGTATTAAACTCGTTAGTGAAAACGATCGCAGAACCATTTGGCAATAGAATTTTGTACTCAAATTGGTGCGTGCCAGGCTCAACTCCCGACAATCGCAACCAAACACTCATTGGAATACTTACAGGAAGCATGCCAAGAATAATCTCTTGAGCATAAGCACCTATTAAAATGAACTTCCCGTTCTCTTCCCGTCGAATATCATCGCAGAATACGGTCTGAACGCTAACAGACATAGTAAACCTCAATCAAATGCGAATTGGTTTTTTGATCACGCTTCAACTCTATAATCCGTTCCTGGTGTTGTGTAACCGACCGAATTAGAGATTCCGGAAGCCGAAAAAGTATTTCGGCTTGAGTTACTGTCAGGCAAAGTATTTGCATGTTGGACATCAAGATCGAGAAGGCTAATATCGTACGCAAAATCAAGCGCCCAAAAGAGTTCTCCGAGCGTTCTTGCCGTAATATTTTGATTGCCCCTCAACAGTCTGGAAATTGTCGACTTGTCGATACCCAACTTTGCCGCGAGTTCTTTTTGAGTGATCTTCCGTTCCCGCAAACGAGTCCTTAAAGCGGCGAGAACTCTTCTGTTTACCAGGTCAATACTATCAGCACCGGCGGAACTCTTCGGGTCCAAGTCTAGCTCAAATGCACTCATTTAGATCACCTTTAACAAAATCCCCGTTCATTAGGTCCAACTTCTCTCTGAATTTCTCTGCGTTAGACAACAACTGTTCGTCTCTCATGCCCGTGCAGTTCGATTTGAGCTCGATTTCAGACAGAACAAACACGCTTTGCACAGGAAACCAGCCTACCAGCCTTAGATCCGCAGTTGGTATTCTCCAAATACCTTTACTAGTCGGCGTCATGTGGTGCGGTAGAGGGTCGTCCAAATCTTCACCAGAACAAAATCTACGCAACAGAACATCAAGTTGTTCAATAGGCTTTGCCGCTCGCAATACAAAACCATCAGATTTTGCGTCTTTAAGTACATCTCTGATCCAAGCTACTGATTCAGGCGAAGCGTAAATGAGCCTCTCTTCCAGTTGATACCTCCAAAGTCTTGCTTTTACAGGGATTAACTCCTCATCTCTCACACACTCTTCAATAGTTGACATATATAACAACCAGTCAAATTTCAAATAAAAAGTCTAATCATTCTATTCACGAAATCGGAAAATACAAAAGTCTAGAATTGCGGATGCTCACTTAAACTCTGATGGCGGCAATTTCAAAACCGATTGAAATAACGAAATTGCTCAAAAATTTAGGTATAACTAGTTCCTTGCGTCTCTTCGATACATGCTTAAAACGCATTAACATCTTCCCCCCGCTAAAGCAGAGGCATATGCAAAAAGAAAATGGGAGCGGACTAGCCACTCCCTTGCATCTATGTCCCTTTCTGGAAGCGGTCACAGGCTTTCACACTCTACGGCAGGTGTTTCACCTAAAAATCGTCTCTAGTTGTTCCTTGATCTCTTCAGGGCTCATTGAGGCTACTGACCTAGCGGGGGCATAAGGTTTGTTGGCAGATATATCGCGCGAAGGCTTTAGCAAAGCCGCGGTCAAAACGCCAAACGGCCCAAGGATTAAACCTAGGAAACAGCCCAGGGTTCGGGCATTCGGCGCTTGGATTTTAGTGATCCACAT
>JABSOU010000019.1:6672-71155 GCA_013215215.1 Cognatishimia sp. | reverse complement strand
GACTTTGACCGCGCCGAGCCTTTCACCCCCGATGACCTCGGTGTCATCGAGAAAAAGATGAAAGAGATCATCAACAAACGCGATGCCGTGACCACCGAGGTCTGGGAGCGCGATGTTGCGATCCAGTACTACAAGGATCGAGGCGAGCCCTACAAAGTTGAGCTGATTGAAAGCATTCCAGGTGATGAGCCCCTGCGCATGTATTGGCATGGCGAGTGGCAGGATCTGTGCCGTGGCCCGCACCTGCAGCACACCGGTCAGGTTCCGGCCGACGCCTTCAAACTGATGAAGGTGGCGGGTGCCTATTGGCGTGGCGATTCTGATCGTCCAATGTTGCAGCGGATCTACGGCGTTGCCTTTAAGAACAAAGAAGACCTGCGCGCGCATTTGAACTTCCTTGAAGAAGCGGAAAAACGTGACCACCGCAAACTGGGCCGGGAAATGAACCTCTTCCACTTCGAAGAGGTCGCGCCGGGCTCGATCTTTTGGCATCCTTCTGGCTGGCGTCTCTTCCAATCGCTGATCGCTTATATGCGCCGTCGCCAAGAGGCCGTGGGTTATGTCGAGGTGAACTCGCCTGACATTATGGACAAAGCTCTGTGGGAAACTTCGGGCCACTGGCAGAACTATCGCGAGAATATGTTCCTGGCGGAAACTCAGGATGACCGTGAATATGCGCTTAAGCCGATGAACTGCCCGGGTCATATGATGATCTATAACCAAGGCATCAAAAGCTATCGCGACTTGCCCGTCAAAATCGCGGAATTCGGTAAGGTACACCGCTATGAGCCATCGGGCGCTTTGCACGGCCTCTTGCGGGTTCGCAGCTTTACCCAAGACGATGCGCATATTTACTGCACACCGGAACAGCTCACCGAGGAATGCCTCAAGGTGAACGAGCTGATCCTGTCGATCTACAAAGACTTTGGCTTTGAAGACGTGCATGTAAAACTCTCGACCCGCCCGGAGAACCGGATCGGCAGCGATGAAAGCTGGGATCTGTCGGAGAACGCCCTGCGCACGGCGCTGGACCAAGCCAGCATGGACTATACCATCTTTGAAGGCGAAGGCGCGTTTTACGGCCCTAAACTGGAGTATGTCCTGCGCGACGCGATTGGCCGGGATTGGCAATGTGGCACGCTTCAGGTGGACTACAACCTGCCAGAGCGGTTCAACACGACCTATATCTCGCAAGCTGGTGAAAAACAAAGCCCTGTGATGTTGCACCGCGCGCTCTTTGGCTCTTTGGAACGCTTCACCGGCATTCTGATCGAACAGCACGCGGGCAAACTGCCGTTCTGGCTGGCGCCGCGTCAGGTGGTGGTTGCGGCTATTGTGACTGATGCGAACGACTACTGCCTTGAGGTGGTTGAAAAGCTGAAGGCTGCTGGCATTCAGGCAGAGGCCGATCTGCGCAACGAGAAGATCAACTATAAGGTTCGCGAACACTCGCTGGCGAAAGTTCCGGTCATTCTGGCCTGCGGTATGAAAGAGGTAGAAGAGAAAACCGTCTCGACCCGCCGCCTTGGCGAAAAGCAAACCAAGGTCCAAAGCCTGGAAGAGATTGTTACAATCCTCGCGGCCGAAGCAACACCACCGGATCTGGCAGGGTAAGCCTGTAACATTTGCCGTAACATTTCACGAAAAGCCGGTCACATTGGGCCGGCTTTTCCTTTTTTATTGGGGATTTTGGCGTATTCTCTCTCACAGCAGATAACACAGCCGTGACACACGTTTCCGTTATTGGAAATTAGGCGGCGGCCCCGACTAATCTTCCCTCATGCCGTCGAGAGCGGCTGGAATTAACCATTTGTTCATGAGGACTTAACCAAATGTCTACTCCACTGAAATCCCTGGCCGTCGCAGCATCCGTCGCAGCAGCAGTAACCGCAGCAACCGCACCAGCGGCTTCCGCAATGGGTAAAGAAAAATGCTACGGCGTTTCCCTGGCAGGTGAAAACGATTGCGCAGCCGGCGCAGGCACCACTTGCAAAGGCACCTCCACCGTTGACTATCAAGGCAACGCATGGACTCTGGTAGACGCAGGCACTTGCGCAGAGATCGAACTGCCAGCAATGGCAGACGGCACCGCACGCATGGGTTCCCTGGAAGAGCTGGACCGCGACCTGCCAGCATAAGCTTTCCCGAGCTGGGCCTGACCGTCGGGCCCAGCTCACCCCAACTGCACTTGGTAAAGAGGTTCGCCATGTTTGACCAAAGTTTTGAGCAACTCCCAAAGGGTTGCGGCGTCGGATACAAACCTCAGCATTTCGCAGACATCATGGAGGGCGCCGGCGCGGTCAGCTGGTTTGAGATCCATGCAGAGAATTACATGGGCGATGGCGGCCGCCCGCTGGCGCAGCTTCGGCATCTGGCCGAGCGTTATGCAATGTCCGTCCACGGTGTGGGTCTTTCGATCGGTGGCGAAGGCGACCTTGATCAAGACCACCTCAACCGCCTGAAACACCTTGTCGGCTGGCTGAACCCTGCCAGTTTTTCCGAGCATCTTGCTTGGTCCACGCACGAAACACACTTTTTGAACGACCTGCTGCCCCTGCCCTATAACGACAAAACCGTTCAGCGCGTCAGCAGCCATATCTCGCAGGTCCAAGAGACCGTCGGGCGTCAGATGCTGCTCGAAAACCCATCAAACTATCTGGCCTTTTCCGACAGCGACATGAGCGAGATCGATTTCCTGAAAGAGGTCGCGAAACGTTCGGGCTGTGGCCTGCTGCTGGACGTGAACAACGTCTTTGTTTCGGCCACCAACCAGAAAATGAATGCTGTTGAATATATCGACGCTTTCCCGCTGGATCTGGTCGGAGAAATCCACCTTGGCGGTCATGACGAGGATGTGGACGACCATGGCGACCCTCTGTTGATCGACAGCCATGACCAGCCAGTGGTCAATCAGATCTGGTCGCTCTTTGCCCATACGATCCTGCGCGGCGGTAAAAAGCCCGTGCTGATCGAACGTGACGGCAATATCCCCCCTTGGGACGAACTTGAAGGCGAAGCCGCCCAAGCCCTTGATATCATGACGAACGTCAAGGCCGCAGCATGACACCGGATCAAACAGATTTCACCGAGGCGCTGCTGCGCCCTGATTTGCCGCATCCCGAGAACCTGATCGACCATGCGGGGCGTCCGGCGGGCAAACGCTTTGATGTCTATCGCAACAACGTTGTGCTCAGCCTGACGGAGGCTTTGGAAACCAGCTTTCCGGTGCTGCAAAAACTGCTCGGCGAGCAGTTTTTTGGCGCGATGGCGGGTCTGTTCGTGCGCCAGCATCCGCCAACAACGCCGATGATGATGCATTACGGCGAAGAAATGCCTGCGTTTTTGACAGGGTTCGAACCGGTTGAAAAATACCCTTATCTGCCCGATATCGCGCGCCTGGAATTGGCCATGCGCCAAAGCTATCACGCCGCAGATGCCACGCCGATTGATCCGAAGATCATTGCCACTCTGCCCGCCGATCAGCTGATGGCCGCGCGTCTGGACATCGCGCCATCGCTGAAACTCTTACGCTCTCGCTGGCCGATCTTTTCGATCTGGTCCGCCCAAACCAACGGCACACCGATGCCTGAGGCCCCCAGCGGAGAAGCCCTGATCATCACCCGCGCCGAATTTGACCCCGCGCCCCAGCTTTTACCTGCGGGCGGCGCGACCTTTGTCATGGCGCTGCAAGCGGGCGAGGCCTTTGGTCAGGCGCTCGACAAAGCCACCACCGCCATTCCCGATTTCGATCTGCAAACAACCTTGGGACTGTTGATTGCCGGGAATGCCATAACCGCCATGAAAACCGGAGATGCGCAATGATTAACCAACTGATGTCACTCTATAAAAGCATCTTCGCGGGCGTCGAACGCCTAGCGGAACCTTGGCTCTTGCCGACGCTCTCTCGGTTTATTTTCGCAGCCGTGCTGTTTTACTATTTCTATCAGTCCGGCGTGTCCAAAGTCGACTTTGGCAACGGGATCTTTGGGTTCCTAAAGCCTACAGACGGCGGCTTCGTCCAGATTTTCCCGAAAGCGGCTGAGGCCGTGTTCTACGACATCACCCAAGCGTCCTTCTTTCAGAAGCTCGTGATCGTCGGCGGCGGCTGGGCCGAGATCCTTTTGCCCATCATGGTCGTCATCGGCCTTCTGACGCGGCTGGCTGGCGTTGGCATGATCGGCTTTGTTATGGTCCAAAGCCTCACCGACCTCTACGGTCACGGCGGCATCGCCCACAAAGAGACACTCGGCGTCTGGTTCGATCAATTCTCAAACTCGGCGATCCTGGACCAACGCGCCTTCTGGATGCTGCTCTTTGTGGTGCTGATCGTGCGCGGCGCCGGCCCGATCTCGGTCGACGCCCTGCTCGGCCTTAACAAAAAAGCCGACACGTCTTAAAAATGCGCCTTTTCCTCGTCGGGCTTGCCAGCCGCAACGGCCAGCACCCCGGCGAGACCTGCAAAGGCAATCGGGAACATCGTAAAGACGTTGAACCCAAAACCCGCATACATCCAAGCCGCTGAGATCAAAAGCAAAACACCGCCCCAAAGCGCCCGTGCGCGCGCCATTTCGCCGCCCGCGATGGCCAAAAGTGGTGCCATGAGGGCGGTGGAGCGCACCAAACCGACGTTCTCGACCTGTGTCGCCCAGTCTCCGACTTCACCATAGCGGTCAATGACCTCGGTGTACCCCCAGCCAAAAAAGCCAACGATCATGCCGAAAAGTCCGGCGATGATCCCTAAAACCAGTGCTGCATTCCGCATCTGTCTCTCCTTAAGCTGCCCAAATTACATGGGCATGCCCCCTTATAATCCAAGTGCAGCCTGCACTTTAGGGGTCCATCCCAACAGAAATTCCCCGTCCCGGTCTATCAAGGGCCGCTTCATCACCGTCGGCTCTTGCGCTAGCAGATCGAGCACCGGCATCGCGCGTGTCGCTTCGTCCATACCCCGCCATGTGGTAGAGCGTGTATTGACCAGCGCATCACCCAAAACCTCATAGGCCTGCGCCAGTACCTCTGGCGAAATCCCATCCGCGCGTACGTCTACGAACTCTGCCTCAGGCAGAGCCTTTATCGCCTTACGACAGGTATCACAGTTCTTTAGGCCATATATTTTCATCGCTTTTCCCGTATTTTTTTCCCGCTGGACGCTTCGTGAAGGAAATACGTCCTGTTTCGCTTGCTTTTTACAATAGGCGTGCAATCATCCCAACCGTAGCATTCGTTTTATGTGACCGGCTCTGTACTTTATGAAAAGGGATCCTAGATCAGATGTTGCACCCTGCGAAAACAGGGTGACTGACTAATGGAAGGAGACACGGTATGCCAAGTGGCACCGTTAAATGGTTCAACACCACAAAAGGCTACGGCTTTATTGCACCTGACGAAGGTGGAAAAGACGTTTTTGTCCATATTTCGGCGGTAGAACGCTCTGGTCTGACAGGTTTGGCGGACAATCAGAAAGTCGAATATGAACTGTCCGAAGGCCGTGATGGCCGTCAAATGGCAGGCGACTTGAAACTGGTCCAATAATCCTAGGGATACGGGAGCACCCCCAGGACATGATCTAAGACAATCACATCACCAACATCAGTTGGTGGTGTAACATCCCTTTACGCCTTCTGGGCATACCATACGCTTGTGGACCTTGGGCTTCACGCGGGTCGGCTCGTGACAGACTTCACCGGCGACCGGCACACCACAGCTCACCATTCCCCCAACCTGAACCGGCTGCAGGCCTGCTGGGCAGATCCCGCCCGCATTTGCGTTGGCCGCGGCCGCCATACGATAGGCGCAGCCCATTGGCACTTGGGGCGGTGTCTTTGGTGTGAAGGTAATTTCTGGATCCGGCTTAATCTTGCACGGAAAGATAATGCAGGTCGCATGTGCAGGCACCGCGATAACGGCAAGACAACTTGCAAACAGGATATTCTTAAACATCTAGGCCCCTTTTCTTTGCTTCTGCTCAATTATCAGGTGGGTCACTGGCCCATAGACTACTATATTTTGTGGGTCAGTCAATTTCTGATAGCGGGGAACCGCCGGAAAAACGGTTAACGGATGCGGCGGATGTATTCATCCACGCGGCAGACCGGAGTTGCACCTGCTAGCGGCACTTCTGATATGCGTTGGAAGTCATCCGTTGAGAATTCTGGGAAGTAGACATCGGCATCAGGGATCTCGGTGGCCACCTCGGTGATCAAGAGCCGATCTGCAATCGGCAGCATGGCTTTGTAGATCCCAGCCCCTCCGATCCCGTAGATCCGCATGTAGCCTTCCGCGCGCGCCAGAGCGATGGCCTCGTCGATCGAGTTCACAACGTGTTCGGCCAGATCTTTTTGCGAGGACACAACGATATTCAAACGGTTCTTCAGCGGCTTAAACGGCAGGCTATCCCAGGTGTTGCGCCCCATAATGATCGCGCCGCCCAGCGTTTCGCGTTTGAACATTGCAAGGTCTTCGGGGACGTGCCACGGAATATCATTGTCTTTGCCAATCGCGCCATTTTGGGCACGCGCCACGATGAGCGAAATCATACGGCCACCGGCGCTTTGATGTTGGGGTCAGCCTCGTAGTTCAGGATCTCGAAATCCTCAAATTTGAAGTCAAAGATGGATTTAACGTCGCGCTTGATCCGGATCTGTGGCAAAGGCTTGGGCGTGCGGGCCAATTGCGTGGAGACCTGCTCCATATGGTTGGAATAGATATGCGCGTCGCCAATCGTATGCACGAAATCGCCCGGCTCATATCCGGTCACATGCGCCAGCATCACCAGCAAAAGCGCGTAGGAGGCGATGTTGAACGGCACGCCAAGGAACATGTCGGCGGAGCGTTGATAGAGCTGAAGATGCAGTTTCCCGCCAATGATCCGAACTTGCCAAAGCGTGTGACAGGGCGGAAGCGCCATGTCGGGGACATCCGCCGGGTTCCAAGCAGAGACAATCATGCGGCGGCTGTCGGGTGAGGTCTTGATCAGCTTGATCAGCTCTTCGACCTGATCCACACTTCCGCGACTTAGGATCCCGTCGTCGTTTTTAAGTGCCGGGAAGTTGCGCCATTGATACCCATAGACCGGCCCCAAATCGCCGTTCTCATCGGCCCATTCGTCCCAGATCGAGACCCCATTGTCCTTGAGATATTTGATATTCGTATCGCCACTCAGAAACCAAAGCAGCTCGTGAATGATCGAGCGCAGGTGAAGCTTTTTCGTCGTAACCAGCGGAAAACCATCGCTAAGTGGATAACGCGCCTGCATCCCGAAATAGGACGTCGTGCCAGTTCCCGTACGATCACTTGAGGGCGTTCCTTGATCCAAAATCAAGCGCAGTTGGTCGTGATATTGCTGCATGTCGCCCTCCTACGTCGCACATTCACCCCGCGACTCATGAGCAAGCATACCCCCCAGATCTAGACGCCACCACCCAAAAGGCCGCTAAATGCTGTTAATTTCCGCGCAATCCGCCAGAAGCCTCTCGACAGGCGACATGAAACATCTAGCTTTAGCGCAACCATGATCTTTACCGGAGCTGACACATGAAGATTCGCTACTTGCACACGATGGTCCGTGTGGCCGACCTGGACGCCTCAATCGCCTTTTATGAACTGCTCGGGCTGGAAGAAACCCGCCGCTACGAGAACGAAGGTGGGCGTTTTACCTTGGTGTTCATGACGCCTCCGAGCCAAGAAGATGCGCACGTCGAGCTGACCTACAATTGGGACGGAGACGACGGACTGCCCAGCGACAGTCGCCACTTTGGTCACCTCGCCTATAGTGTCGAAAACATCTACGACATGTGCCAGCATCTGATGGACAACGGCGTCACCATCAATCGTCCGCCGCGTGATGGGCGTATGGCTTTCGTGCGCAGCCCGGACAATGTCTCGATCGAACTATTGCAGGACGGTGATGCACTGCCATCTGCAGAGCCCTGGGCCTCGATGGAGAACACCGGTCACTGGTAAATCAATAAATATAACGGATTTGATCCGTCCAATACCGCTCAACACGTTTGAGGGCCTGCGTGATATCCAGCAGGCCTTCGATTCCCAAGACACCTTTGGATTGCAGCCCATCGGCGTGGCGTTCAAATAAGGTCGCCACGAGGTCGCGGATGTTTCGCCCCTTGGGCGTCAAGCGCACCCGCACCGAGCGGCGGTCAATTTCGCAACGCTGGTGGTGCATGTATCCCATTTCCACCAGTTTTTTCAGGTTATAGCTGACGTTGGACCCTTGGTAATACCCGCGCGATTTCAGTTCGCCCGCCGTGACCTCATTGTCGCCGATATTGAACAACAACAGCGCCTGCACCGCGTTGATTTCCAACACGCCCACACGCTCAAATTCGTCCTTAATCACATCCAGCAACAAGCGATGCAGACGTTCCACCAGCGCGAGCGCGTCAAGATAGTTGGAAATATAGCCCGCGTCCGTGGGAAGACGCGTGGGTGAATGAATGCTCATCCCTGCCTCCGAGGTTTGTCAGAAGTCAGGTTGAGACAAAAGTGCCAAAAATCCGTTAAGTCCGGCGCAGTCTATTAAAATTAGCCTTAAACGGCGCCCTGCACATGGTCAGAGATCTTGGAAATCAGGTCAGACAGTGCTTCTGGTGCCTCGGCCTGCCCGCTGACCCATTGATAAAGATCCTGATCATTTTCGTTCAGCAGCGCCTCATACAAATCCAACGCCGGCGCATCCATCGTGGCAAGATGCGCCTCAGCGTAGCGGCTGAGGATAATATCCATTTCCTTGATGCCACGGCGCATCGAGCGCATTTGCAGGCGCTTCAGACGGTTTTCATGGGTCTCAGACACAGATCAGGCCCCTTTGCGAAGGCGTTTTTCAAGAACAGCCAAGCGCTTGGTTGTGTTTTGAAGTTGTGCGTGAATTTCGCGAATTTCAGACAAGATCGCCTGATCCGCTGAGGCCGTGGACTCTTCGACGTCCACGTCATCGCCTTCGCCGGTCAGCAGCCACTTCAGCGAGACGCCTAGCAAACCGGACACCATCTGCAACCGGTTGGCGCGAGGCTCGTTAAGATCGTCTTCCCAGCTGACCAGTGTCACCTTCTTGACGCCCAGTTTGCGCGCCAGATCCGCCTGAGACAGGCCCGCCTGTTCACGCGCCGCTGTCAGGCGATCGCCAAAGGTCGCGACCTCGGGCACATACCAGTCTTCGGTATCCATGACCTCTTCGCCGGTCCAATCGTCCTGATCGCTCATCGCAGATGCCCTTAACTTTGCTTGCCCATCAATGGGGCGCACATTATGACAAGCATGACCGGATTACAAACGAGGCATTATGTCCATTCTTGCAGATTCCCTGAGCCGCGTGAAACCTTCTCCAACCATGGCAATCACGGCCAAGGCCCAAGAACTGAAGGCCGCGGGGCGCGATGTGATTGGCCTTTCCGCGGGCGAGCCAGATTTTGATACGCCCGAGAACATTCGTAGAGCCGGACAGGTCTCCATCGACAGCGGCAAAATCCGCTATACGGCGGCTGATGGGATCATCGAGCTTAAGCAAGCGGTGTGCGACAAACTCAACCGCGACAATGGGTTGATTTACACGCCTAAGCAGGTCTCGATTGGCGCGGGTGGCAAACAGACGCTTTATAACGCCTTGATGGCAACGCTGAATCCCGGCGACGAAGTGGTGATCCCAGCGCCCTATTGGGTCAGCTATCCGGATATGGTTCTGCTGGCTGGCGGCACACCTGTGATCGCTGAGGCGATCTTGGAGAACAACTTCAAACTGACACCAGATCAGCTAGAAGCAGCGATTACGCCGAAAACGAAATGGTTCATCTTCAACAGCCCCTCAAATCCGACTGGAGCTGGCTATAGCTGGGACGAGCTCAAAGCCCTGACCGATGTGCTAATGCGTCATCCGCATGTCTGGGTGATGTCTGATGACATGTATGAACACCTCGCCTATGGCGATTTCGAATTCTGCACCCCGGCGCAGGTTGAGCCGGCGCTGTATGTCCGCACGCTGACCTGCAACGGCGTCTCCAAAGCCTATGCGATGACAGGCTGGCGGATTGGCTATGCAGCGGGTCCCGAGGATTTGATCGCAGGCATGCGCAAGATTCAAAGCCAGTCCACGTCAAACCCCTGTGCAGTCAGCCAATGGGCGGCGATTGAGGCCCTTAACGGAACGCAGGACTTCCTGCCCGTGCATAATGAGATGTTCGTGCGCCGCCGCGATCTGGTGGTCAAAATGCTCAACGAGATCGACGGCATCACCTGCCCGACACCGGAGGGCGCATTTTACGTCTACCCTTCCATCGCTGGGCTGATCGGGAAAACCACCGCAGCGGGCACTTTGATTGATAGCGATGAAGCCTTTGTCACCGCCCTGCTCGAAGAGAAAAACGTCGCAGTAGTCTTTGGCGCGGCCTTTGGCCTCTCGCCAAATTTCCGTGTGAGTTACGCTACCTCGGATGAGGCCCTGAAAGAGGCCTGCACCCGTATTCAGGATTTCTGCGCCGCCCTGACCTAAGGAGCCCCCAATGATCAGCGTCCTGCCCGAGCTCTACTTTCGCCTGCGCGACAATGGCGCGACCGTTTTTTGTATGGTGGATGATGCGCGCAACGGGCGGCTGGACATGACGCAGATCGCGACGGTGAACCTGCGCAGTGGCGAGTATAAAGCCACGGGTGACAAGGACTTGTCTGAGGCGGATCAGGAGGCGATTAGGGCCTGGATCGCGGATCGTCAGGAAAGCCTGCCGTGGCGGCGTCTGGATCGTGCCATGCAAGTGATTGAGGACATCAATCAAACCGCGCATTGGGTGCAGACCGAGGCGAGTGACAAGGACCTCGAGGGTGTCACAGACGCTCTCTTTCTGGCCATGCACGACCTACGTCAGGTCTTGGTGCGCAAGACGGCTGATCGCGTGCGTAAAGAGGCCAAAGCCGAAAAAGACTAGCTTTGGGCAGAGGCCCTGAGGTCCACCATTATCTGCCGCCAAAACCGCCACATCAACAAAACCGCAGCGCTGGCGAGCCCCACAACCAAGCCAAGCCAAACGCCGACGCCTTCTAGACCAAGCGGGAAGCCAAGCGCATAGCCGATGCTGACGCCCACCAGCCAATAGCTGACTGCGGCCAGGATCATGGGCCATTTCGTATCGAGCACGCCGCGCAAAAGACCAAGCGCCATCGCCTGCGCGCCGTCCACGAATTGGAATAGTGCGGCCAGCAGCATGAGCTTGCCTCCCAAAACCAGAACGGCCTCATAGTTGGGATCATCCGAACTCAGGAACAGTCCAATAAGGGTCTGCGGGATGCTCACCATGACCGTCACCGCGACAACAGAGAACCCCAAGCTCATCCAAATCGCCATCTTCGCGCCGCGTGCAAGGTGGTCGTAGTCCTTGCGCCCTAAGGCATTGCCAGCCCGCACGGTAGCTGCGCTCGACAGGCCAAGGTGCATCATAAAGGCAAGCCCCGCGATATTGATCGCAATGCCATGGGCCACCAGAGGAACAGTCCCAAGCCACCCCATCATCGTGGTGCTGAACGCAAAGAGCGTCACTTCGGACAGAGCCGTTAACCCAATCGGAAGCCCGACGCGGAACACTGTGGCGATGACTTCTCCGTCAGCTTTCCAGATCCGCTGGAACATCACATGTTCTGGCAATACTTTCAGGGCATAGATCACAACGCCTGCAATCGACACCACTTGCACCACCAAAGAGGCAATTGCGGCGCCAACGATCCCGAGTTCCGGCGCACCGAAATTGCCAAAGATCAGCACATAGTTCACCGCCGCATTCACCAAAGCCGCGATGACAATAATCCAAAAGACCACCCGCGTGCGTTCCAATGCGGCCAGATAGCTTTTCAGAACATTGGTTAAAAGCGCGGGCAACATGCCAAAGCCCACAATCCGCAAATAGACCTGCGCCTGATCGGCCAACTCCGGTTGCTGCCCGAGCGACTTCAAAAGCGGCCCGGACCACCAAAACAATGGGAAAATGACAAAGGCATAGCCCACAGACAGCCACATCCCCATGCGCGTGATCCGCCGGATCTGAACGTCATCGCCCGTCGCATCCGCCTCTGCCACCATCGGCATCACGGCAATGGCAAAGCCCGATCCCAGAATAAACGTTACGAAAAACAAAGTGTTGCCCAGCACGGCCGCCGCCAAAGCCTCTGCCGAATAGCGGCCCAACATCGCCGTATCCGTCATGCCAATCGCAAACTGCGCCAGATGGCCGCCGATCAGCGGCAGCCCCAGCACCAAAAGGGCCCGAAAATGGCCCCTATAACTCATAACCTTGTGTTCCATGACACAACCCTTAGGAGTCGCGCGCAATCTTGGCAAGTACAGGAACGACGAAGACACTGTCGCGTTTTGACAGTAGATCGCAGGGCGCGAAACTTATCCACAGACCGCCGCGCCGCCCTTGCTCAAAGCGGGCTTGGGTGAAATAGTAGAGCCAATCAAAGACAGATCAGAGCAGCAGATCCATATGGCCAACGACCTTCTTGCGGAAACAGAAACTGAGTCCACCTATGACGCGTCCTCCATTGACGTGCTTGACGGTCTTGAAGCGGTCCGCAAACGCCCCGGCATGTATATCGGCGGCACCGACGAGCGCGCTTTGCACCATATGGCGGCTGAAATCATCGACAACTCGATGGACGAAGCGGTCGCGGGATTTGCCACGCGGATCGAGGTCACTTTGCTGGCGGATCATTCTCTGAAAGTCGTCGACAACGGGCGCGGCATTCCAATCGACCCCCACCCCAAGTTCCCCGACAAATCCGCGCTTGAGGTGATCTTCACCGAGCTGCACGCAGGCGGCAAATTCTCGGGCAAAGCCTATGAGACATCGGGCGGTCTGCACGGCGTGGGTTCAACCGTTGTGAATGCTTTGTCCGATAGCCTGATCGTTGAGGTCGCCAAGAACAAAGAAGTTTATCAACAGAGCTTCGTGCGCGGCGTGCCTCAGGGCAAGCTGGAGAAAATCGGCACCACGCCCAACCGGCGCGGCACGACGGTGACCTTCCACGCAGACGATCAGATCTTTGGCAGCCACCGGTTCAAACCCAAGCGGCTGTTTACGTTAGTGCGCTCTAAGGCTTACCTCTTCTCTGGCGTCGAGATCCGCTGGAAAAGCGAAATCGACGATGGCGAAACGCCGGTTGAGGCCACGTTTCACTTCCCCGGAGGTCTCTCGGACTATCTGACCGAGACGCTGGGTACCGCGACCTCCTACGCCGACGCGCCTTTCGCAGGCAAAGTGCAGTTCAAAGAGAAATTCAACGAAGCGGGCTACGTGGAATGGGCGATCAACTGGACGCCTTCACGTGACGGTTTCATCCAGTCCTATTGTAACACCGTCCCCACGCCCGAAGGCGGCACCCATGTGACCGGGTTTTGGGCCGCGATCCTGAAGGGCATCAAGGCTTACGGAGAGCTCGTCGGCAACAAAAAGGCCGCACAGATCACGCGCGACGACCTTTTGACGGGCGGCTGCGCCTTGGTCAGCTGCTTCATCGCGGATCCGGCCTTTGTGGGGCAGACCAAAGACCGGCTGTCGACCGAGTCCGCCAATAAGATGGTGGAAAACTCGGTCCGCGACCATTTCGACAACTGGCTGGCAGCAGATACGAAATCCGCGGGCGCGATCCTCGATTTCCTCGTCCTGCGCGCCGAAGAACGCCTGCGCCGCCGTCAGGAAAAGGAAACCCAACGAAAGAGCGCTACCAAAAAGCTACGCCTGCCCGGCAAGCTCGTGGATTGTTCCGCCTCCAACCGCGAGGGCACCGAGCTGTTTATCGTCGAGGGTGACTCTGCGGGTGGCTCGGCCAAGATGGCAAGGAACCGCAAGACCCAAGCGCTCTTGCCGCTGCGGGGTAAGATCCTGAACGTTCTGGGCGCAGCGAGCTCTAAGCTCGGGTCCAATGCGGAAATCAACGACCTCTCCCAAGCGCTTGGGGTCGGGCTTGGTACCCGCTTTAACGTCGATGATCTGCGCTATGACAAGATCATCATCATGACCGACGCGGATGTGGACGGCGCTCATATCGCCTCGCTGCTGATGACCTTCTTCTTCACCCAGATGCGCCCGATGATTGACCAGGGGCATCTGTATCTGGCCTGCCCGCCCCTCTTCCGCCTGACCCAAGGGGCCAAGCGCGTCTATTGTGTTGATGAGGCTGAACGCGACGCCTATCTGGACAAAGGCCTTGGCGGCAAAGGCAAAATTGATGTGTCCCGTTTTAAAGGTCTGGGCGAGATGGACGCGAAGGATTTGAAAGAGACCACCATGGACCCCGCGTCACGCAAATTGATCCGCGTGACGATTGACGAGGACAACCCGGGCGAAACCGGAGACCTTGTCGAGCGTTTGATGGGTAAGAAACCGGAGAAGCGGTTTGAATATATCCAAGAGAACGCGCGGTTTGTGGAGGAGTTGGATGTTTAAGCCTACCTAGGCATACACCGATTTAAGCAAGGACATAATTTTTTGGCTGGAATTTTCTACAGGCAGGATCCCAACAGCGAATTCGGAAGTTGGCGAGTAGTTGATGACAACGATGGTCATTATAATGATCTGGACGAAGTTCTGATTGAGATTCAGGACGAAAGCGATCGTGGAATTGCGATAGTCGCCGCTGCGATGCTCGACAGACAACTCGAAGACATTTTGATCGCCAACTTCCAAAATACGGGTCTCGAAAAAGAGTGCACTTCTAACAACGGACCTCTTTCGAGCTTTTCTTCAAAGATTCAGATTGCCTTTTCTCTCGGTCTTATCTCCGAAAGTGAAAATCGGAATCTTCAGTTAATCAGAAAAATTCGAAATGACTTTGCACACCTTCGAAGTGTTAGCTTTGATCAACAAACTATAGCTAATCGATGTCGGTCACTAGACTTCGCGAAAAAGACTAGGAAGTCCGATCCGGCAAAGTACATTTTTATTCACAATGCGGTCGGAATAATGTTCACGTTTTTTGATAGACCAAGCGAGATCATTGAACAAAAGCCAAAGGTATTGATTAAAACGAATGTTCAGGATGTAAGAGAATTCTAATTGCCAGGTACAATTTCACTAATGGCACAGCTTGAGTTGCCTTTACTGGATGTACCGATGACAACACCCCCACCCCAAACTTGAGCTTCCCCTCCATTCGCACTAAGTCTATGTTGCACCTACGAAATCAACTGGACCGACCCATGACGCGCATTCTTATCATCACCGCTCTCTTTGCTCTGACCGCCTGCGAGACCATCGAGGGTGCTGGCCGCGACATCTCTGCTGCGGGCAATGCGATTTCCAACGCGGCGAAGTAGGGTGGGTTTCTAACCCACCGCTCGGGCGCATGCCCCAGCCACCATGGTCGCTTTGGTGGGGTGAAACCCCACCCTACGAGCCGGCGTTGAACCAAGCCACGACCTTCGCGCGCTCGGCCTCTTCCATCCAGCTTACATTGGCGGGCGGCATGGCATGGGTCACCCCTGACTGCACGTAAATCGCCTGCGCGTGGGCGGCGATTTCTCCGGGGGTTTCCAAAATCACCCCTTTTGGCGCGCGGTGGATGCCGTCGTAAAACGGCTCGCGCGCGTGGCACATCGAGCAGCGGCCCAGCACGATATCCGTAACCTCTTCAAACCCCTCGGCCTGCGCGAACCGCTGGCCCTCCGGTGGGATCGCGGCCTCGGCTTCTTCCAAAGACCGCCCCGACATCCCCGCCGTACTGAGCCACATGATCAGAATGAACAGGATCGCGGTCACACAC
This sequence comes from Cognatishimia sp., assembly GCA_013215215.1. Classification (GTDB taxonomy): domain Bacteria; phylum Pseudomonadota; class Alphaproteobacteria; order Rhodobacterales; family Rhodobacteraceae; genus Cognatishimia. The sequence continues at coordinate 55,396 of JABSOU010000019.1, read as the reverse complement.
CACGTCCACCATTTTATCCCGCCCCGCGCGTGCATGGTGTTAAAGAAATGCCGGATCGTGACACCCATCAGAAAGACCAATGCTGCAATCACCCAGTTGTACTCCGTCGCAAAGGCCAGCGGGTAGTGGTTTGACAACATGAGGAAAATCACCGGCAGAGTCAGGTAGTTGTTGTGGGTGCTGCGCAGCTTGGCGATCTTGCCGTATTTGGGATCAGGCGCGCGTCCGGCCTTCAGATCCGCCACCACGATCCGCTGGTTCGGCATGATGATAAAGAACACATTGGCCGTCATGATCGTCGCCGTAAACGCCCCCAAATGCAGCATCATGGCGCGACCCGTAAAGACTTGGTTGAGGCCCCAGCCCATGACCACCAAAAGGCAGAACAAGAGGAACATAAGCAGCGTCGGGTATTCCTTCATACCCGAGCGGCAGAGGAAATTATAGATCAGCCAGCCAATCGAAAGAGATCCCGCCGAGATCAGGATGCCTTGGAACAGGGTAATGTCGCTCTTGTTGCTGTCGACCAGATAGAGCTCGCCGCCGACCCAATAGATGACCATCAAGAGAGCAAAGCCCGAGAGCCAGGTCGAATAGCTTTCCCATTTGAACCACGTGAGGTGGTCGGGCATCTCATCGGGTGCCACGAGGTATTTGCGCACGTGGTAAAAGCCGCCGCCATGCACCTGCCATTCTTCGCCATCCGCGCCGCCGAGGTCTCCGCCCCGGCGCAGGCCCAGGTCCAACGCGATGAAATAAAACGAAGATCCGATCCAGGCGATGGCGGTGATCACATGCACCCAGCGCACGGCAAAACCGATCCATTCCCAGATGATTGGCAGTTCAAACATGGCGCGACTCCTTCATGCGCAGCCTACCGAGCTTGCGGATTATCTTCCATTGCCATAGAAAGGCGAGAAGTTTCAAAAATAGCAAGTAAATCATGTCCTATATCGACAATATCCGTACCTTTGTCCGTGTTTATGAGCTTGGCAATATGTCGGCAGCCGCGCGGGATCAGCGGATCTCGGCGGCGGTGGCGTCCTCACGGATATCGCAGTTGGAGGATTACCTGAACGTGCGGCTGTTCCAGCGCACGACGCGGCAGCTGAATGCGACCGAACAGGGGCATATTTTCTATAGCGGCGCGGTAAAGGTTTTAGAGGCGATTGATGAGGCTGAAGCTGCGGTCAATTCCGTCACCGATAACCCGCGTGGGTCTTTGTTTGTGGCGGCACCTTTGGGGATTGGGCGACGGTTGATTGCGCCGCAAATACCTGCGTTTAAAGAAGAATATCCGCTGATCAACGTGCGACTGCGCCTGTCTGATCGTAAGCTTGATTTGACTGCAGAGGGTCTGGATATCGCCTTTTACCTCGGCCTGCCCGAAGACAGCGCCCTGCGTGTGCGCAAGATCGCGGATTGCCCGCGTCTGCTATGCGCCGCGCCGGATTATCTGAAACGCAAAGGGCAGCCGAAATCACCTGACGAGCTGACCGACGGAACCCATGACTGTTTGAACTTGCGTTATCCGGGGGCTCCGGAATTTCAATGGCCTTTGCAGGTCGACGGCGAGACCCAGCGCTTTGCCGTCGCGGGCCCGTTTGAGACCGATGACGGCGATGTGCTTACGCAATGGGCGCTTGAAGGCCATGGGATCATCATGAAGCCCACCTTTGAGATCGCCGATCACTTGGCGTCGGGCGCTTTGGTGCCGGTGCTGACGGAGACTCCGCCTGTGCCGATTCAACTGGGATGTCTCTACACCCACCGTCGCCATCAGGATCCCAAGACGCGGCTTTTCATCGACCACATGGCGCAGCATGTGGCGCAAAGTCTGCCAAAGGCCGATTAACTGCCGCGATAGGTGGAATAGCCGTAGGGCGACAACAGAAGCGGCACGTGATAATGCGCGTCTTCGCTCATGCCAAAGCGAATGGGGACTTGGTCGAGAAACAAGGGATCCTCAAGACCGGTTTGCGTGGCGCGCAGGTAATCTCCGCAAAAGAAGATCAGCTCATAGGTGCCGGTTTTGAATTTTTCGGTTGGCAGGATCGGTGCGTCGGTGCGTCCGTCTTCATTCGTTACGGTTTCCGAGATCTTACGGTGAGAATTGCCTGAAACGCTGTATAGAGCGATTTTGATGCCCTCGGCCGGGCAGCCCTTTGCCGTGTCCAAGACATGTGTCGTAAGATATCCGCTCATATTTTCATCCTTTTCACCCCACTTGGGTCTATCCTGATCCGATCCGACAAACCTACTGTACAGACGCGAATGTCTCTTTCAAAATACTCCTGAAAATAAATCCTTTCGACCTGCGCTAGAAGGGAAGAAACAAGAGGGACATTGGGCGTGACACGATATCCACGATATATGCGCGGCTATGGGGCGACGCCTCCGGATGCGGCTTGGCCGAATGGAGCGCGTGTGGCGGTTCAGTTTGTGCTGAACTATGAGGAAGGCGGCGAGAACTGTGTTCTGCATGGGGATGCGGCCTCGGAAGCGTTTTTGTCCGATATTCCCGGGGCGGCTCAGTGGCCCGGGCAACGCCATTGGAACATGGAATCAATCTATGAATATGGCGCGCGGGCGGGGTTCTGGCGTCTGCATAAGCTCTTCACCAGCGTAAAGATCCCGGTCACGATTTACGGTGTCGCGACGGCCTTGGCGCGCGCGCCAGAGCAGGTCCGCGCCATGCAGGAGGCTGGCTGGGAGATTGCCTCGCATGGTCTGAAATGGGTCGAACATAAAGACATGCCCGAGGCTGAAGAGCGTGCCGCGATTGCGGAAGCGATGAGGCTCCACGAAGAAGTCACAGGCGAAGCCCCACGCGGGTGGTACACGGGACGTTGCTCAGAAAACACCGTGCGGCTGGTCGCGGAAACTGGCGGTTTTGACTATATTTCAGACACCTATGATGACGACCTGCCCTATTGGCGCGAGTACGGCGACCGTGATCAGTTGATCATCCCCTATACGCTTGAAGCCAACGACATGCGTTTCGCGACCGCACCGGGTTGGGTGACCGGGCAGGATTTCTTCACATATCTGAAAGACGCCTTTGACGTGCTCTATGAAGAAGGCCGCGCTGGCGCGCCCAAGATGATGAGCATTGGCCTGCATTGCCGCCTGATCGGAAGGCCCGGCAAAATCAAAGGCCTCATGCAGTTCATCGACTATATCCAAGGCTTTGAAGGCGTCTGGACCCCGCGCCGGATCGACATTGCGAAACATTGGGCGGAACATCACCCGCATCAACGCTATGCGCGCCCGTCTCAGATGGATCGCGAGACATTTGTGGCCTACTATGGCGGGATCTTTGAACATTCCGCATGGATCGCAGAACGCGCCTTTGACCGAGAGCTCGGCCCCGCCCATGACACCGCCATCGGCCTCCATTCCGCCCTCGCCCGCGTGTTTCGGATCGCGTCCGAGGACGAACGTCGTGGCGTTCTGGTCGCTCATCCGGATCTGGCTGGTAAACTCGCCTCTGCGGGCCGCCTAACAGAGGAGTCGACCTCGGAACAGGCATCAGCGGGCCTCGATATGCTCACAGATGCGGAACGCGCGCGCTTTACCCAGCTCAACACCGACTATGTCGCCAAACACGGTTTCCCCTTCATCATCGCCGTGCGGGATCACAACAAACAAGGCATCCTGAATGCCTTTGAGCGCCGTATTAACAACGACAGCGCGACCGAATTTGCCGAGGCCTGCAAACAAGTCGAACGCATCGCCGAGCTGCGCCTCGCAGATCTTTTGCCATGATCGAGATCATCGCCCAGCCCTTGACCAAAGCGGGTTTTACCCCTTTCGGAGACGTCTTGGAGCTACGCGATACGCCGGACAAGATGATCAATCAGGACATGTGCGGCCGTCACCACGACCTCGCAGACTTCGATTTCACAGACGGACGCGCGGGAATCAGCCTGTTTGACGCGATCCCGCGTGAGTTGCCCTACCACTTCAATCTGGTAGAGCGGCACCCCTTAGGATCACAAGCCTTTATACCAATGAGCATGTCTCCGTTTTTGGTCATCGTCGCCGAAGATCTAGACGGCACGCCCAGCACACCGCGCGCCTTTATCACGCGCGCGGGCCAAGGCATTAATTTTCATCGAAATACTTGGCACGGCGTTCTGACACCGCTGCATGCCCCTGGATTATTCGCCGTGATCGACCGCATTGGCGATGGCGCAAACTTACAAGAATTCACCTATGAAACCGGTTTCATGGTAACCAATCAACAAGAATAGGCGCTGAGACAACAGTGCCACTCATTGCCAACAGAAAGAGGGACATTTCATGGCAGACGCACAGACTTACTCAGATCCAAATGCAACACCGCCGTTAAACCAAGCGATCCCGCTTGGCTTTCAGCACGTGCTGGCGATGTTTGCATCCAACGTAACGCCGTCCATTATCGTGGCTGGCGCTGCAGGGCTGGCCTTTGGCGGCCCAGAGCAGATCTATCTGATCCAGATGGCGATGCTCTTTGCTGGCGTCGCGACGCTTTTTCAAACCGTGGGCATTGGCCCCGTCGGCGCGCGGCTTCCGATTATGCAGGGCACAAGCTTTGCCTTTGTGGGTGTGCTTGCAGGGATTGCGGCCACTCAGGGCCTCGGCGTGGCGCTGACCGCCTGTATCATTGGCGGTATCGTTCACTTCCTTTTGGGCTCGGTGATCGGCAACCTGCGCTGGCTTTTCCCACCGCTTGTGACCGGACTCGTGATCCTGGCCATCGGCCTCTATCTGATCCCAGTCGCGATCAAATACGCAGCGGGTGGTGCGGCTAGCTTCCAAATGGAAGCCGAGAGCTTTGGCTCGCTGATGCACTGGTCTGTCGCCCTGACAGTGGTGATTGTCGCCTTGGTGCTTAAGTTCTTTACCAAAGGCATCCTGTCCAGCGCAGCCATCCTCGTGGGCTTGCTTGCTGGTTATGCCCTCGCCTTTGCACTTGGCATGGTGAACTTTGGCGCGGTTGCCAAAGCCTCCTGGATCATCGGCATTCAGCCACTGCCTTACGGGTTTGAATTCAGCCTTGGCGCTGTCATCGCCGTAACACTGGTATCCATCGTCTCAGCGATCGAGACCGTGGGCGACGCCTCGGCCACCGCCAAAGCGGGCGCAGGGCGCGACGCTACCGATGCCGAGATCCAGGGCGCGACCTACGCAGACGGTCTGGGCACCGCTGTTGCGGGTGTCTTTGGCGGCCTGCCAAACACCTCCTTCAGCCAAAACGTCGGCATCGTCGGCATGACCGGCATTATGAGCCGCCACGTTGTGACCATCGCAGGCACCATCATGGTGATCTGTGGCCTTCTGCCAAAGATCGGCGCGGTCATCGCCTCTATGCCTCTGCCCGTGCTTGGCGGCGGTGTGATCGTGATGTTCGGCATGGTGGCCGCGGCAGGCCTGAACGTGCTCTCTGAGGTCAAAATGAACCGCCGCAATATGGTGATCATCGCGATCTCGCTCGCCGTTGGCCTTGGCCTCAACCTAGTGCCAACCGCCGTGCAATACCTGCCAGGTGTGGTGAAAACCCTGATGACTTCGGCGGTCGCACCGACAGCGCTCTGCGCGATTGTGCTGAACTTGGTTTTGCCACAGGAAGACTAAACGACCACGGCGAAACCCTCGCCGCGGAAATAGTTTAATACTAGACGCACTCTGCTTGAGTGCGTCTTTTTTTGTGCGCGATCTCATGAATACCCAAAAAACCAGCAGATATATGAGAAATCACAGGCATTTTCGCTAGGCTTCGCGCGCCCGTACTTATACCCTTGAGGCTTATAATGAGTTGCCCGGTTTGCGCATGGCTGCTATGCGCGCAGCCAGCTACCAAAGTAGTTCAGCATTAAACTATACTACTTTCTACGCATTTAAGGAGGAGGTCACCACATGGCAAAACCATTGGACGATATTGATCCGGTTGAATCCCGAGAATGGCAAGATGCCGTTGAGGATGTGATCGCGCGCGATGGCGCGGACCGGGCGCATTACCTGTTGGACAAAGCGGTACAGCAAGCACGCGCAGCGGGGGCGAACCTGCCGTTTTCCGCCACAACCCCATATCAGAACACGATCCCCGTGGATCAGCAGGAAGCCTTCCCCGGCGATCTGGATATGGAATGGCGCATCCGCACGATCAACCGCTGGAACGCGATGGCAACCGTTGTACGCCGCAACAAAGTCAGCAGCGAATACGGCGGCCACATCGCCTCCTTCGCTTCCTCTGCTGTCATGTATGACATCGGCCTGAACCACTTCTGGCGCTCTAAGTCTGCGATCCACGGTGGCGACCTGGTGTTCTTCCAGGGTCACGTGATCCCTGGCATCTACGCACGTTCCTTCATGGAAGGCCGTCTGACAGAAGAGCAGATGGAGAACTTCCGCTCTGAGGTTGATGGCAACGGGTTGTCCTCCTACCCTCACCCATGGCTGATGCCCGATTACTGGCAGTTCCCAACCGTTTCCATGGGTCTTGGCCCGCTGATGGCGATCTATCAAGCGCGGTTCATGAAATACATGCACAACCGCGGCCATATCGACATGGCGGACCGTAAAGTCTGGTGCTTCCTCGGCGATGGCGAGATGGACGAGCCGGAAAGCCGTGGCGCGATTGACCTTGCTGCGCGCGAAGGCCTCGATAACCTAATCTTTGTTGTGAACTGCAACCTGCAGCGTCTGGATGGCCCTGTACGCGGCAACCACAAGATCGTTCAGGAACTTGAGGGTGACTTCCGCGGCGCAGGCTGGAACGTCATCAAACTGCTTTGGGGCAAGGGCTGGGACGAGCTCTTGGAAAAAGACACCTCTGGCAAACTGCGTCAGCTGATGGATGAAACAGTCGACGGTGACTACCAGACCTTCAAATCCAAAGACGGCGCTTATATCCGCGAACATTTCTTTGGCAAATACCCAGAGACCGCGAAGCTGGTCGAGGACTGGAGCGACGAGCAGATCTTTGCTCTGCGTCGTGGCGGACATGATCCGCAAAAAGTTTATACTGCCTTCAAACGCGCGACAGATACCAAAGGCACTCCAACCTGCCTCTTGATCAAAACGGTTAAGGGTTACGGTATGGGCTCTGCGGGTGAAGGTCAGAACACGACCCACCAGCAAAAGAAAATGGCCGAGGATCAATTGCGCGCGTTCCGCGATCGCTTTGAGATCCCTGTGAGCGATGAAGACCTGCCAAAAGCACCGTTCGTGAAATTGAACAACGCGCAGAAAGCCTATCTGGCGGACCGCCGGAAAGCTTTGGGTGGCGAGTTCCCGAAACGGGAAACCAAATCCGACAAACTGGAAATCCCGCCGCTGTCCAAGTTTGATGCACAGCTCAAAGGTACGGGCGAGCGTGAAATTTCCACCACAATGGCCTTTGTCCGCATCCTGACCACGCTGTTGCGTGACAAGCAGATCGGCAATAACGTGGTGCCGATTGTGCCGGATGAAAGCCGCACCTTTGGGATGGAAGGCCTGTTCCGCTCTGTCGGGATCTACAACCCGCTGGGTCAGAACTATACGCCCGAAGATGCCGATCAGATGATGTACTATAAAGAGTCCATCAACGGTCAGGTTCTGCAAGAAGGCATCAACGAAGCCGGTGCGATGGCCGACTGGATTGCGGCGGCGACGTCTTACTCCAACCACGGCGTGCCGATGATCCCCTTCTTCATCTACTACTCGATGTTTGGCTTCCAGCGGATCGGCGATCTGGCCTGGGCGGCAGGCGACAGCCGAGCCCGTGGCTTTATGCTGGGCGGCACCGCAGGCCGGACCACGCTGAACGGCGAAGGTCTGCAGCACGAGGACGGTCACAGCCATATCCTCGCAGGCACCATCCCAAACTGCATCAGCTATGACCCGACCTTCCAGTTTGAGGTTGCCACAATCGTGCAGCATGGTCTCAAGCGGATGTATGAGGACCAAGAGGACGTGTTCTTCTACCTCACGCTGATGAATGAGAACTACAGCCACCCGGATATGCCTGCAGGCGTAGAGGATGACATCATCAAGGGCCTTTACCGCTTTAAAGACGTGAAACGTCCGGGCAAGAAACATGTCACGCTGATGGGCTCGGGCACCATTCTGGTGCAGGCGCTGAAGGCCGCTGAGATGCTGGAAGAAGACTTTGGTGTCAGCTCCGAAATCTGGTCGGCCCCAAGCTTTAACGAGCTGGCCCGCGATGTTCAGGATGTGGATCGTCACAACCGTCTGAACCCGTTGGCGGATCCGAAAGTGCCATTTGTCACCGAGCAACTGAGCAAGGCCAAAGGCCCAATCATCGTCGCGACCGACTATATGAAGAACTATGCCGAGCAGATCCGCTCTGCGGTTCCAGGTCGCTACACGGTTCTGGGCACGGATGGGTTTGGGCGCTCTGACAGCCGCGTGAACCTGCGCCGCTTCTTTGAAGTGGATGCAAGCCACATCGCGGCGGCGGCCATGGTCGACCTCTATCGTGAGGGCAATGTGACCAAGGCGCAGCTCGAAAAAGCACTTAAGAAATATGACATCGACGGCAACAAGCCGAACCCCCGTCTGGTGTGATCGGGAGAGGAGACAAGATTATGACTATTGACGTTAAAGTACCCGATATCGGCGATTTTTCCGACGTACCGGTTGTGACCATTCTGGTCAGCGTGGGGGATGTGGTTTCTGAGGAAGACCCGCTGATCGAAGTGGAAAGCGACAAGGCAACTATGGAAGTGCCGTCTCCTGCGGCAGGCACGGTCAAAGAGATCAAAGTGTCCGAAGGCGACCCGGTTTCCGAGGGCACGCTGATCGTTGTGCTGGACGGCGAAGCAGCCGCCTCGGCTGAGGCCCCTGCAGCAGCGCCAGCTCCTGCGGCTGCACCAGCCCCAGCGCCCGCGGCGGCCCCTGCTCCGGCAGCACCGGCAGCGGCTTCTGTCACCGACAGCGGTTTCTCTAAGGCCCATGCAAGCCCATCGGTGCGTGCCTTTGCCCGTCAGCTGGACATCGACATTGCCAAAGTGAACGGCTCTGGCCGCAAAGGCCGGATCCTGCGCGAAGACGTCACAGCCTTCCTGAAATCCACCACAGCGCCTGCGGCCTCCGGTGGTGCACCAGCGCAAGGCGGCATGGGAATCCCACCGATCCCAGCGGTCGACTTCAGCAAATTCGGCAAGGTCGAAGACGTGGAAATGCCTCGGATCAAAAAGATCTCTGGTCCTGCGCTGCACCGGTCTTGGCTGAACATCCCGCATGTCACCCATAATGACGAAGCCGACATCACGGATCTGGACAAATACCGCAAGGAAATGGACACGATGGCCAAGGAAAACGGCTATCGCGTGACCCTGCTGAGTTTTGTCATAAAAGCATCGGTTTCCGCGCTGAAAGAGCATTGGGAAGTCAACAGCTCGATCCATCCAGATGGCGACAAGCTGATCAAGAAAGACTTTTACAACATCGGCTTTGCGGCAGATACGCCAAACGGCCTGATGGTGCCTGTGATCAAAGACGCGGACCGCAAGGGCATCGTTGAGATTTCCAAAGACCTGATGGATCTGTCCGGCAAAGCCCGCGAAGGCAAGCTGAAGGGCGACGACATGTCTGGCGCGACCTTCACGATCTCGTCCCTGGGCGGCATCGGCGGCACCTCCTTCACGCCAATTGTGAATGCGCCAGAGGTGGCGATCCTTGGTCTGACACGGTCGAAAATGGCGCCTGTCTGGAACGGCGAAGAATTCGTGCCGCGCCTGATGCAGCCTTTGTCGCTGTCCTATGACCACCGCGCCATCGACGGAGCCTTGGCCGCTCGCTTCACCGTGACGCTCAAGACCCTCTTGGGCGATATGCGCAAGTTGATGTGGTAAGGGGGATAATCTGATGGAAATTAAAGTCCCTGATATTGGTGATTTCGACAAGGTTCCTGTGGTGTCTATTTTGGTTTCGGTGGGCGACACCGTTTCTGAGGAAGACCCGCTGATCGAGCTTGAATCCGACAAAGCCACCATGGAAGTGCCCTCCCCCGCGGCGGGCACCGTCAAAGAGATCACAGTGGCCGAAGGCAACGAGGTCTCTGAAGGCTCTGTGATCGTCATTCTCGAAGGCGCTGCGGCGGCGGATGCCCCTGTAGCGGCCCCAGCGGCCGAGGCCCCTGCGGCCCCGACCGCCGTGGCTCCAACCGGCACCGCGAGCGGTGCGGGCGATGTGCATGCAGAGGTCGTTGTTCTGGGCTCAGGCCCTGGCGGCTATACGGCTGCTTTCCGCGCAGCCGACCTTGGCAAAAAGGTCGTGCTGATCGAGAAAGACAACAACCTTGGGGGTGTCTGTCTGAACGTCGGCTGTATCCCGTCCAAGGCGCTCCTGCATGCGGCCAAAGTGATCACCGAGTCCGAGGAAATGGGCGATCACGGCATCACCTTTGACACGCCAAATGTCGATCTGGACAAGCTGCGCGGCTGGAAAGACTCTGTGGTCAAACAGCTAACCGGCGGTCTGGGTGGTCTTGCGAAGGGCCGTAAGGTTCAGGTCGTGACCGGCTTTGGTACCTTTACCGGGCCGAACATGATCGAAGTGAACGACGACGGCAAACGCTCTACCGTTAGCTTTGATCAATGTATCATCGCCGCGGGATCCGAGCCTGTCACCCTGCCCTTCATCCCACATGATGATGAGCGTGTGATTGACTCCACTGGTGCTCTTGAACTCAAGGACATCCCAAAGCGGATGTTGGTTCTGGGCGGTGGCATCATCGGTCTGGAAATGGCGACGGTCTATGACGCGCTTGGAACGGATGTGACCATCGTGGAACTGATGGATCAGATCATTCCGGGTGCTGACAAAGACATCGTCAAGCCTCTGCATAACCGCATTGCCTCGCGCTATGAAGACATCAAACTTAAGACCAAAGTCACTGCCGTTGAGGCGCGTGAAGATGGTCTGAAGGTGACCTTTGAGGACGATAAAGGCGAGACATCGACCGACGTCTTTGACAAGCTCTTGGTCTCTGTTGGGCGTCGCCCCAATGGTGCGAAGATCAACGCTGGCGCCGCCGGTGTTGCAGTGGATGAGCGCGGCTTTATCGCGGTCGACAGCCAGCAACGCACCGGTCAGGCGCATATCTTTGCGATTGGCGACGTGGTTGGTCAGCCGATGCTGGCGCACAAAGCCGTGCACGAAGGCAAGGTCGCGGCAGAAGTCGCCGCCGGTCACAAGCGCCACTTTGATGCGCGTGTGATCCCGTCGGTGGCTTATACCGATCCAGAAGTGGCTTGGGTTGGCGTGACCGAGAACCAAGCGAAAGCGGAAGGTATCAAGGTCGGCAAGGGCTCGTTCCCTTGGGCGGCATCGGGCCGTTCCCTGTCGTTGGGGCGCTCTGAAGGCATCACGAAGCTGATCTTTGATCACGAGACCGATCGTGTGATTGGCGCTGGTATCGTGGGGCCGAATGCAGGCGATCTGATCGCCGAAGTCGCTCTGGCGATTGAGATGGGATCCGATGCAACCGATCTGGGTCACACCATCCACCCGCACCCGACCCTGTCGGAAACGGTGAACTTTGCAGCCGAGATGTTTGAAGGCACGATCACCGATCTGATGCCTCCCAAAAAGCGCAAGTAAGCTTAGCAAGACGCAAGAGACGAGACAGCCCCGCCGTTTGGCGGGGCTTTTCTTTTAGGGCTCTGCCCTCTTGGCCTGCAGCCAATTCACCCGGGATATTTGGGGCAAGAGAAAGACCTAGCGAGCCATCAGGCGGACCATGTCCAAGAGGCGGCAGGAGAAGCCGAACTCGTTGTCGTACCAGCCAAAGACGCGCAACAAGCCGCCGACGCTGACCGAGGTTTCGCGTTCGCAGATCACAAGGCTCTCGGGGCGCATGCGCAGGTCGGTTGAGACGAGCGGTTTTTGCGTCCAGCCGAGGATTCCTTCGGCGGTCTTGGACTTGAGCAAGCTGTTCACCGCCTCTGCAGAGACGGGGGCCTCTGTTTGGATCGTCAGGTCGATGGCGCTGACGCTGGCGGTTGGCACACGGATCGCACGGGCTTCGACGCGGCCTTCCAGGTGGGGCAGCACGCGGGCGATCAGCTTTTGGGCGCTGGTGGTTGTGGGCACCATCGAAAGCGCCGCGGCGCGGCTGCGTTCAAGATTGGCGCGGGGTTTGTCGACAGTAGGTTGCGAGCCGGTGTAACAGTGCACGGTCGTCATATGGCCACTGATCAACCCGTATTCGGCGTCCAGAACCTTCATCAAAGGCGCGAGTGCGTTGGTTGTACATGATGCGTTGGACACGACGCTATGGGCACCGATTTGATCCTCATTCGCGCCAAGCACGATAGTGATGTCGGCCTCATCAGAGGGACCAGAGATCAGAACGCGTTTCGCACCCGCCTCAAGACCATGTTCGGCAAAAGCGCGTTTGCCAGCCATGCCGGTGCATTCCAGAACGACGTCGACGGCGCTGAGATCCAGTGTCGAAATGTCTTTTTCGCTGTGAAACGGGATGACCTGACCGTCGACGGTCAGAGATTGATCGCCTGCCGCAACTTCGCCCGGGTACGGTCCAAAAATCGAGTCATATTCGAACAAATAGGCGCAGGTTTCGAGCGGCTCGATGTCATTGAGACCAACGATCTCGATATCGCGATAGGCTGCGTTCTGCTTCAGAATACGCAGAACAGCCCGACCAATCCGGCCAAAGCCATTGATAAAGATACGCGTTGTTTGATCAGACATTGCACAGCCCTCGCGGCGAGTCGCTTACGGGCGCAGTTTCACTCTCTTTGCCGCGCAATGACCAGAGCGAAATTGTACCAGTCTAGAGCGGCATATGACGGTTCACGTCTTTATAAAGCAGATAGCGGAAACGACCTGGACCTGAGGCGTAACACGCCTGCGGGCAAAAGGCGCGTAGCCACATGAAGTCGCCGGCCTCAACCTCGATCCATTGCTGATTGAGCAGGTAGACCGCCTTGCCTTCGAGCACAAAAAGCCCGTGTTCCATCACATGTGTTTCCGGGAATGGGATCACCCCGCCCGGCTCGAAGGTAACAATATTGACGTGCATGTCGTGGCGCATGTCGTCGGGATCCACAAAGCGCGTCGTGGCCCAGCGCCCTTCGGTGTCGGGCATAGCGATCGGCGTGTGATCTGTGTCAGAGGTCACAAAGGCCTCTGGTGCGTCGATGCCGTCAACCGCCTCATAGGCTTTGCGGACCCAATGGAATTGGGCGGGTTGATCGCTATCGTTCAGCAGCGACCAATCGGTGCCGGCGGGAATATAGGCATAGCCACCAGCGGCCAATTCATGTGTCGCACCACCAAGCGTCAATTGCACCTCGCCGCCGACAACGAACAGAACGCCCTGCGCTTCAGGATCAAGCTCGGGCCTTTGGCTGCCGCCACCCGCAGCGACCTCCATGAGGTAATGGGAAAAGGTCTCGGCAAACCCGCTGAGCGGACGCGCCAGAACCCAGGCGCGTGTCTTTTCCCAAAACGGCAAGTTCGACGTCACGATGTCAGTCATCACGCCCTTCGGGATCACCGCGAAGGCTTCGGTGAAGATCGCGCGGTTTGTGGTGATCTGGGTTTGCGGAGGCAGGCCGCCTTCGGGGATATGATAAGACGTTGTCATTGCGGTCTTTCGCTGTTCTCTTTCATCACAGAACCTGATTTTGACCCATTCGCCAAGGCGTTACGGCGCCAAAACACTCGTAGCCTGCGTTTGATAATCACGCGTGAAATGGCTCGATCAGCTCTGGCCCCTGCGCGCGATTTGAATTCACTTTGGGATCCACTTGGTAAAAGGACAAGAGGTCCTCATCCGCAGCTTTCATCAGGGGAGCGGCCCCGAAGCCCTCTTCGCCCAGCCACAGGCCCCAATCCTCTTGGTCAATCACAACAGGCATCCTGTGGTGGACCTGAGACATGGTCTCATTGGCTTTGATCGTCACAACAGCACAGGTGCGCCGGCGGGCGTCGTCAGGGCCCCAGTCTTGCCAGACACCGGCCAAGGCCAAAGTCTCTGGCCCCTGAATATACCATGGCCAGCGTTTGCCGGCCTCGTCCTTGGTCCATTCGTAAAAGCCGCTGATCGGGATCAGACAACGGCGCGCGCGGCAGGCCTCGCGGAAGGCAGGTTTTTCGGCGATGGTCTCGGCACGCGCGTTAATAAGCAAAGGCCCGTCCGTTGGGCTCTTGTACCAATGCGGCAAGAAGCCCCAACGCATGGTGACGAGCTTTCGACTGTCCTCAGACATCACCACATGCACGCCGGTTGTCGGGCAGACGTTGTAGTTGGGCACATCGGGCATGTCGTTGGCGGGCGCTGCATCAAACAATTGCGCCATGGCATCCGTCGGCAGAGTTATCGCGAAACGCCCGCACATCGCAGGTTATCGCGCCTGTTTGCGGGCGAGGTCTATTTTGGCCTCCATCATCGACATCTCTTTCATGATGTCTTGACGTCTGGTGCGATCACCGGTCTCGCGTAGCTCTTCTCGCAATTTCGCCAGTTCCCGCGAGAGCGATACGAACTCGGGCACCCCGCCACTTTCTTTGATCAGACGATTGATCAGAGCGTTCTCGGGATCCTCCTCGCGCGGCAAAGGCTTGCCTGCGCCTTCAAGATCGTCAAAGGCGCCGTCCGCCTCTGCGGCCGCGATCTTTTGGTTGATGAGGTCAATGAGCGGGTGATCCATACCCCCTTTCTAAGCCCCTCGCCCCTGCCTGTCAGCCCATTTGCGCAGCGGACGGTCCTTCTGTGCTAAAATGCGCAAGTCTCCTGCACGGGCGTGGAATAGGCAGACCGCCAAAAGTGGCTACATTTGCAAAAGCCAAACATTTGGAGACCGCAATGACGATTACGATCACACGCGAAGACACAGGATCTAAAGCCAGCTATCTGGCGAAGGTAGACGGGTTTGAGGGCGAAGGCATCCTAACGATCTCGGTCGCCTCAGGCGCCTTGGTGATTGCCGACCATACCTCGGTCTCAGATGATTTGAGGGGGCAAGGGATCGCCAAAGCGCTGGCCGAACGGCTTGTTGCCGACGCCCGTGCCGCGGGGCAAAAGATCCTGCCGCTCTGCCCTTATATGAAGGGCTATATGGACCGCCACCCAGATGAAACGCGCGATGTGCGCGCCTCTTAAGCGAAAGGACAGATCATGAGCTGGAACCCGAGCCAACACCCCGAAGCCACGCTTGAGAATATCGAGACGATGATTGTACCGCGTGCACGCGACCTTGGTGGTTTCGAGGTGCGCCGTGCTTTGCCATCGGTCGAACGCAAGATGGTCGGGCCATTTGTTTTTTTCGACCAAATGGGCCCCGCCGAGTTCATCACTGAGGGCGGCATTGACGTGCGCCCACATCCCCATATTGGCTTGGGAACCGTCACCTATCTCTATCAGGGCGAATTTGAGCATCGCGACTCTTTGGGCACCCATCAGATGATCTATCCCGGCGAGGTGAACTGGATGCTGGCGGGTCGAGGCGTGACCCATTCCGAGCGCACCTCGGACGAGACCCGCGCGACGCGACACTCGCTGTTTGGGATCCAGACCTGGGTCGCCCTGCCTGAGGACAAAGAGGACATGGCGCCTGACTTTGAGCATCACAAGGAAGCCGCGCTGCCCTATCTGCAGGACGGAGGCGCGTCGGTGCGGTTGATCCTTGGGGACGCTTGGGGGGCCGCGTCGCCTGTGACCATGCAATCCGAGATCTTCTATGCCGATGTCGTGCTGGAGGCACATGCACAGTTCCCCCTGCCCGATAACCACGAAGACCGCGGGATCTATGTCACGCAGGGCTCGATTGAGGTCAGCGGTCAGGTGTTTGAGGTCGGCCAGATGATGGTTTTCCGTCCGGGGGACAAAATCTCGATCCGCGCTGGCGCGCAGGGCGCACGCCTGATGGCTCTGGGCGGGGCGACGCTGAATGGGCCGCGTTATATCTGGTGGAACTTTGTAAGCTCTGACAAAGCCAAGATCGAGGCCGCGAAAGAAGCTTGGAAGACTGAGGATTGGGCGAATGGGCCGTTTCACCTGCCACCCGGTGACACGGAAGAGTTCATTCCGATTTCGGAAAGGCAGGATCGGATTAAGATCTAGTCTTTCGCCGCAAGCCCAAAGAGCAGAAGGCGGCTGTTCGCCGTCAGCCATTCAGCCCGATATGCGGGATCCAAAATGACGTTCGCCTTCTGCTCATCCCCCAGTCGCAGCGCATAAAGTACCTGTCCGCCTAGCCGATCAAGGATGAAGCCGGGGGCCATGGTTTCATCAAGGTCCGCCGCAATAAATCCGGCATCTTTGGCCGCGCAGAGGTATGTCACCAAACTGTCGCGAAGCTCAGTGAGAGGCAGTAAAGAACCTGCCTCTCTGGACACGATGCGAAAGATCTGGGCGTTGGAAATCAGGACCTCAAAGACCTCGGCAATAAAGAGTTCGAGCTTTAGGCGAAACTCTTCGACGGATCCGGCAGGTTTCGCCAAGAGGCGAATAGCCGGCGCAAATGAAGAGGTCGAGAACGCATCCAAGATCGCCTGCAATAGCCCATCTTTGTTGCCAAAGTAGTGATGGATCATATTGCGACCAACACCGGCTTCCGCGCATATGTCACGCACGGAAGCCCCGGCGAAGCCATGTTCCGCGAAAAGGCGGGTGCCTGCGTACAGCAAGTTTTGTTTCGCGTCCGAAGCCACTGCGCCCTCTTTCATTGCCCAGCTATCTCTATCCCGCGCGACTTAAGCTTAAACCGCTGCGGTTGCCAAGTCGGCAGGCAGCCCCTCTTTGTCGAAAGCCGCTGCTTTACGCGCGTGCGGCCGTCCTGTTTCAACAAAGGTTTTGATCTCTTCGAGGCTGCGCACAAAGCCATTGCCAAGGCTCTTTTTAACTGGAAGATACATGGGCAGTCCGACAAGTTTGAGGCGCGGTTGGATGTTCCACGTCACCCGAGTTCCATTTCCGGTCTCAGTCAGTTTGATCTGGTTCGGCCAACCAATGATGGGATTAAACCCCTTGATATTGGTGAGTACCGTATCAAATTCCAATGTTCGCCCAGCCGGATTTACGGCGGTGATTTTCTCTTCCATGAGCCCACCTGGCGACCCCGCGCCGATTTCAGCAATGCGCCCGACGGCGGGCGCACCTGGCACCAGATCTTCGCCTTGCATGGCTGATGAAGCTTTGATCGACGCCATCCAGTGATGCACGTTCACGAACTCGTCCACCAGTTTTGTCCAAACGACTTCTACCGGCGCTTTGATGTCTATCGAACGGGAGATTTGCATGTTTCCATCCTCGCAAATTAATCATATGTCATTTTTTATGTGACAAACGCTTCATTTTGTCAAATCTCAACTAATCCTATGATTTAAAACAAAAAAGCCCGGCTCCTTTCGAGCCGGGCTTTCGAATCGTTGATGTGTCAGTCTTACTTCTGAGCAATCCGCCCGTCAGTGTAAGGCGTATAAGGGCCAACCTTAGCCAGATACTCTGCGGTCACGTCTGCAAGGTCTGGACCATAGTCATAGGCGTTGTCCGCATCGCGGAACATCTTATAGCCGTCGCCGCCGCCACGGACATAGTTGTTGGACACCAGACCATAGGTCTTGGCTGGGTCAATCGCGACGAACTCGCCACCTTCCATGACCATCACCTCTTGGATCCGGCCTTCGCCAGCCGCCACAGAGGCATCCCAAGTGAACTTCAGACCCGCGACCTGTGGGAAGCGGCCTTTCACTTCTTCGACCTGGCTCACGCCGTTTTCAAGCGCGTCGATCACAGTTTGACCGGACACAAAGAAGGTCGAGAGCGTGTTCTGGAATGGCAGAACGGTGAGGACTTCACCCATGGTGACTTCGCCAGCGTCAATAGATGCGCGCAGACCACCACCGTTTTGGATCGCAATCGAAATGCCCTGATCCTTCACGCGATCCAGCATCGCATCCGCCACGAGGTTGCCCATGGCGCATTCGCCGGTGCGGCAGAACTCACGCGCGCCTTCGACCGCCTCAGCGGTTTCCGCCACAACGCGTTGCTTCATTTCCTCAATCGGCGCGCCCATTTCCGCGATCCGCGCAGCCATTGCTGCATCAGGGGTCACAGAGGCATCCAGCAGGATCGGCTCACCCATTGCAGAGGTCACATTGCCTGCGTCATCAAAGGTGACGGTCAGCTCGCCCAGATATTTGGAATAGGCATAGGCCTGCACCACAGGGACTGCGCCAACCATGGTCGGATAGGCGCCCGCCGCGCGGTCAGACATGTTGGACAACAAAGTGTGGGAGTGACCGCCCACGACCACATCGATGCCCGGAACGGCTGCTGCGATCTCAAGGTCTTTGGCCAGACCAACGTGGTTCAGCGCGATGATCTTATTCACACCTTCTGCTTCCAGCGCGGCGACATCAGCTTTCAGGCTCTCGATCTCGTCCTGGAAGACCACGTTTTCACCAGGAGAGGAGGTTTCCACTGTGTCGACCGCCAATGCAGAGATAATACCGATCTTTTGGCCACCTACGTTCAGAACAACGTGGTTAGACACCTTGCCATTCAGCGCAGGCTCTGAAGTCAGATCAAGGTTGCCAGAGATCACAGGGAAGGACACGGTGTCCACGAATGCTTCAAGACCTTCGGGGCCATCATCAAACTCGTGGTTGCCGACAGCCATGACGTCATAGCCGATTGCTTCCATGAACTCGGCCTCAGCCGCGCCTTTATAGGTCGTATAGAACAACGAGCCCTGGAACGGGTCGCCTGCGTCCAGAACTACATAGTTGCTGCCTGCAAGTTCCGAGCGTTTCGCATCAACCGCCGCCTTGATCCGCGCCATACCGCCAAAGCATTTGCCCTCTGCTTCGCCGTCCGCATTACAGGTCGAGTCAAACCGGTTGATCGACTCAACCCGGCTGTGAATGTCGTTGGTATGCAAAATGGTCAGCGTATAATCCGCCGACGCCATACCCGCAGTGAGCGCCAAACCCGCTGCAGTAAAGAGTAGTTTAGACATCTTTTTTTCTCCCATGTTATCGTTAACGTCTAATAAAGAGCCACGGTTTCAAAGCTCTTTGAAAAAGACAAACACCCAAGCCGAAATAGACTTTCAACTTTAACAGTATAATGACAACTCGCGCGACTTGACCATTCTTGACGTTACGGGCATGTCAGCGCCATGCAGATTTATAAAATCCTCCGCTCTGATGAATGGAGCGACCTGAAAACAAACGGAGAATCCCAAGGGGCTCCGATTGATATCGCTGATGGCTTTGTGCATTTCTC
The DNA here is from genome assembly GCA_013215215.1 of Cognatishimia sp. Classification (GTDB taxonomy): domain Bacteria; phylum Pseudomonadota; class Alphaproteobacteria; order Rhodobacterales; family Rhodobacteraceae; genus Cognatishimia. The sequence continues at coordinate 36,144 of JABSOU010000019.1, read as the reverse complement.
AACCGCTGCCCAAGCCGAAGAGACCGCTAAGCGGCATTTTGCCGGTGTGGACGGGCTGTTTTTGCTGGTGCTGGATGGTGAAAAATTGGGCGATGCGCTGAAATGGGAGCCATCGCGCGGCGGGGATTTGTTTCCGCATCTCTATGGGCCGCTGCGACTCGCCGATGTGCTCTGGGCGCTACCGTTGCCTTTGGTTGACGGCGTGCATCAGTTTCCCGCCGGAGGCATGGAATGAACTTCCTCGAACGTCTGGGCATGCCCCTGCTCTATCGCTTTGACCCAGAGACCGCGCATGGGCTGGCGATCAAGTCTTTACAGTTGGGCGTGGCCGCCTCTCCGGGTCTTGTGACGTCGCCCCGGCTGCGAACGAATATGGCCGGTCTGGATCTGGCGAACCCTTTGGGGTTAGCGGCTGGGTTTGACAAGAACGCTGAGGCTCTGTTGGGCCTGTCGCGGGCTGGCTTTGGGTTTTTCGAAGTGGGCGCGGCGACCCCGCGCGCGCAGCCGGGCAATCCGAAACCGCGTCTGTTTCGCCTGACCGAAGATCACGCCGCCATCAACCGTTTTGGCTTTAACAATCAGGGCATGGAAGCTATTGCCGCGCGGCTGGCAAAGCGCCCGCGCGATGCTGTGCTTGGACTGAACCTAGGTGCGAATAAAGACAGCGACGACCGCGCGGCGGATTTCGCCAAAGTCCTCGCCCATTGCGGCAATCACCTCGATTTCGCAACGGTGAATGTCAGTTCTCCGAACACGGAAAAACTGCGTGATCTGCAGGGCAAAGAGGCCCTCTCCGCGCTCCTTTCCGGAGTGCTCGAGGTACGCGATACGCTCAATCGCAAGATCCCGATTTTCCTGAAGATCGCGCCCGATCTGACTGAGGCAGAGATCGAAGAGATCGCTGAGGTGGCGCTGGAGCAAAAGATCGATGCCGTGATCGCGACGAATACCACTTTGGATCGCGCAGGCCTGCAGTCCCAGCATCGCGACGAAATAGGCGGACTGTCAGGCGCGCCGCTGTTTGAAAAATCCACCCGCGTATTGGCGCGGCTGTCCTATGCGACCGAAGGCAAACTGCCGTTGATCGGCGTCGGGGGCGTTTCCAATGCCGAACAAGCCTACGCCAAAATCTGCGCAGGAGCATCTGCCGTGCAGCTCTACACAGCTTTGGTCTATGGCGGTCTTTCGATGGTGCAGGATATCCTCGTCGGCCTAGACCGCTTGATCCAACAAGACGGCTTTAGCAATGTGTCTGAGGCCATCGGTACAAAACGGAGTGACTGGCTATGACTGTGATCTGGCACAACCCCCGCTGTTCCAAATCCCGCTCGACATTAGCGATTGTCGAAGATCACGGGCCGGTGGACATCCGCAAATACCTTGAGGACGTCCCCAGCGAGGCGGACATTCGGGGCGTTTTGGCGCAGCTCGGCATTCCTGCGATCCAGCTGATGCGCACAGGCGAAGCTGAGTTCAAAGAGCTCGGCCTCTCCAAGGCGGACAGCGACGACGTTTTGATCGCAGCCATGGCCAAGGCGCCGAAACTGATCGAGCGCCCTGTGGTCATCACAGACAAAGGCGCCCGCCTTGGCAGGCCTCCGGAAAGCGTGAAAGAGATCCTCTAGGCGACGGATCTCTCAAGGCTCGGATACTTCAGCCCCAAAGTGATCCCCCGCGCGATAAAGGAAATGATCAGCGCGGCCCAAAGCCCGTCGTTGCCAAAGGCAGGGACCAAGGCCAAAACGGCAACGATATAGATCACAAAGGACACCGCCATCATATTGCGCATGTCCCGCCCGCGTGTCGCCCCGATGAAAATCCCGTCAAACATCCAGGCCACAAAACCCGTGACCGGAGCCAAGACCATCCACCACAGATACTGTCGCGCCACCTCTTGCACGTCGACTGATTTCGCCATGACATCGATCAAATACCCGCCGCCCAGTGCAAAGCCGAGCGCAAGAAAGACACAGGTCACCCCGCCCCAGAACATGCAATAGCGCGCCGCTTTGCGTACGCGGGCGTGGTTGGATTGCCCGATCGCGCGCGCAATCAGAGCCTCGGCGGCAAAGGCAAACCCATCCATCGCATAAGCGGTGATATGCAGGAACTGGGTCAGGACTTCGTTTGCCGCCAAAGTCACATCGCCAAACCGCGCGCCAATGAAGACAAAGCTCGTGAAGATCGCCATCAACATAGCCGAGCGGATCAGGATATCGAGGTTCAGAACCATCATCCGCGTGACCTTCTCGCGGTCAAATACCCTCAGCCAATTGCACCATTCCACGTTGTCAAACGCATCGCGACAGTACCACAGCGCGAATACCGCACCGGTGAATTCCGCGATCACGGTTGCAAAGGCCACGCCTTGAACGCCCCAACCCAGTCCGAGGACAAACCAAAGATCCAAGAAGATATTGATCCCGTTCATCACGAGCTGGATCCAGAAGACCCCCGAGGTGCGCTCCATCGCGACAAGCCAGCCTGTCAGCGCATAAACCGCAATCGCGAAAGGAGCCGTCCAGATGCGGATACGCAGATAGGACGCGGCCAGTGTCTCAACCTCCTCGGACGCGGGCGACAAGGCAAATGCGCCGCGGAAGAGCAAGGCCTGCAACACAATCAACCCGACGCCCGCGGCGCCTGCGATCATCAGAGAGCGGGTCAGGATGGCCGAGACTTCGGCGCTGTCCCCTGCCCCATTGGCCTGACCGACCAAACCGGCCGTGCCCATGCGCAGAAAGCCAAAGAACCAATAGAGCGTCGTCAGAATAATCGCGCCCATGCCGACGGCCCCAATGGGTGCGGCCTCGCCCATCTGTCCGACAACACCAACGTCAACGGCGCCGAGGATGGGCACGGTCGCATTGGACAGCACAATGGGCACGGCAATTTTCAGCACGCGGCGGTGAGTGATCTCCGCTTGCTGTGTCGTCATCTAGGCGCTGTCCTGCCGCTGAGGCATCAGGAAATGTCCCGTAGCTTGCACATAGGGCCGGCTGCGTTGATCCTGCCAGGCTTCAACGAACACAGACGCATAACGGCGGCCCGAGCGGTTCAAAGTTGCCCGCGCATAGGAATCCCGAGGCAAACCGGTGCGTAGATAGTCGACCGAGAAATCAATCGTCTTGGGCAGGCGCGGCAGCTTGCCTTCTTCGAGTTCATCCAGCGACAACGCACCTGACTCCATGTCTTCCCACAACGTGCTCCAGCTCAGAACAATCAAAGCCGTGGCCTCTAGAAAGGCCGCAGAGGCCCCGCCATGCAAGGCCGGCAACATCGGATTTCCAATCAAGCTGTCATTATATGGCATGATGGCGGTGACCTCGTCGCCTCGGCGGTCAAACTGAAACCCCATAAAGCTGTAGTAAGGAATATTGGACACCAGGGCCTTGAGCACAGCATCGCGGCGCTGCTTGACGACTTGAACGGGTTCTGGGCGAGGTCTGCTCATCACTTGTGCTCCATCGTAAAGGCGCCAGTGGCGGTCGCTACGGGGTTTTCCATATCGTCGTCAAAGGCACGCGCCCGCACAAAAGCCACCGAGCGGGTCATGTGGTAGACCTCGGCAAAGGCAGAGATCCTCTGCCCAGGTTCAGCGCCGCGCATGTAGTCAATCCGCAAATCCATGGTTGCCGTGCGTGCCGGAGCCTTCGGGTGCGTCAGCACCGCAGCGCCACAACAGGTGTCCAAAAGGGCTGACACAGCACCGCCTGAAATCACTTTGGTTTCGGGATCACCGATAAAACGCTCATCGTAGTCCATCGCCAGTCCAGCGGTACCGTCCTCGAGCGAAATGAACTCCATCCCCAGAGCAGCCGAATGCGGCAGGGCTTTGATAAATTGTTGTGCGATCTTACTTTTATCAACCATGGCTACTTTCCCAACGTCACAACTGTTGCCCTTAGTGAACACTGGGCCTAAATTCCCCGCAAGGGAGAATACTCATGACCGAACGTCTAACCTTCAAAGAGATGTGTGCGAAATTCGACGTAACGCCTCGGACTTTGCGGTACTATGAGTATATCGAACTCCTTCAGCCAGAGCGCGAAGGCCGTAGCAGGTTCTACGGCCCCAAGGAAAGTGCACGCATGACGTTGATCCTGCGAGGGCGTAAGTTTGGCATCAAGCTGGAAGAGATGCGTCAGTGGCTGCTGATCTACGAAAAAGAAGGCACCCAAGCCCAGATGCGCGCCTTTCTTGATATGGCCGACAACCAGCTTGCGAATCTGCATGAGCAACGCGCTCAACTGGATGAAGCCATCGAAGAGCTTTCTGCACTGCGCGCGGAAACAGCGTCCAACCTCGACTAATTCCCTCCCCTGCGATTGCCAAAACAGGTGAACTGCGTCTAGCTTTCAAGTTGACGTAACTCGACGCTACGTCAACTTGATTTGTGACGTAGCGTATCGCTTACGTAAACGTAAACTACTTCCTAAGTATGGATCAGACCGACGTAACCGACCGATTTGATTGCGCGAGGAAATGACATGACCGAAGACTCTTTGACCATCCGTCAAATGTGCGATGCATTCGACGTGACCCCGCGGACGCTGCGTTTTTACGAAGCGAAGGAACTGTTGTTCCCAATCCGCGAAGGCCAGAAGCGCCTGTTCACCCGCCGCGACCGCGCGCGCCTCAAGCTGATCCTGCGCGGCAAGCGCTTTGGCTTTTCGCTCGAGGAAATCCGCCAGTTGCTCAACCTCTATGACGTGGGTGACCAGCAACAGACCCAATACGAACGCACCTATGAGATCGCCAAAGGCCATCTTGAAGGCATGGAACGCCAGCGCGAAGAGCTGGACGAAGCCATCGCCGATCTTAAAGCCCAACTGAAATGGGGCGAACGCATGTTGGCCTCGTTCAACAACCAGAAAAAAGCAGCAGAGTAAAAAGCTCCGGAGGAGAAGAGATGCCAAGCTATGTAGCCCCAGTGAAGGACACGCAGTTCATTTTGCACGATGTCCTGAAAGTGTCCGAAAGCCAGACCCCTGGGTATGACGAGTTAGACGCAGATTTCACAAATGCCATCCTCGAAGAGGCCGGCAAACTGACCAGCGAAGTCCTCGCGCCCCTGAACGTTGTGGGCGACAAAGAGGGCTGCCGTTTAGAGAACGGCGTCGTCTACACGCCCAAAGGCTTCAAAGACGCCTTTGAAATGGTGAAAGAAGGCGGTTGGACCGGGCTGGATATGCCCGAAGAATTCGGCGGCCAGAATATGCCTGCCGTGATCGGCAGCGCAGTCGGCGAGTTCTTCTCTGGCGCGAACCAAGCCTTCACCATGTATCAGGGCCTGACCCACGGCGCGGCCTCTGCAATCCTTGCGCATGGCTCTGACGAGCAGAAAGCCACCTACCTGCCTAATATGGTCAGCTGCGAATGGACCGGCACCATGAACCTGACCGAGCCACATTGTGGCACCGATCTGGGTCTGATGCGCACTAAGGCAGAGCCTCAGGACGATGGGTCCTACAAAGTGTCCGGCCAAAAGATCTTCATATCGGCGGGCGAGCACGACATGGCGGATAACATCATCCACCTCGTGCTGGCGAAAATCCCGGGTGGCCCTGAGGGCATCAAAGGCGTCTCTCTCTTCATCGTGCCGAAGTTCATGGTCAACGAAGATGGCTCTCTGGGCGCACGCAACGGTGTGTCCGTCGGCAATATCGAAGAGAAAATGGGCATCCACGGCAACTCGACCTGTGTGATGAACTATGATGAGGCAACTGGCTATCTGCTGGGTGACATGCACAAAGGCATGCGCGCGATGTTCACCATGATGAACGAAGCCCGTCTGGGCGTTGCGATGCAGGGTCTGGCGCAGTCCGAAGTCGCCTATCAGAACGCTCTGATCTATGCGAAGGACCGCCTGCAGGGCCGCGATGTGACCGGCGTGAAAAATCCAGACGGCCCGGCCGATCCACTGATCGTCCATCCTGATATCCGCCGTTCCTTGATGGACCAAAAGTCCTTCAACGAAGGCGCCCGCGCCTTTACACTCTGGGGTGCTACCCTGCTGGATGACGCGCACCGAAATGGCGACAAAGACGCAGATGGTTTGATCTCTCTGTTGACACCTGTTCTAAAGGGCTTCCTGACCGACGAAGGCTACGACATGACCGTGCTGGCACAGCAGGTCTATGGCGGTCACGGCTATATCGAAGAATGGGGCATGAGCCAGTTCACCCGCGACGCCCGTATCGCGATGATCTACGAGGGCGCGAACGGCGTTCAGGCGCTAGACCTTGTGGGCCGGAAACTGGCAGCCGATGGCGGCAAACACGTCATGGCCTTCTTTGAACTGGTAAAGAACTTCTGCAAAGAACAAGGCGCGGATAAGGCGATGGCTGATTTCGTCGAGCCGCTCAAGACTGCATCCAAGCATCTGCAATCCGCAGGCATGTTCTTCATGCAAAACGGTATGAAAAACCCGAATGCAGCGCTCTCAGGGTCCTATGACTTCATGCACCTCTTTGGGCATGTATGTCTGGGTCTGATGTGGGGGAAAATGGCGCGTGCATCGCTGGATGCGCTGGCAAATGGCACGTCTGACACCACGTTCCACGAGACCAAACTGGCCACCGCGCGCTACTACATGGCCCGCCGCCTGCCCGCCACTGCGATGCACCTTGCGCGCATCGAAAGCGGCGCGGATCCGGTGATGGCTCTGGACGCGGAGGCGTTTTAATCCGCGATGCCCAAACGTTTTCGCCTGACCCGCCGTGTACCGATTGCCATGACCGAGGACGCTTATCGTCGTTTGAAGTCCTTTGCAGCCGAGGCGGGTCTGGACGAAGGAGAAGCCATTTCCTTTGTCTTTGAGAACTTTGACGGCATCACAGATGAAGAAGGTCTTTTGCATCGGCTGCGCCGGTTCAATCTGGAATTGGACGGGCGCAAGAAATGAACGTCTGCGAGACAGGAGATCTGGGGATTTGAGTATTTGGAGCAAGATGAACTCCGGGATCCCCCCACTTCGCACCGCGCGGAGAGAAGGGTGCGAAATGGGGTTTTACCTTGCACGGCCATCGGCTCTCCAGCCTGTACCGCGACGTCAGGGAAACCGATCTTGGTTAAGCAACTCTAAAGACCCACATTCATCTTGCGAAAAATACTCCGCGGGGGCGGGTTAAAATCGCAGATTTTGACCCCGGGGGTGCGAAACCCCCGCCGCGACATTAAGGACTGGGAGGCACATATGACGATTAAACTCTACTGCTTTGGCGAAAGCGGCAACGCCTATAAGGCGGCGCTGGCTTTGGAATTGTCGGGGCTCGACTGGGAGCCGGTCTATGTGGATTTCTTTGCTGGCGAAGCACGCTCTGAGGACTATCTGACCAACGTCAACGAGATGGGCGAAGTGCCAGTGCTCGTAGACGGCGACATCAAACTCACCCAGTCAGGTGTTATTCAGCAATATATTTCGGACAAGACCGGCAAGTTTGGCGGCGGTTCAGATGCCGAGCGCTATGAAATCCTGCGCTGGGTGTTGTTTGATAACCATAAGCTCTCAAGCCAGAACGGCGTCACGCGTTTCCTTTTGAACTTCCTGCCCGAGGACAAACGTCCGGCGCAGGCGATTGGCTTTCTGCAGGGGCGTCTGCAGGCCGCCTATAAGGTTCTGAACACCCATCTTGAGGGGCGCGATTGGATCGTTGGGGATAGTCTGACCAACGCCGATATCTCGTGCTGCGGCTATCTCTTCTATCCTGAGCCCTACGGATTTGTGCGCGCCGATTGGCCGAACATCGACCGCTGGCTCAGCAACATCGAAAACACAACGGGGTGGAAGCATCCCTACGATCTTATGCCCGGTCACCCAAGTGACCGTGGCCAGTAACTTTGAAAATTAGGAGGCAAGTATGACCGAAGCCTATATCTATGACGCCGCGCGTACCCCGCGGGGCAAGGGGCGCAAGGATGGATCCTTGCACGAGGTGACCTCGCTCGCCCTGTCTGCGCAAATGTTGAACGCGGTGAAATCCCGCAATGATCTGCCGGGCGACGCGATTGAAGACGTGATCTGGGGCAATGTCACCCAAGTCATGGAAAACGGCGGCTGTCTGGCGCGCGCCTCAGTACTGCTCTCTGACTTTGATCAGTCGGTACCGGGTCTGGCGATCAACCGTTTCTGTGCCTCTGGTATGGAAGCTGTGAACCTCGCTGCAAACCAAGTCAAAGGTGGTGCGGGCGATGCTTATATCGCAGGTGGCTGTGAAGTCATGAGCCGCGTGGCGATGGGGTCGGATGGCGCGGCGATGGCTGTGGATCCACGCATCGCGATGGGCGAGAACTTCATGCCTCAAGGTGTTTCCGCCGACCTGATCGCGACCGAATATGGCTTTACCCGCGAAGATTGCGACGCATTTGCTGCGCAATCTCAGGCCCGTGCGGCCGCCGCGTGGGAAGACCGTCGTTTTGACAAATCCATCGTGCCTGTAACCGACATCAACGGCCTGACCATTCTGGATCACGATGAATACATGCGTCCGGGCACAAGCGCCGAGGACCTGGGCAAACTCAAAGCCTCTTTCCAGGAAATGGGCGAAGTCATGCCGGGCTTTGATAAGGTCGCGCTGATGAAATACCCGCATCTGGAGCGCGTGAACCACGTGCACCACGCGGGCAACAGCTCTGGCATCGTGGATGGCGCGACGGCGATCCTGATCGGCAATAAAGAGTTCGGCGAGAAGCACGGCCTCACCCCACGCGCGCGCATCAAAGCGAACGCCAAGATCGGCTCTGAACCGACCATCAACCTCACCGGCCCAGTCCCTGTGACAGAGAAAATCCTCGCCGAGAACGGCATGTCCATCAACGACATCGACCTCTTTGAAGTGAACGAAGCCTTCGCGGCTGTGGTTCTACGTTTCTTGCAGGCCTTCCAGGTGGATGATGCCAAAGTCAACGTGAACGGCGGAGCCATCGCCATGGGTCACCCGCTGGGCGCAACCGGCGCGATGATCATCGGCACGCTTCTGGACGAGCTTGAGCGTCAGGACAAAGAAGTCGGTCTGGCAACCCTCTGTGTGGCGGCGGGCATGGGCTCGGCCACCATCATCGAACGCGTCTAAGGAGAGAGATCATGAGCGATTTTAGCTACGCATTGGACGCAGACGGCGTTGGCGTCATCACATGGGACACCGTTGGCAAATCCATGAACGTCATGAACCAGCAAGGCTTCATGGATCTGGACGCAATGGTGGATGCAGCCCTCGCGGATGAGGCCTGTAGGGGCATCATCATCAACTCGGGCAAGCCTGGATCATTTGCCGGCGGTATGGACCTGAACATCATCGCGAAGATGAAAGAAATGGCCGGCGGCTCGCCTGAGCAAGGCCTGATGGATGGTCTGATGCAGACCCACGGCATCCTGCGCAAAATCGAGCGCGCGGGTATGGATCCAAAGACCAACAAAGGCGGAAAGCCGATTGCCTGTGTGCTGCCGGGCACTGCACTGGGCATTGGCTTTGAGATCCCTCTGGCCTGTCACCGCATTTTTGCGGCGGACAATCCAAAGGCCAAGATTGGCCTGCCGGAAATCATGGTTGGCATCTTCCCGGGCATGGGCGGCACCACCCGTCTGACCCGCAAGCTGGGCGCGATGGCGGCTTCTCCGTTCCTGCTGCAGGGTAAGCTCTCTGATCCGAAGAAAGCCAAATCTGCAGGATTGATTGATGAGGTCTCCGAGGATCCGATGGCCGATGCAAAGGCTTGGGTTCTGTCCGAGCCCAAAATCGTCAAACCTTGGGATGAAAAAGGCTATAAAATGCCAGGCGGCGCACCGTATCACCCAGCGGGTTTCATGACCTTTGTCGGTGCAAACGCCATGGTCAATGGCAACACGCAAGGTGTTTACCCGGCGGCCAAAGCGATGTTGTCTGCGGTCTACGAAGGCGCTCTGGTGCCCTTTGACACTGCAATCAAGATCGAGGCACGCTGGTTCACCCATGTGCTGATGAACCCAAGCTCCTCTGCCATGATCCGAAGCCTCTTCATCAACAAAGAGGCCCTGGAGAAAGGCGCGAACCGTCCAGCGGTTGCCGATCAGACCGTCAAGAAAGTTGGTGTTCTGGGCGCAGGTATGATGGGCGCGGGCATTGCATTGGTCTCGGCCAAAGCCGGCATCGAAGTTGTTCTGATCGACCGCGACCAAGAGGCTGCGGACAAGGGCCGCGCCTATATCGAAGCCTTTGCCGACAAGGGCATCGCACGCAAGAAGTCCACGCCTGAGCAGAAAGAAAAGATGCTGGGTCTGGTCAATGCGACCGCGGATCTTGAGGCGCTTAAGGGCTGTGATCTGATCGTAGAGGCTGTCTTTGAGGACGTCGGTGTTAAGGCCGAGATGACCAAAAAGGTTGAGGACATTGTGGGCGAAGATTGCGTCTTTGCGACCAACACCTCGACCCTGCCGATCACCGAGCTGGCGAAAGCCTCTGTGCGGGCCGACAAGTTCATTGGCATTCACTTCTTCTCGCCAGTCGAGAAGATGATGTTGGTTGAGATCATCAAAGGCAAAGAGACTGGCGATGTGGCCGTGGCCAAGGCGCTCGACTTTGTGCGTCAGATCAAAAAGACGCCGATCGTCGTCAACGACGCGCGCTTCTTCTACGCNAACCGCTGCATCATCCCATACATCAACGAAGGCATCCGCATGGTCACCGAAGGCGTCGCGCCTGCGCTGATCGAGAATGCGGCCAAGATGCTGGGCATGCCTCTGGGCCCGCTGCAGCTGACGGATGAAACTTCGATTGATCTGGGCGTCAAAATCGCCAAGGCCACGAAAGAGGCCATGGGCGCAGACTATGACGATGCCTGCGACGAGATCCTGTTCTGGATGTTTGACGAAGGTCGTCTGGGCCGCAAAGCCAACGCGGGCTTCTATGCCTATAGCGAGAAAGGCAAACGCGAGGGTCTTTGGACCGGTCTGGGCGAGAAATACGCAGTCGCGTCTGAACAGCCTTCTCTGATCGAAGTTCAGAACCGTCTGATGTTCGCTCAGGTGCTGGAAGCGGTCCGCGCGCTCGAAGAAGGCGTGCTGGAAGACATCCGCGAAGGCGATGTCGGCGCGATCCTGGGCTGGGGCTTTGCGCCCTGGTCAGGTGGCCCCTTCTCTTGGCTTGATATTGTGGGCGCTGAATGGGCGGCAGAGACCTGCGATGCCCTCACCGAGACCCATGGCGCACGCTTTGCCACCCCCGCTCTGTTACGGGATATGGCGGCGAAGGGTCAGGACTTCTATGGCCGCTTTGGGCCACAGGCTGCGGCGGCATAAAAGCTGTCACACCAGGGAAAAGCCCCGGTCCCTCGGCCGGGGCTTTTCCGTTTCAGAAGCTATACTTGAATCGCGTGATGTCTTCGGCACAGGCCTCGGCAACCGCTGCGCTGGTTTTCTCGTCATAATAGGCGCGATAGTCGGCCTTGCGCTCAGAGGCATTGACCCGCGACAGCGACAGGGAAAACCCGAGGTGGTCAAACAGCGGCTGCGCGTCTTCTTCGAAATTTTCGATCCGAATGAAACAGGACGCGCGTTCTTGACCACGAAATGTCAGATAGCTGGCGTAAGGGTTTGACCGAAAACTCTTCATCGTCTGCGGATGCTGCGCAAAGCCTTGAAACTCCAGCTCTTGCGCCAATGTCACGGCCGGGTGCGCGAAGATTTGATCCTTCAGCCAGTGGTAGTAACTTACCATGCGATCCCACGGATTGCGCACCAGAGTGAACGTAAAATAAGAGCCAATTTCTTCCGCGCACACCAACCCCTCGATGTCGCTTAAAGTCGAGTGCTTCCACAAGCGCCCAGCCGCCTGAACGTCCTTCAACCGCCGCCGCCGTTTTAGCGCTTTGGGCGTGTCTCCAAGCATTAGATCATCCTTCATCGCCCGCCCCTCAAGCGCCAGCGCCATCGCAGTGCCCGCTGTCTTGGGAATATGCACAAAGATATATCTGCGTCCGTGCGAAATGATCATGGACGGCACGTTACATCCGCGCCTGCACCGATGAAAGAGCGAAGCGCTTGACAGAGACCAGCCCCCTCGCTCATGTAAACCACCGCAGTTCTACGGACCGGATTTCTACCAGCTATCAACAGCGGGTAAGGCCCTGATAGAACGCAGGCAAATGGACATGAGGGAGGCGTTCCATGGGCTGGATGAAAGATGAAACCGGGCTTGGCAAAACCAAGGCCAATTTTGTACCGCTGACCCCGCTCAGCCATTTACGCCGCGCGGTTCAGGTGTTTCCGGATCGTCTGGCCAATGTCTATGGCAGTCACCGCAAAACCTATGTGGAATATTACGAGCGCTGCACGCGCTTTGCCTCGGCTCTGGTGAAAATGGGAGTTCAGTCCGGCGACGTTGTGGCGACGCTTTTGCCCAATATCCCCGCGCAATGTGAGGCGAGCTTTGGTGTGCCTGCCTCAGGTGCTGTTCTAAACACGATCAACACGCGTCTGGATGCCTCGACCGTTGGCTATATCTTTGACCACGGAGAAGCCAAAGTCGTGCTGGCAGACACCAGCCTTTTGCCACTGGTTCAGGCCTCAATCGAGAAAATGGAAGGACCTGCGCCAACCATCATCGAAGTCGCAGACCCCCAAGCAGGCCTCGCCCCCAGCGGCGATCACATCGAATACGAAGACTTCATCGCAGGGGGTGACGAGGATTTCGACTGGATCATGCCAGAGGATGAATGGGAAAGCCTGGCGCTGAACTATACCTCGGGCACCACCGGTCGCCCGAAAGGCGTAGTTTATCACCACCGCGGCGCCTATCTGATGACCATGGGCACTGTCGTGTCCTGGCGCCTGACCCTGCATCCTGTCTATCTCACGATTGTGCCGCTGTTTCACTGCAACGGCTGGAACCACACCTGGATGATGCCGGTTCTGGGCGGCACCGTGGTCTGCTGTCGCGACATCACGGCTAAGAATGTCTTTGACGCCATCGCCGATGAAGGTGTGACCCACATGGGCGGCGCGCCGATTGTTCTGAACGCCTTGGTCAACTCACCCGCCGAAGACCGTCGCGACTTTGACCATATCGTCGAAACCTACACCGCCGGCGCACCCCCTGCCCCCGCGACCCTCGCCAAAATCGAAGAGCTCGGGTTCAATATTACGCATGTTTATGGCCTGACCGAAACCTACGGCCACGTGACCGAATGCTATTGGAAAGGCGGCGATTGGGACGACATGAGCACCGCCGAGGTCGCGGCGCGCAAAAGCCAGCAAGGCGTGGCCTTCCCGATGATGGAGCCTGTGATCGTGCGCGACAGCGACCACAACCCAGTGCCCATGGACGGCACAGCGCAGGGCGAAATCGCCATTCGCGGCAACTCGGTCATGAAAGGGTATCTCAAGAACCCCGAGGCCACAGAAGAAGCCTTCAAAGGCGGGTATTTCAACTCGGGCGACATCGCTGTGCAGCACCCAGACAGCTATATCCAGATCGCCGACCGCGCCAAGGACATCATCATTTCGGGCGGCGAGAACATCAGCTCGGTCGAAGTCGAGGGCGTTCTGATGGAGCACCCGGACGTTCTGCTCGCGGCTGTGGTTGCCAAAAACGATGAGAAATGGGGCGAAGTGCCTTGCGCCTTCGTCGAACTCAAACCCGGCGCGACTGCCACGGACAAAGATCTGATTGCCTTCAGCCGCGAGACTCTGGCGGGCTTCAAAGCCCCTAAACATGTGCTGTTTCAGGAGCTGCCAAAGACTTCGACCGGCAAAATCCAAAAGTTCGAACTGCGTAAAATCGCGAACGGCAGCTAAATCTACAGCGTGGGCGTGATTGCCCACGCTATCCTTTCGCGCTAAACTGGCATCAACAATGATGGCAGAGCAGCCACGCGTATGAGCACCGCATTTGAAAAATATCAGAGGCTAGAGGCCTCAGCCCTTTGGCGTGAAACGCCAGAGGCGCAGCGCCGTGAGGTCATTATCTCGATCGGGGACGCGAGCCTTTTGATCTCGGATATGCAGGATCGCCCGCTGTCCCATTGGTCTCTGACGGCTGTGGAACGCGCCAATCCGGGCAAGACCCCTGCGATTTTCATTCCCGGCGGAGACGATTCTGAGAGCCTGGAGCTGGCAGAAAACGAGGTCGAGATGGTCGAGGCCATCGATACGCTTCGCAAGGCGCTGCATCGCGGGAAACCCCGCCCCGGACGCCTTAGGTGGACGATCCTTTTGGGCAGCGTCGCGGCTTTAGCTGCTGGCCTGACCCTCTGGCTACCAAACGCATTGCGCAGCCATGTTGTCGGGCTTGTACCGGATCTCAACCGCGTAGTGATCGGCCATGATGTGATCGGGCATCTGGAACGCACGACGGGCGCGGTCTGCCACTCTGACCTTGGCGATCAGGCGCTGAAGAAACTCGCGCAAGCCATTGGCGTGTCTGAAATTCTCGTCGTTCCCGGTGGGATTAAATCAACGGCCTCTTTACCGGGCACAGCGTTGGTCGTGGGTCATAGCATTGTCGAAGACTACGAGGATCCAGCCGCCGCCATTGGGTTTATGCTGGCCGAGGCCAAATTCGCCGAGGAGAACGACCCTCTGGAACGCATCCTAGAATTTGGCGGCGTGACAGAGAGTTTCCGTCTGCTGACCTCGGGCCAATTGGCACCCGACACACCGTCAGCCTACGCCGAGCATCTGGCGATTACGCCCGCAGGCAAGGCCTCAGACACGGCGCTGATCGAAGGGTTCTCAGAACTCGGCCTTTCGGCCAGCCCTTATGCCTATGCGCTTGATATATCTGGGGAAACCACGCTCAATCTGATCGAAGCCGATGCGGTCATCACCCAAAGCGCGCCGATCCTCACGGATGGCGAATGGGTCGCCTTGCAGGATATCTGCGCGACTTAGCCTTATTTGATGTAAGCGTTGTGAAACCCTGCAGAGCGGGCTTTGCTCAATGCCGACTGCGCGGCCGCATGCGAATGAAACGGTCCCGCCAGAACCATGCGCACCTCTTGATAACCCTGACGCTGTTTCCCGATCCGCACCGGCAGCCCCATGCTGCGCACACGTTTCGCCACACGTTGAGCCTCTTCTGAGGACCCATAGGCAGCAACCTGCACATAGGTGTTTGGCGTGATCACCATTGTGTTGCTGCCGCCATAGCTGCGCGTGCTCATCGTGGCTTTGGTCGAGACGGCACCCGGTTTATGGGCTTCCATCGGGGTTTTGCTGGTGTCCCAAACACCTGCCATCGCCTGCTGGCCGTTGATGGTCTGAACACCGCGGTTCGGGTTCAGGCGATCATCCTTCCAAACCGTGCGGTATCCGGCAGGAGGCTCTACGACCTGCTTGGCTTCTTGATGAGATTGATAGAGATGCTGCGGGATCACATGCGTATTACCCGCGACGTGACCCGACTTCACGGTTTGGCCGGGATAGACACCAGCCGTCACAACCATCTGGCCGTTGTGGTCCTGATAGCTCGGCATCTTATAGCCGCTGCTCGCGGCGGTGAGGCCTCCGTTCAGGGCCTGGGTCTGGGATCCACAGCGTACATTGGCGGTCGGGTGGCTCAGGTATTGGCGGCTTTGGGCTGACAGATGCGAACAGCCGTCCCCGGTATGCGCAACTTGTGGCGCAGGCGCGATGGCGGCTGGCTGATGCACGACCACAGGACGTGCAGGAGCAACGCGTGGCGAGGGTTTGCGCACTACTGGCTTTGGTTTCGGCGCAGCAGCAACGGTCACAGGCTTCGGTGCGGGTGCCGTCGGGGTGATTTCGATAATCTCAGGTTCGTCTGCAACGGCAACGGTTGTCGTTCCGCCTACACCGGTCGGCTGCATACCACAAACGAGCTTGCGATCGCGGGTCACGCGCGGCACCCAGCTGGTCGACCCATCCACGCCCGCGCGGATGAACACACAGCCACGGCTGTCCACATATTGATTGCCTTTAAACGACGCCGGAGGCACTTCGGCGGGCAAGCCGTCATCGCGCAAAGAACGCGCCTCAACAGCTGTGGCCAACGTCATCGCGGCCAAAAGCGTGTAGGAGAGTGTTTTTTTGAACTGCATCGTGCCCCCACAAGATATGGGGACACTTTAGACGCAAAACCCTAAATGAGTAAAGCTCTACTAGAAGGCTTCACGAAAAACTTGAGCGGGTTATTTGGTGCCGAACATGCGGTCGCCCGCATCGCCGAGACCGGGCACGATATAGCCTTTTTCATTGAGGCAATCGTCCAATGCCGCCGTGACAATCGGCACATCCGGGTGCGCCTCTTTCATGCGCGCAACGCCTTCGGGCGCGGCCAAAAGGCAGAGGAAACGGATATTTGTCGCGCCAGCTTTCTTGAGCATATCAATCGCAGCGACCGAAGAATTGCCAGTTGCAAGCATCGGATCCACGGCGATCACCAAGCGTTTGTCCATCTCGGACGGCACTTTGAAATAGTATTCTACCGGCTCCAAAGTCTCTTCGTCGCGATAGAGTCCGACAAACCCAACCCGCGCCGAGGGGATCAGATCCAGCATGCCATCCAGCAAGCCGTTGCCCGCCCGCAAAATCGACACAAGCGCCAGTTTCCGGCCCGCCAAAACGGGCGCGTCCATCTCTTGCATAGGAGTTTCGATCTTGCGCATCTCAATCGGCAAGGGGCGCGTGACCTCATAGGCCAAAAGTTGGCTGATCTCGCGCAAAAGCTGGCGGAACTCAGAAGTCGAGGTCTCTTTCCTGCGCATCAAAGTGAGTTTGTGCTGAACCAGCGGGTGATCGACGACGGTCAGATGATCGTTCATGCGGCCTCCAGGCGTTTGAGGATTGTGGCGCGGGTGTCTTCGTCACAGAAGGCGGCACGCGCGGCGGTTTGGTTGATCTCAGTGAACACCTCGGCGTCCCAGCCATGGGCGGCGGCGAGCATGTCATATTCGCGGCGCATGGTGGTGCCAAAGAAGGGTGGATCGTCGGTCGAGACGGTCACTTTGACACCGGCGGCGCGTAGTTTCTGGATCGGGTGGGCTGCGAAATCTTTATAGAGGCCAAGGACGACGTTGGAGCCGGGGCAGACCTCAAGCGTGATGTCTCGGGCAACGATTTCCTGCACCAGTTTAGGGTCTTCGATGGCGCGTACGCCATGGCCGATGCGCTCGACGTTTAGGTCGCGAATGGCTTCCCAGACGCTTTCGGGTCCGCCAAATTCTCCAGCGTGAGTTGTCAGTTTGAGCCCCGCTTCCCGTGCCATATCAAAGGAATAGGCGAAATCGCCCTGATGGCCTTTGCCCTCGTCCCCGCCCATACCGAAGCCAACGATCCAATCGCCCGCGGTTTCGGCTGCACAAATTGCCGTCCGTTTGGCGGTCTCAGGGCCTTCGTGGCGGATGCAGGTGACAACGCCGCGCAGGGTGATGCCATGGGTGGTTTCGGCGCGGTCGGCGGCCTCTTGGACGGCATGCAGATACTCGCGCCACGCCGTCAGATCTCCACCGCCGCAGAACTCTGGCGACAGGAAACTTTCAACATAAACCACGCCGTTTGCGGCGCATTCTTCAAGTACAGCGGTGGTCAGGCGCCCGAAGTCCTCTGGTGTCTGCAACACCGCCGTCGCCGCCTCATAGGTGCGCAGGAAATTCACGAAATCGGTGAATTTGTAATTTCCCTGATCGTCAAAGACGCCGGTCAAATCGACCTTCTTTTCATGCGCCAACTGACGCACAAAGGCAGGCGGTGCGGCCCCTTCGTGATGCAAGTGCAATTCGACTTTTGGCAGGTCAGCGACGCTCATAGAAAACTCCGTCCGGGCCCTTGGGAGGGGATATTAAGGTGATGGGCGATGGTCGCAGCCACATCTGCAAAGGAAATATGCCCCGCCGAGCCCTGCCCCACGCCATAGCATAGAACGGGCACGCATTCACGGGTGTGGTCCGTGCCGGTCCAACTGGGATCATTGCCGTGGTCCGCGGTCAGGATCAAGAGATCCCCGTCGCGCAGTTTTGGAAGCAGCTTGGCGATTTCGCCGTCAAACCACTCCAGCGCGCGGGCATAGCCCGGGATATCGCGGCGATGGCCATAGAGGCTATCGAATTCGACAAAATTCGCGAAGGTCAGGCTGCCATCCACGGCCTCATCCGCAAGCCGATGCAAGTGGGTCATCAACGCCTTGTCATCGCCCTTGTGGACCTCATCAATGCCCTGCATCGAAAAGATATCTCCTATCTTTCCAATGGCATAGACGTGGCGACCTGCATCCTGAGCCCAATTGGTCAGGATCGGCTTGGGCGGCGTGATCGCATAGTCCTTGCGGTTGGTGGTGCGGGTGAAACCGACCTCGGCGTCGCCCTTAAAGGGACGCGCGATGACTCGGCCGACCTTCATCTCGTGCAGCATCGGCGCGATGGCGTCGCAGAAGGCGTAAAGGCGGTTTAGGCCGAAGGTATCTTCGTGTGCGGCGACCTGAAACACACTGTCTGCCGAGGTGTAACAGATCGGAAAGCCGGTTTGCATGTGCAAGGCACCTAGTTCTTGGATGATCTGTGTGCCTGAGGCGTGGCAATTGCCAAGAATCCCGTCCACACCGCCGATCTTGGTGATCTGATCCACCAGAGATTTGTCAAATGCGGGCCGCGCATCGGGAAAGTAATGCCAATCCCAAGGCACAGGCAAACCGGCGAATTCCCAATGCCCCGACGGCGTGTCCTTACCCATTGAAGCCTCGTGCGCCACGGCCCAGAACCCAGTCACCTGAGCCTCAAACCCAGGGAGCACGTCTTCTGAGGACGCGCGCACCGCCGCCCCTAGACCCAGCCCTTCCAGCGTGGGCAGCCGCATCGGTCCATCCCGTCCCTCATTGGCGCGCCCTTCCGCGCAGGCCTGCGCGACATGGGCGACGGTATTGGAACCCGTGTCGGGCCGGTCCTGGTTGAAAAAGCGATCCGCGTCCTTTGCGCCCCCAATCCCGACGCTGTCCATCACCACCAAAAACACGCGGCTCATACGCCGATCCTTTCGTGGATGAGCGGCGGGATGTCGGGAGCAGTATCGCTGATTTTAATGGCCGCCAGCACCTGCCGCGCCGCGCGATCAGCCGCATCTTCGCGTGCCGCGTGGATGCGCAGCAATGGTTGGCCTTTGCTGACCTTTGCGCCCAACTCCATCACGTCAGACAGACCAACGGCTGGGTTCACCACATCACTTTCCACCTGACGCCCACCGCCAAGGCCAATCACAGAAAGGCCCAGCGCTTCGCCATCAAAACTCGCGATATACCCCGCCATAGGTGCTGGCACTTCACGAATTACAGAGGCCTCGGGCAAGAACCGCCGCCAATTTTCGGTGAAGGCCACTGGGCCGCCCTGCGCATAGATCATCTTACCAAAGACCTCCGCCGCGCGCCCGCTTGCGACGGCCTCAACGATCCTCGCAACACCAGTTTCCACGTCTTTGGCCAATCCGGCATTGTCCAGCAGAACGCCGCCAAGCGCTGCGGACAATTCCAGTAATCGCCCACCCTGCCCGTCACACAGAACCCGCATCACTTCGGCGATTTCAAGCGCATTTCCCAAAGATGGCGCAAGCGGCGCGCTCATGTCGGAAATCACGGCCGTCGTCGGGCATCCTGCCAAATCCGCTGTCTGGACAAGCGAGCTTGCAAGCGCGCGGGCCTCGTCTGGGGATTTCATCAAGGCGCCAGATCCAAGCTTTACGTCGAGCACCAGATGCTCAAGCCCCGCCGCAAGTTTCTTGGACAGGATCGAGGCGGTGATCAGATCGAGGCTCTCTACCGTCGCCGTCACATCCCGCACCGCATAGAGGCGCTTGTCCGCAGGCGCGATATTGGCCGATGCGCTGACAATGGCGACCCCGGCCTCGTCGACAACACGGCGGAAGGCGGGTTCATCCAGATCGACGCGCAACCCCGGGATCGACTCAAGTTTGTCGAGCGTTCCGCCAGTGTGCCCCAGGCCACGCCCCGAGATCATCGGCACATAGGCCCCGCAAGCCGCAAGCGCGGGCGCGAGCACCAATGATACGCAATCGCCGATCCCACCGGTGGAATGCTTGTCTAAAACAGGCCCATCGAGATTCCACGCCAAGCAATCACCACTGTCGCGCATCGCCACCGTCAAATCAGACCGCGCCTGCGGCCCAAGACCGTTCAAGCAGACAGCCATCGCAAAGGCCCCGGCCTGCGCGTCGCTGACCGAGCGATCAGACAACCCTATCGCAAACCACGCCAGCTCATCGGCGCTTGGCTGTTCGCCCATGCGCAATTTCGCGATAATGGCGCGGGCGTCCATTAGCTCTTCTCTAGGTATTCGTCGGAAAAGACACCGGGGATCAGTTCAGCAATAGTCGTTTTCTGCTCGATCCCACCCAGCGTTGCCATCGTCACAACCACATCGCCCTGACCAAATTCGGACAGTTTCTGGCGGCAGCCGCCACAAGGGGACACTGGCAGGGGGGCATCGGCGACCACATAAACCTCGGTCAGCTTGGTCTGACCTGCGGCAACCATGGCGGCAATTGCTCCGGCCTCGGCGCAGGTGCCTTCGGGATAGGCGGCATTTTCGACGTTGCAGCCCACATAAACCTCGCCATCAGCAGCACGCACAGCTGCGCCGACCTTGAAATTTGAATAGGGCGCGTAGGCCATTTCGCGCACGGCCAATGCCTGATCTTTCATGCTCATTCCCCGTCTCCTTGCACGGTTGGCCACAATCTTCGATTCGGCACGTGGCTGAAGGTCTTGATGTATCACTTTGCCAAATGCCACGGGCAAGGCCAAGCTTTGCCAAGGCTACACCAGCAAAATTTTGACCGACAGATAAAATAACCGCCGCGTTTGCAGGAATTTGCAGAAACACCTCCGCGATCGACGAAATTTGAGCCAAACCTTAGGACGTGCCAAGGTGGTTTTCAGGAAATCGGCACCCCAAGACTGCACTGCTATTCACATGTCCAAAATTATAGTTTAACGCTAAACAAAATTCTCGAGAGGCTCAGATGTCAGACAACTCATCGGATTCCCAACGCCAAGCCGCCCTTGACTACCACGAGTTTCCAAAGCCAGGGAAACTCGAGATCCGGGCCACCAAGCCACTGTCGACCGGCCGCGATCTATCGCGCGCCTATTCGCCGGGCGTTGCCGAGGCCTGCCTCGAAATCAAAGACGACCCGGCCACCGCGGCCCGCTACACCGCGCGCAGCAATCTTGTGGCTGTTGTGTCCAATGGCTCGGCTGTCCTTGGCCTTGGCAATATCGGCGCGCTGGCCAGCAAACCCGTGATGGAAGGCAAAGCGGTTCTGTTCAAGAAATTCGCGGATATCGACTGTTTTGACATCGAAGTCGATGAAACCGACCCGGAAAAACTGGCTGAAATTGTCTGTGCACTCGAACCCAGCTTTGGCGCGGTGAACCTTGAGGACATCAAGGCACCGGATTGTTTTATCGTGGAAAAGATTTGCCGCGAGCGCATGAATATTCCGGTGTTCCACGATGATCAGCACGGCACGGCCATCGTTGTTGGCGCTGCCGCAACCAATGCGCTGCGGGTCGCGGAGAAAGCTTTTGCGGATATCAAAATTGTCTCCACAGGCGGCGGTGCTGCAGGGATCGCTTGCCTAAATATGCTCGTGAAGCTGGGCGTCAAACGCGAGAACATCTGGCTCTGTGACATCCACGGGCTGGTCTACGAAGGCCGCACCGAGGATATGAACCCTCAGAAGGCAGCCTTCGCGCAAAAGAGCGATCTGCGCACTTTGGATGACGTGATCGAAGGTGCGGACCTGTTCCTTGGCTTGTCCGGTCCGAACGTTCTGAGACCTGCGATGGTCGAGAAAATGGCTGAACGCCCGATCATTTTCGCTTTGGCCAACCCGACGCCCGAGATCATGCCGGACGCGGCCCGCAAGGTAGCGCCCGACGCGATCATCGCAACCGGTCGCAGCGACTTCCCCAATCAGGTCAATAACGTCCTCTGTTTCCCGTTCATCTTCCGTGGGGCGTTGGACGTAGGGGCCACCGAAATCAACGACGCGATGAAAATCGCTTGCGTCGAAGGCATCGCCGAACTGGCGCGGGAAACCACCTCGGCTGAGGCCGCGGCTGCTTACAAAGGGGAACAACTGACATTTGGGGCGGATTATTTGATCCCCAAACCGTTTGATCCCCGTTTGGTTGCGATTGTATCGGGCGCCGTGGCGCAAGCTGCAATGGAGAGCGGTGTCGCAACACGTCCCCTAGAGGATCTTGCCGCCTATAAGCAAAAGCTCAATCAATCCGTGTTTAAGTCTGCCCTCTTGATGCGACCGGTCTATGAAGCGGCCCGCGTCGCCTCGCGCCGCATCGTTTTTGCGGAGGGTGAAGACGAACGCGTCTTGCGCGCGGCGCAGGCTATGCTCGAGGAAACCACGGAACAGCCGATCCTGATTGGCCGTCCAGACGTGGTCACCGCGCGGGCCGAACGCGCGGGCTTGAAAATTCGCCCCGGTGTGGATTTTGACCTGGTGAACCCGGAAAACGACCCGCGCTATCGTGATTATTGGCAATCCTATCATAAACTGATGGAGCGTCGCGGCATCACGCCGGATCTGGCGCGGGCGATCATGCGCACCAATACTACGGCCATTGGCGCCATTATGGTGCATCGCGGCGAGGCTGACAGCCTGATCTGTGGCACCTTTGGCGAGTACCGCTGGCATTTGAACTATGTCGAGCAAGTCCTCGGCGGTGGCACCTATCGGTCCGATGGCGCTCTCTCGTTGATGATCCTCGAAGACGGCCCTCTGTTTATCGCGGACACGCATATTCGCTATGCGCCGACACCAGAGGAAATCGCGCGCTCCGTGATTGGCGCGGCGCGGCACGTCCGCCGGTTTGGTTTGGATCCGCAAATCGCGCTGTGTGGTCAAAGCCAGTTCGGCAATTCTGACTGCGACAGCGGCATCCGCTTGCGTGCTGCCTTGGAGATCCTCGGCCGTGAGTACCGCGATTTCACCTATGACGGCGAAATGAACATCGAAACCGCGCTGGATCCAGAATTGCGCCAGCGTGTGTTCCCAAGCTCGAAACTCAACGGGCCCGCGAATGCGTTGATCTTTGCAAACGCAGATGCGGCCAGTGGCGTGCGCAATATCCTGAAAATGCGGGCAAGCGGCCTAGAGGTTGGCCCGATCCTGATGGGCATGGGCAACCGCGCCCATATCGTGAGCCCCTCCATCACAGCGCGTGGTCTGTTGAACATGGCGGCCATCGCCGGCACGCCCGTCGCGCATTACAGCTAGGCCTGTAAATCCAATCAAACTTTGCAAACTCGCCTCAAAACCCTGAATCCGGGGCGGGTTTGCAGGGGTTTGCCTGCAAACCCTATTCAAAATTGCAAATTTATTGACCGAATTTACCACGCCTGACGTTGCGAGACTTTACGGCTTTTGATCGCCCTGTCTAAGGTGCGCTGAGGGAGGATCTACGATGAGTTACGCAGAGGTTTACGCGCAGTGGGAGAAAGACCCAGAGGGCTTTTGGCTAAAGGCCGCTGAGGCGATCGATTGGGTTGAGGCACCTAAAACCGGCGTCACCGACAGGGGTGACGGATTTTACGAATGGTTCGCAGATGCCAAGGTCAACACCTGCTGGAACGCGCTGGACCGCCATGTCGAGGCAGGTCGCGGCGATCAGGCTGCGATCATCTATGACTCTCCGATGACCGGGACCAAACGGTCGATCTCTTATTCTGAATTGCGCGATGAGGTAGCGACATTCGCAGGTGCCTTGGCCGCGAAGGGCATCGCAAAGGGCGACCGTGTCATCATCTATATGCCGATGGTGCCTGAGGCCTTGACGGCCATGCTCGCCTGCGCCCGTATCGGCGCGATCCACTCTGTGGTTTTTGGCGGATTTGCGTCCAACGAGCTGGCCGTGCGGATTGATGACGCGACGCCCAAAGCCATCATCGCAGCCTCCTGCGGGCTCGAACCTGGCCGTGTTGTTGCCTATAAGCCTCTCCTGGATGGCGCTATCGATATGGCGACACATAAGCCCGACGTTTGCGTGATTTTGCAGCGTGATCAAGAGCTTGCACCCATGGGCGACCGTGACGTTGACTGGCGCGAGATCGCGGCGGCGGCGGCCCAGATCGACTGCGTGCCCGTCGAAGGCACCCACCCGGCCTATATCCTCTATACCTCTGGCACCACGGGTCAGCCTAAGGGCGTCATGCGTCCGACTGCGGGCCATCTGGTGGCGCTCAACTGGACTATGAAGAACATCTATGACGTGGACCCAGGTGAAGTGTTCTGGGCCGCATCTGACGTCGGCTGGGTCGTGGGTCACAGCTACATCTGCTACGCGCCGCTGATCCACGGCAACACGACGATTGTCTTTGAGGGCAAACCGGTCGGCACGCCCGACGCGGGCACGTTCTGGCGGGTGATTTCTGAGCATAAGGTCGCGAGCTTTTTCACCGCTCCGACCGCTTTCCGCGCGGTGAAACGCGAAGACCCCACGGGCGCGATGATCAAAGACTATGACCTCAGCGGCCTACGCAGCGTCTTCCTCGCAGGCGAACGTGCAGACCCCGACACGATCACATGGGCTGAAAGCAATTTGAACGTGCCAGTGATTGACCACTGGTGGCAGACGGAAACAGGCTATGCGATTGCGGCGAACCCCTTAGGGATTGAGCAGCTGCCTGTGAAACTCGGCTCCCCTGCGGTGCCTATGCCGGGCTATCAGGTGGATATTCTGGACGACGGCGGGCATCCGGTCGCGGCGGGCGAGCTTGGCGCGATTGCGGTGAAGCTACCGCTGCCTCCGGGCACGCTGCCCACCCTTTGGAACGCGGATGCGCGCTATCAGTCGAGCTATCTGAACACTTTCCCGGGCTATTATGAAACCGGCGATGCGGGCATGAAGGATGAGGACGGCTACCTCTATATCATGGCGCGCACCGATGACGTGATCAACGTCGCAGGCCACCGTCTGTCAACCGGCGGCATGGAAGAAGTCCTCGCCGAGCACCCAGACGTGGCTGAATGCGCTGTGATTGGCGTCGCGGACCAGCTGAAAGGGCAGATGCCGCTGGGCTTCCTGTGTCTGAACGCGGGCACTGATCGGCCGCATGAGGAGATCGTTTCTGAGGTCGTCAAACTGGTGCGCGAAAAGATCGGCCCGGTTGCAGCGTTCAAGATGGCCACCGTTGTAGATCGCCTGCCAAAGACCCGCTCGGGCAAGATCCTGCGTGGCACGATGGTGTCGATTGCCGATGGCAAAGAATGGAAGATGCCGGCGACTATTGATGATCCGGTTATTCTCGATGAGATTACCGAAGCTCTGCAATCCCTCGGTTACGCCAAATAAACGCGAAACCGCGCGCGGCGCGACTTTGCCAACGGCAAACCGCGGCGCGCGCTTTTAGACGAATTGCTCGCGGATCAGGCGCTCTTCCAGCCCGTGGCCCGGATCAAACAGGATGCGGTGCCCAACCGCTGGCTCTGACTTGATCTCGACCGTGGCCACATTGCGCACTGAGCGGCTGTCTGCGTCAGCCATCACTGGCCGTTTTTCAGGGTTGGTGACTTCAAAGGTCACGGTCGAGGACTTACGCACCAAGGCCCCCCGCCATCGACGCGGTCGAAACGGTGCGATAGCTGTCAAAGCCAAGACATCCGAGCCAATTGGCAAAATCGGACCGTGCGCCGAATAGTTATAGGCCGTCGATCCCGCTGGCGTCGCCAACAGCGCGCCGTCACAGACCAGCTCTTCCATCCGCATGCGCCCATCGATCCAGATCCGCAGCTTCGCCGCCTGCGGTCCTTGGCGCAGCAGGGATACCTCGTTGATCGCAAGTGCCGTATGCACCGTCCCGTCAACTTGCGTCGCGGTCATGGTCAGAGGATTAATGATCTCTTCCTCGGCGTCTGCAAGCCGCGCCATCAGGTCCTCTGAGGCATATTCATTCATCAGAAACCCGACGGTGCCCCGGTTCATCCCATAGACCGGCACGTCCAGCTCCTGCGTGCCGTGCAAGGTCTGCAGCATAAAGCCGTCCCCCCCCAGCGCCACAATCAGATCGGCCTCTTCGGGCGCGCAATTGCCGTGCATGGCGACCAATTCCGCCTGCCCCGCCTGCGCGGACTCAGCCTCTGAGGCCAGAAATGCGATTCTTTTGCGGTCCGCCACGGCGTGATTCCTGTTTCCAAAGCCCGAAATCTGGTTCCGAAAGAAACATAAGTTCACAGCAAGCGCCAGCCATGGCGCGATGAAATCGCACAGGGTCGCTTTTTGGTCTTTTAGCCAAGGAGTGTTTCCGATAGGAAACCTGCAAATTTAAACCTCATTTCGGAGCCTCATAAATGACCGCATCCACCGACACTGGTTTCTTCACGGAAAGCCTTGCCACACGTGACCCAGAGCTGTTTGGCTCGATCACCGACGAGCTGGGCCGTCAGCGCGATGAAATCGAGCTGATCGCGTCTGAGAACATCGTTTCCGCCGCCGTGATGGAAGCGCAGGGTTCCGTCATGACCAACAAATACGCTGAGGGCTATCCGGGCCGTCGCTACTATGGCGGTTGCCAGTATGTTGACGTGGCCGAGAACCTCGCGATTGACCGCGCGAAACAGCTTTTCGGCTGTGAGTTTGCCAATGTTCAGCCGAACTCTGGCTCTCAGGCCAACCAGGGCGTGTTTCAGGCGCTGATCAAGCCAGGCGACACCATTCTGGGTATGAACCTCGCCTCTGGCGGCCACCTAACCCACGGTGCGGCACCAAACCAGTCTGGCAAATGGTTTAAAGCCGTTCAATACGGCGTGCGCCAGCAGGACAACCTGATTGACTATGATGAGGTCGAGGCATTGGCGCTGGAGCACAAGCCTCAGCTGATCATCGCCGGTGGTTCGGCGATCCCACGCGTCATCGATTTCGCCAAGTTCCGCGAAATCGCCGACAAAGTTGGCGCATATCTGCATGTCGATATGGCGCACTTTGCCGGCCTCGTGGCGGCAGGCGAGCACCCATCGCCATTCCCCTACGCGGATGTCGCAACAACCACGACCCACAAGACCCTACGCGGTCCGCGTGGCGGCATGATCCTGACCAACGACGAAGCCATCGCCAAGAAGGTGAACTCTGCGATCTTCCCAGGCATCCAAGGTGGCCCGCTGATGCATGTGATCGCGGCCAAAGCCGTCGCGTTTGGCGAAGCCCTGCGCCCTGAATTCAAGACCTACCAACAGAACGTGCGCGCTAATGCGGTGGCTCTGGCGGATCAGCTGATGAAGGGCGGGTTGGACATCGTGACCGGCGGCACCGACACCCACGTCATGCTGGTTGACCTGCGCCCCAAAGGCGTGAAGGGCAACGCAACCGAAAAGGCCCTGGGCCGCGCGCATATCACCTGCAACAAGAACGGCATCCCGTTTGACCCTGAAAAGCCAATGGTGACCTCAGGCATCCGTCTGGGCACCCCTGCGGGCACCACTCGTGGCTTTGGCGAGGCCGAGTTCCGCAAGATCGCTGATCTCATTATCGAAGTCGTCGACGGCCTGGCGGCAAACGGCGAAGACGGCAACCAAGCGGTTGAAGAGAAAGTTAAAGGCGAAGTGGCAGAACTCTGCGCACGCTTCCCCCTTTACGAAGGTCGCTGATAGCGAAGAGCCAGCCTTCTTTGACACAAAAGGCGCGCAGCTTTCTGCGCGCCTTTTCTTTTTAGGCTCAGTGACCTTCCCGCCAACAACAAATCAAACGTCGGATATGTGGCCCTCATCCTCCTGTTGTTAGGCCCAATTGTACAAAATTTCACTCAACCTGAACGAGAGTTGAAATCTAATTTTCGACATGGCATCTGGGCTAATTGTGAACGCATGAAGCGCTATATTCTCGGTCACAGATAGAATGACATTTCAGGGAAAGGCGTCGGGGAAAGTTTTTTGCACCGCAAGATTCTTGCGTTTCCGCTTACGTAACAATCTGAATTTGCCGGATTCTTCTGTTCCCAAAAGCGAAACGCCACCTCGAATCAACTTCGGGTGGCGCAAATCACAACCTTCGCGAGATTCGGCTTAAGTGTGGGCTTATACGAAACCTTGCCATTGCAAGAAAAACACCAGCAGCGCACTCGCAATACCAAGATGCACCATGGCTTCCCAACGGCCACCGGTCATCTTGCGAAGGCGTACTTCCTCTGGGTCGTAGTAGACCAGATCGTCCACAAGACCGCTCATCAAACCCTCGAATTCTTCAATTTCTTCAGGGTTTGTTGTGCCTTCAGGACCTATGCGCTGATGCAAATCCACCAGACGATCAGCCGTCTTATGTGTCCGTTTCGGCAGCTTGCGCTTCATTTGGCGCATAGCCTGATCCAGACTTTCCCCTTCCACACCAAACTTTCTCCGGATAATGAGCCGAAGAATAAAGATGTT
Organism: Cognatishimia sp.; assembly: GCA_013215215.1. Lineage (GTDB taxonomy): Bacteria > Pseudomonadota > Alphaproteobacteria > Rhodobacterales > Rhodobacteraceae > Cognatishimia. The sequence continues at coordinate 7,769 of JABSOU010000019.1, read as the reverse complement.
GTGTTCCACATCCTCTAGTTCAATCATATCGTCCCCACGACTTTGCGATCCCCACCGCATCGTTAACCTTTCGGTAACACTTCAATGCTGCAGAAAATCGACTATCCAAATCAATCCTCACGTAGCCCTTTGCTGGTGGTGCACGGGCTATATGGCTCTGCACGCAACTGGGGGGTGGTGTGTCGAAAACTATCTTCGGAGCGCCCCGTTCACGCGGTCGACAACCGCAACCATGGGGAGAGTGATTGGCGCGATACCCACAGTTATCTGGATCTGGCGAATGACCTCGCTGAGGTGATTGAGGCCGAGTTTGGCAAGGTTGACCTACTGGGCCACTCTATGGGCGGCAAAGCGGCCATGACCCTTGCCCTGACCCGCCCTGAGCTTGTGAACCGCCTGATCGTGGCTGACATCGCCCCTGTGAGTTATTCCCACAGCCAGCTGCAGTTCATCCACGCCATGCGTAAAGTGGAGCTGGCAACGGTTGAGAAACGCTCCGACGCCTTGGCGCAGCTTGAGGCGGCGGGGGTTGAGGATTCGACCCTCCGGTCCTTCTTCACGCAATCACTGGATCTGAAGGCCAAAAAATGGCGCCTGAACCTCGACACGCTTGAAGCCGAAATGCCAAAGATCATGAGTTTCCCAAACATCACTGGGGAATTCATGGGCAAGACACTCTTCCTGTCGGGATCCAACTCCGACTACGTACTGCCCGAACACCGGCCCCTGATCAAAACCTTCTTCCCAAAGGCCGCCTTCGTGAAGATCTCGGGCGCAGGGCATTGGTTGCACGCCGAAAAGCCCGCTGAATTCATCGCCACAGTGGACGCCTGGTTAAAGCGTGGTGAATAAACCACACGATCCGGCGTAAAAACACCGCACCTGCCACAAGATGCTGTTGATTTCACGGGGATCGACGGCTAACAGAGAGCCATTAGGTACATAGACGCGGTATGTAGTTCTGACGCAAGGGGTCGCTGCCAATGGCAACGACCCCTTTTGCGTTTCAGCATGGAAGACGACGTCAGGTACTCAGACGCGGTCCTCGTAGTATGCTCCGTGAGGTTGCCCTCTTGGGCGCACAATCCTGACGCCTT
>JABSOU010000019.1:0-6572 GCA_013215215.1 Cognatishimia sp. | reverse complement strand
ACAGATTTTGCGGCCGCAGCATAGTTTTCATCGCCTGTGGCACTGCTGCGTTTTCGATCTAGTCCAGCGCCCGGCCCGAGGGGTGGGTGCAAAGCGCCCGCCCCATGGGGGTCGGGTCGGGCGCTGCCTATGCAGAGCATGGGCTTTAGCTGTCCATCTTCAGCGCTGAAATAAACGCTTCCTGCGGGATATCCACTTTCCCGAACTGACGCATCTTCTTCTTACCGGCTTTCTGCTTCTCGAGCAGTTTCTTTTTCCGGGTCGCGTCACCACCATAACATTTCGCGGTCACGTCCTTGCGCAGCGCAGACAGCGTCTCACGGGCGATGACCTTGCCGCCGATGGCCGCCTGGATCGGGATCTTGAACATATGGCGCGGGATCAGGTCCTTGAGCTTTTCGCACATCGCCCGCCCCCGCGCCTCGGCGCGGTCGCGGTGGACCATGGTCGAGAGCGCATCCACAGGCTCGTCATTCACCAGAACCGACATTTTCACGAGGTTATCCTCGCGGTAGCCAGTCATTTGATAGTCAAAGGACGCATAGCCTTTGGTCACCGATTTCAGACGGTCATAGAAGTCAAAGACCACCTCATTCAGCGGCAGATCATAGACCACCATGGCGCGGGAGCCCGCGTAGGTGAGGTCTTCTTGGATGCCGCGACGGTCCTGGCACAGCTTCAGCACGTCGCCGAGGTAGTCATCGGGCACAAGAATTGTCGCTTTGATGCGCGGTTCTTCGAGGTGGTCGACCTTGGACATGTCAGGCATGTCGGCGGGGTTGTGCATCTCGATCATCTCACCCGCCTCGTTATCTTTGCCTTTCATATAGACGTGATAGATCACCGAAGGCGCGGTGGTGATGAGGTCGATGTTATATTCACGCTCGATCCGGTCGCGGATGACTTCGAGGTGCAACAGGCCGAGGAAGCCGCAGCGGAAGCCAAAGCCCAGCGCGGCCGAGGTTTCCATTTCGTATGAGAAAGACGCGTCATTCAGCGCAAGCTTGTCGATGGCGTCGCGCAGGTCTTCGAATTCGGCGGAATCCACGGGGAAGAGACCACAGAAGACCACGGGCTGCGCGGGTTTAAATCCGTCTAGCGGGGTTTCGACCCCACCGCGGTCATTGGTGATCGTGTCACCCACGCGGGTGTCACGCACCTGTTTGATCGACGCCGTCAGAAAGCCGAGTTCACCGGGGCCAAGCTGGTCCACCTGTTCCATCTCCGGACGGAAGACGCCGACGCGGTCCACGTGGTGCAGCGTGTTGTTGGACATGAATTTGACGCGCTGGCCCTTTTTCAGGGTGCCATCGATGATGCGCACAAGGACGATCACGCCGAGGTAGGCGTCATACCAGCTGTCCACGAGCATGGCTTTCAGAGGCGCAGTCTCGTCGCCTTCCAAAGGCGCAGGCAGGCGAGTGACGATGGCTTCCAGCACGTCCTCGATACCCAGACCGGTTTTCGCGGAAATCAGGCAGGCGTCCGTGGCGTCGATGCCAATGACGTCTTCGATCTGTTCAGCCACACGCTCAGGCTCTGCGGCGGGCAGGTCGACTTTGTTCAGAACCGGCACGATCTCGTGGTCGGCCTCAATCGCGGTATAGACGTTCGCGAGCGTCTGCGCCTCTACCCCTTGGGAGGCGTCCACGACCAGCAAAGAGCCCTCAACCGCGCGCATAGAGCGGCTAACTTCATAGGCAAAGTCGACGTGGCCGGGGGTGTCGATCAGGTTGAGGATATAATCCTCTCCGTCGTTGGCCCTATAGTCGATACGCACCGTGTTGGCTTTGATCGTAATTCCGCGTTCGCGCTCGATATCCATCGAGTCCAACAACTGTTCCTTCATATCCCGATCCGCCACCGTATTGGTGGATTGGATCAGCCGGTCAGCGAGAGTGGATTTCCCGTGGTCGATATGGGCAACGATCGAGAAATTGCGGATTTTCGAGAGCTTTGTCATGGCAAGCCATATGGAGCGGAATTTCGGCTTGGTCAATGGGCGAAGCACTCAGCCGCACTATGTTAGAAACAGAGGTATTTTTCGCGCAAATCGAAAAACGGCAAAAATCTACCTATGGTAGAAAAAATTGGTTGACAGTAACTTTGAGGAGAATTTCAGTATGAAGTACCGTTAACGAGTTTTCAAGCATGTGTTTATTGAGGAGGACGATAAATGAGACGTGTGGTTTTATTTTCGACCGCAACGACAGACATGTCCGAAAGTGATCTGATGGACATGTATGATTTCGCCAGGACCAATACCGCCGAGCATGATGTTACAGGGCTTGCAATCTATTACAAAAAAAATTTCTGCCACATTCGTGAAGGTGATACGAACGAGATTTCGAGGTCTATCGTTCGCACCGAACAATCGCCATGGCACTACAACCTCTCAATTGTTTCAGATGGTGAGGTAGAGAACCGGCGTTTTCCAAAATGGTTTATGGCCGTAGATTTGGAACATGCCGAAACGCTTACGGAAAAACCGCAACTATTGGATTTGCTTCAGGTCCTCGATCACCCTGATCTGTCTTTCGCGATGGAAGACCTTGCCTGCCGGAGTTTTGTCGAAGCCTTTTTGGCCGATATCGTTCAGAATGACTAACTTGTTTGACGCAATCTGAGCGTCGCCAAGGTCGACGCAAGGCTCATAAGCGCCGCCGTCAGCAGGCAGAACGGCAAGCCCCCGGCTTGATAGCTGAGGCCTGAAAGCAACGTCCCCAATAGCCGCCCCGCCGCGTTGGCCATATAGTAAAACCCGACGTCCATGGTCACGCAATCTTCGCTTGTGAAAGCTAGGATCAAATAGCTGTGGACCGAGCTATTGACGGCAAAGACAAAGCCAAACAGCAAAAGACCCGCGACGACAAAATAAACCAGCCCTGACATATTCACCCAAACCGCCGCAGATATCGCCAGCGGGATCAGCGTCAGCGCTCCAACCCAGGTGAGTGCCGCGCTAACGACTTCGGGTGTTGTCTTGTCCTTGGCCTTCAAAATTGCAGGCGCGAGGCCTTGCACCAAGCCGTAGAGGATGATCCAGACTGCCATAAAAGTGCCGATGGTAAAGAAGGCGGTACGATTTCCTGCGACGGTGCCGTCAGACAATACAGAGTAGAAGTAAATCGGAATGCCAACGACGAACCAAACGTCGCGCGCACCAAAAAGGAACATACGCGCAAGGCTCAAGCGATTGATATTGGGATCACTCGAAAAGACCTGACTGAACTTTGCTGACTTTTTGCCCTGTGGCAGGCCGGATGGCATGAACACAAATGTCCCCACCAGAATGGCGGCCAAGACAGCCGCCATGGCCCAAACGGCGGTCTGAAACCCTGCGACGGCCAAAAGCCCTGCGCCCAAAAGGAACCCAAAGCCTTTCACTGCGTTTTTCGAGCCTGTCAGTACGGCGACCCAGCGAAATAGCCCCCCACCCTCTTTGGGGGCAAGGACTTTGACGGCTGACTTCGCGGACATTTTGGACAGGTCTTTCGCGACGCCCGACAGCCCTTGAACACACATCACAAAGACCACCGAGGCCACGATACTCCAGGCAGGATCAAGTTGTGACAGCGCCACAAGGGCGACCACCTGAATTCCAAGCCCTAGGTAGAGCGTCAGGGTCAAGCCAAACCGCGCAGCGATCCAGCCTGCCGATAGGTTTGTGACCATCCCCATGAACTCATAGAGCAGGAACAGATAAGCCAATTGCACCGGCGAGAACCCCAGCGTGTGAAAGTGCAAAAGCACCAACATCCGCAATGCACCATCCGTAAGCATGAAAGCCCAATAGGCGGCAGTCACAGTGATATAAGCGGCAAGGCCTGTGTTCTGGCTCATGTTACCCTCTCGCGACACGCATTCTTTGAAAGAATGCGACGTCGGAAATTTTCAAATTTCCGAGCCCCTAGAGGCTCTGGGCGACCATTTTCGTGATGTCAGCCAAGCGGCAGACATAGCCCCATTCGTTGTCATACCAAGCATAGACCTTCACCTGGCGCTGGTTCACCACCATGGTTGACGGCCCGTCGACAATGGTCGAGCGATCATCATCGGTGAAATCGCAACTGACCAAAGGGCGGCTTTCATAGCCAAGAATGCCTTGCAGCTCGCCTTCACTGGCCGCCTTCATCGCGCCGTTGATCTCTTCCGCAGTCACATCGCGCGACACGTCAAAGACGATATCCGTGAGCGATGCATTCAGCAGAGGCACGCGCACCGCGTGCCCATTGATGCGCCCCTCAAGCTCTGGATAGATCTGAATGATCGCTTTTGCAGAGCCGGTGGTCGTCGGGATCAGCGAGTTCAACGCAGACCGCGCGCGGCGCGGGTCCTTATGCGGCTTATCGACAATCGTCTGGGTGTTTGTCACATCGTGGATGGTGGTAAACGACGCCTGCTCAATCCCGAAATTTTCAAGCATCACTTTGACCACCGGCGCGATGCAATTCGTTGTGCAGCTGGCCGCCGTCACAATGCGCTGGTCGCTATAAATCTCGTGATTGACCCCATAAACGATATTCGCGGCCTCTTCGATTTTCACTGGTGCCGAGATAACTGTCTTCTTAACACCTGCATCGAAATAGGGCTGCAGGGCCTCTGATGTTTTAAACTTGCCGGAACATTCCACCACCAGATCAACGCCTGCCAAAGGCAGATCTACTGGGGACATCTCGCGGCAAAATGGGATCTTATGGCCTCGGATCGTGATGCTGCTCTCATCATAGGTGACATCGCCGTTCCAGCGTCCATGCACAGTGTCAAACTCGACCAGCAAAGCATGGGTTGAGATATCGCCAAACGGATCGTTGATAAACGCAATCTGCGTGCCCAGCCCCATGTCAAACAGCCGACGCAGCACCAGCTTGCCCATGCGCCCAAGACCATTAATCGCGATTTTCGTCATATTTTCAGACCCTTGAAAAGAGAGTTAACTCGGAAACCAGCCGCGTGTGCGGTTGGCGAAAGCCACCAGTGACAGCATGACCGGCACTTCGACCAGAACCCCGACCACCGTCGCCAAAGCCGCGCCGGACCCTAGGCCAAAGAGGCTGATGGCGACCGCAACGGCCAGCTCAAAAAAGTTCGAAGTCCCGATCAACGCGCAGGGGGCGGCCACATTGAATGGCACCTTCCACAAACGCGCCGCGCCATAGGCGACAAAAAAGATCCCGTAGCTTTGGATCAACAAAGGCACAGCAATCAGAACGATCACCAGAGGGCGATCCAGAATGACCTGCCCTTGAAAACCAAAGAGCAAAACGACGGTCATCAAAAGCCCAATGATGGACAGAGGCCGGCATCGGTCTTTGAGGGCAGCAACTGCGGCCTCCCCGCCCTGCCCCATCAAGCGATTGCGTGTGATCAGACCCGCGATCAAAGGCAACGCGACATAAAGCACAACCGAAAGAATGAGCGTCTCCCACGGCACGGTAATGTCGCTCACACCCAGCAAAAACGCCACAATCGGCGCAAAGGCAAAGACCATAACGACGTCATTCACACTCACTTGCACCAGTGTATAGGTCTCATCCCCGCGAGTGAGGTTTGACCAGACAAAAACCATCGCCGTGCAAGGCGCAGCACCCAGAATGATAACGCCAGCAATATATTGCTGCGCATCCTGCGGATCGATCAGCCCAGCAAAGACCACTTCAAAGAACAGCACACCCAAAGCGGCCATGGTGAAGGGTTTGATCAGCCAGTTGACCACCAGAGTGATCACAAGGCCTTTGGGACGCTCGCCGATCTGGCGCAGGGCACCGAAATCAACCCCCACCATCATCGGATAGACCATCGCCCAGATCAAAATCGCGACGGGCAGGTTCACCGAAGCAATCTCGAGCGCGGCCAAAGTCGCAAATACGCCGGGCACGCGGGCGCCAAGGGCCAGTCCTGCTGCGATTGCCAAGGCCACCCATAGGGACAAAAGCCGCTCAAACGTGCCAAGGCCCGCGGCAACTTGATCCACTGCTGTCGTATTAGTCATTCTGATCCGCCGATTTTTTGCCAATTGCATCCATTTGCTGTTTCAGAGCCAATTGATCCAAAGAGTCAATCGGCAGATTGGCAAAGCCCGAAATACGGCTGCGCAATTGGGCATAGGTTTTATTGAAAATGACAGCGGTATGGGCCTCGTTGCCCTCAAACTCCGCAGGGTCATGCACCCCCCAATGAGCAGTCATAGGCTGTCCGGGCCAGGTCGGACAGGGCTCGCCCGCGGCCTTGTGACAGACGGTTATGACGAAATCCATTTTGGGTGCATCTTTCGTGGCAAAGGCATCCCAACTTTTTGGCTTAAAGACGCTGACATCGTAATTGTTGCGCTCAAGCAAGGCCAATGCCTGCGGGTTTGCCCGCGCGGCCGGATCTGCGCCAGCGGAGAACGCCCGAAATCGCCCTCTACCCTCGCGTTGCATAATCGCTTCGGCCATCAATGACCGTGCCGAGTTCGCGTGGCACAAAAAGAGGATGTTGTAGACCTTGTCCGAACGAGAAGAGGGCTCTTTTTGCTCGTCGGTCAGGCTGTTGATCAAAGGTGCACACAGATCAGCCTGCCCGCCGCAACA
>JABSOU010000224.1 GCA_013215215.1 Cognatishimia sp. | reverse complement strand
TTAAGCACCGGCAGGCCCAGTTAGTACTGCGGTGAGTGATCACGTGGGAACCCTGGGTGTCGCATTCTCCTTTTTGGTGGTGCCCTGCGAGACAGCAATGTGATTGAACCTTCAAGCATGCCAGTCAGCAGCCGTTGCAGCCAGCCAGGCAAGTGTGTGCTGGAACCAGTCCCATAAGGCACAGGCCTCATGGTGTAGCGGTAGCACTTCGGATTCCAAATCCGACAACGGCGGTTCGATTCCGTCTGAGGTCAGGTTTTGGTGCTGCCACGGTGTGGCGCCGGGGTGACCACCGGCACTGCGCATGCCCAGCCAACCCACTGAACAGTTAACCAACGATTCTAAAGCTACAGTTTCTGTACTTTATTGGTATGGAAACTATCCAACACTCACAGAGCCCAGTCTCTTGACTTTTTGGACTCTGGCCTGGCGCCTGCGCCGGGCCAGCTTTTTCCCTTCTCCTCCCGAACTTCTGCAGGCTGCTGCCAAGCTCTGGCACAGAGTCTTGCAAGGGGTCCATTCGCTGCTGCCCCAGCACCCCTACGCACGCAGCAGCGCCGCCAAACAGCACTGTTGCGGGTGTGGCAACCGTGGTCTAACGGTCAGGATTCTGGCCCTCCAAGCCAGCGGCCCGGGTTCGACTCCCGGCGGTTGCACTTTCTGTCCAGCGGATGCGGCCATACTCCGGTGAAAGCACCCCATCCCGTCCGATTTGGGAAGTTAAGCACCGGCAGGCCCAGTTAGTACTGCGGTGAGTGATCACGTGGGAACCCTGGGTGTCGCATTCTCCTTTTTGGGCCCTGAGACTGCAAGCCAACGGTGGTCCAGCAGTCTCCAATGGCTCGTCTAGTGGTCAGGACGCACGCCTCACACGCGTGAGATCGCAGGTTCGATCCCGGCTGCCCGTACATTTTGCAGGCGCTGCCTGTCAGCCTTTCCGTGGGGAAAAAGTCGCAAAAGTCTCTCCCGCCGGGAATCGAACCCGGGTCACCCGCGTGACAGGCGGGTATACTAACCTCTATACTACGGAAGATGATGCCTTGAGACGCAGCGGCAGCGGAGCAAAAGTGCCACCTCCTGGGATTGAACCAGGGACCTTCAGATCTTCAGTCTGACGCTCTCCCAACTGAGCTAAAGCGGCCCTTGCTGCCTTGATGGCGGCACCCTGCTGCGTGCAAAGCAAAGGACGCAGACGGCAGGACTCGAACCTGCGCGGGCAGAGCCCAGTGGATTTCGAGTCCACCCCCTTAACCGCTTGGGTACGTCTGCTGCTGCTGGCGTCTGAACAAAAAGGTGGAGATGCAGGGTATCGATCCCTGTACCTCTCGCATGCTGAGCGAGCGCTCTACCATTTGAGCTACACCCCCTCTGCTGTGGCATTGCGCACACGGCAGGTCCGTTGGATCAGTGGAGCCCAGCAATGGGACATCCGCTAAAATTGGAACGATACAGAGAAGATTAGCATGGTCCCTGCGCAAGGATGACACGCACTAATCGAGAAAGTATCACCTTTTTGTCACCACGAAAAGCAAGGCCACTGAGAGGATCGAACTCTCCACCCCAGGTGTACGAGACCTGTGCTCTGCCACTGAGCTAAGTAGCCGCTGTTCCATTGCACATCGAAAAGGGCTCAGCCGGGAATTGAACCCGGGACCTCTCGCACCCTGAGCGAGAATCATGCCACTAGACCACTGAGCCACGCACAATAAAAAGACTGCGTGAGCCGGGAATCGAACCCGGGCCGACTCCGTGGCAGGGAGCCATTCTACCACTAGACCACTCACGCTGCTCCTGGCAGCACGCGCACGGTTGCAGCAGCAGCAGTCGGTAGAGCGTCGCTCTGATAAGGCGAAGGTCCTGGGTTCGAGCCCCAGCATGACCACGCACCCGCTTTTTCCCGATGCAGCAACCCCTCCTGTAGCCTGATGGATAAGGCGTTGGCTTCCCAAGCCAAAGATTGTGGGTTCGAGGCCCAGCAGAGTATCTTTTTTGTGGCACAGCTCACGAGCACATGCTTTGCACACGGGCACACTTGGCAGCAGGAATGTCCGGGGCGGGTGGGCACCGCTCTGAAACTCCAGCCTCTTGGAGGGACAGTGGTGACATAGAATGGGTTGGCTCCATCGGGTTCCAGCGTTGGATGGCGCTGTGCCGATGCTCTGCCCTAGTTACTCTGGTGTGCCCACTGGAGGCCAGGCGCAGGTCTGGCCGACTTGGGGCCTGAGGAAGGCTGAACCGGGCCAGGCCGGTAACGGAGCAGCTCAGAGGCCTCGCAACAGAGAGTTCCAGGAGCGCAGAGCTGAGCAGTGGCCGCCAACCTGCCGGTGGGCCTACCTGGACTGTGCCGCCCATGTTTTGTTTATTTTTTTGGCAATTATCCGCATGCGGGCCGGGAGGATGCGGGTTTGGACAGATATCAGATTCAGTGCTCCATCTCGTCTGTGTTAAAGTTTGGGCACAAAGCCCTCCAAAAATATGCAGTGTCACTGGGATTCTTGCCCACGGTCATCTTTAGTAAAAGGCGAAAGATGAGTTCGTTCTGAGCAAGCATCGTGAGGTACCCTTGCAGTACAGCAGC
>JABSOU010000223.1 GCA_013215215.1 Cognatishimia sp. | reverse complement strand
GGGTTGCCGCCGACCAGTAAAGGCTGCACCGAAAATGCGCGCCGCAGGCGCCAGTCTTGTAGGTGTTTGGACACCAACTGCCACACGGTACGATAGCTGCCGAGTTGCAGCATCTTTGGAATCTGCGCCAACATGGTGGGGAAACTGTGGAATGGGCGGGCCGAAAGACCCTCAAACCCCAGCTGATAAATCTGGCGCGACTTCTCCAACAACCGCAGATAGCCTTCCTGATCGTCGGGATTGAAACGTGCAATCTCGGCGAGCGTATCTTCGATCTCGCCGCCATAGTCGAACCGGCTGCCATCGGGAAACTCGAAGCGATACCAAAGCGATAGCGGGACGATGTCGGCGTATTGCTCCATCGGGCGGTTGAAGAGGTCAAACAACTCGCGAAACAGAAACGGTGCTGTGATGACTGTGGGTCCGGCGTCGTGGCGATATCCATCGCGTTCGAACCCCTGAGCCCTTCCGCCCAAGCGCGAGCAGCGATCAATCAAGGTCACATCATGGCCCTTGGCCCGCAGACGCAGCGCGGCAGCGATCCCGCCAAACCCGCCACCGATAACGACCGCGCGGCTCATGCTGCGTCCTTCGACGCAAGCGCATCGCGCATTTCGCACGCATAGTTCGCAATCAACCGTCCGCAGCCCTCGGGAAATCGCAGCGCAAGTTCCTCTGACAGGTCGAGATGCTCGAAAGCCATCTGTCTCGCGCGCTGGATTGCAATCTCACGCCCGACTGCTGCGTTGTGTTCGAGCACTGCAACGATGTTCATCCGGCCGTTTTCGATATCGGCACGCCAGTCGCCCAGATCATCAGAAATTTGGTAGGCAACGGCGAAGGCGTCGACCGCGTGGCGCGCCGCATCCAGCGCGCCATTGCGTCGGCCCGCGATAAAGCAGAGTTCCAGCGGGAGGCACAACAGCGCGCCGGATTTTCCGGAGATAGTTTCCAGATATCCGTCAATCGCCGACGGCAAATCGCACAGATCGGCAATCTGTCCGTGGATGACACGGGACACGGCCAGATGCGACGCTCGCATTAGCGGTGCCAATTCGGTGTTCTTCACTCCTGCGAGTGACGCGTAAGCCGCCGATACGAACAAATCGCCCACACAAAGCGCCACGTCCTTGCCAAACTTCGCCCAGACGCTTTGCGCGCCGCGCCGCATACAGTCCCCGTCTTGCAAGTCGTCGTGAATAAGCGAGGCGTTGTGTAACAGCTCGCACGTTGCCGCAATTGCAACGCTCGACGCATCGTCAAGTCCGAGCCTCCGACCGGCATCCAATGCAAGCCTGCATCGCACCCGCCTGCCGCCAGACGAAAGGTGATAGGAGGCGGCGGTCGAAGTTGTGTCGTCGCCCGGGGCTGTCAGGCGGAGCATCGATTGTTCGACATCATCAACCAGAATTTCGAAAGATCGCATTGACATAACCATGTTGACCACTGCTGTTGGAAAGACTTGACCGATGGCGCCGGGACAAGCCCCGGCGCCATTGGCAACCTGCACTATGCTGCGGCTTTTTCATTTGCGTTGTCTGCCGTTGCGGCCGCCCAGATCACCACACCGAAAGCGATCTTGTTCACGAAGTCCGCGAGGTTGTAGATGATATTCAGCGCATCGGCGTTGCCGCCCCCGGCGTAGCCGTAGACGAAGCCCAGCGGGTAGATCGCCCAACCAAAGGTCACGATTATCCTCAAAGCGCTGAAGGCGCGCTTCGATGCCACGGTGCCCTGACTTGCGTTGATCTGGCTCGCCTCACCCGCGAAGATTTCATAGATGATGTAGAGCCACGCCAGCGTGCCGATTATAAATAACACCCAAAGCGATGTTGTGGCTTCTGGGTTTACCTCAGCCAGGTAACCGGCGATCAACATGACCAACGATGCGACCAACAAGCGCCAGAAGAGCGCTGCCCTGACGACTGCAATCGCAGCCAGGATCAAGTAAAACTCGATGATCTGAAGCGGCACTGTCAGCAGCCAGTCGACATAGCGGAAGACCGTCGGGCTTTCACCGGTAACGGCCCAAACGTCGCGCATGTAGAAATAGTGTATGGCCGCGATACCGGTGACCATGGCGGCCACCGTCAACGAGGTCTTCCATTTTCCGACCGCCCGATCGCGTTCGACCCAAAAGAAGAAGGTCGCCGCAACCATCGCAGCTGAGATTATCCAAAATGACACCCCCACAAAATCCGACGGGTTTAGCATTTTTTCCATTTTCTTGCTCCCTAACTTATTTATATGTTAATGGGTACGGCTGCGGATTGAAGGTGGATCAGAAAAACAGTTGCGACATTTTGTCCTGCGTCAGGTTTTTCACTTTTGAAAGCCCACAGACTGGAAATTTATTGGTCCATTGCGAGGTGTCTCACACCCTGTTGGACACCCCGCCTGCAAAGGCCCGACATGAAAATTCGCGAATTCTGTGAACTGAGTGAGGTGCCCCTAGATTTGTAGACGCTTTGCTTGGTAATTTTGGAAGCAAAGGATTACGCAAATGTCAGGGCAAATTCGTTACTCAGATGAGTTCAAGATCGACGCGGTGGCGCAGGTCACGGAGCGGGGTTATTCGGTCAAGGAG
>JABSOU010000222.1 GCA_013215215.1 Cognatishimia sp. | reverse complement strand
AAGATGCCCGCCGCCGAAATTGACGCCAAGGTTCAGGAGGCCGCGCGTCTGTTGCAACTCGAACCCTTGCTGGATCGTAAACCCCGCCAACTGTCCGGCGGCCAGCGACAACGCGTCGCCATGGGTCGTGCCATTGTGCGTGAACCGGCGGTGTTTCTGTTTGATGAACCTCTGTCAAACCTTGATGCAAAACTGCGCGTTCAGATGCGTCTGGAAATCCGGGAATTGCAGGAAAAACTGGGCATCACGTCTCTATATGTCACCCACGATCAGGTCGAGGCCATGACAATGGCCGACCGCATGATCGTGATGCATGGCGGAATCGCGGAACAGATCGGCACACCTCTGGAGGTTTACGAGACCCCCAGCACGCTCTTCGCCGCGCAATTCATCGGCAGCCCAGCCATGAACGTGTTCGACGGTCAGTTGAAAAACGGCACCGTGTTGATTGGCGACGCAGCTATTGGGGCGACCGAATGTAGTGACGGTCCGGTCAAAGTTGGCGTGCGGCCCGAGCATCTGATCGAAGACACCGCGGGCCCGATGGAAGCGCAAATCCAGATGTCAGAACCTTTGGGGGCCAACACTCTGTTGCATGGTCGATTGGCCTGCGCCGATGCTGCCATGACCATCAGCTTAGCAGGCGTTCACACCATTACCGACAAAGGCACGATCAAACGGTTCTCGATAGAATCGACGAATATCCATCTCTTTGACCCGGAAACGGGGTACAGGCGCACCGCGTGAAGACCTTTCCGGCGGCAGAAGCTTTTCGCGGCGGCGATGGCCTGATCCGAGTGGTCGGCCATCGCGGCGCACGGGGCGTTTTGCCGGAAAACACGATGCTGGGTTTCGAATACGCGATGTCGACCGGCGCGCATCTGTTGGAATTTGATGTGGTCATGACGGCGGATTCCGTTCCGGTCATTACCCATAATCACAGGCTGCATGCGCCCACATATCGGGACGAAAACGGCTGTTTTCTAACAAGCGAGCCCAAAGTGGCCGATCTGACTTTTGAGCAGATTCAGACTTACGAAATAGGCCGGATTGACGGGACAAGCGCCTATGGTCGACGCTTCCCCGATCAGTCGCAGATCGACGGCCTGCGCGTGCCCCGCCTGAGTGACCTGATGAGCAGAGTCGTTCAGCCGCAATATCAGGCTGCACATTTGATGCTCGAGATCAAATCCGATCCGGATTTCGCTTTTGATGCGGGATACCGCAGTAAACTTGTCGCCGAAGTAATTGCTGTTGTGCGCGAAGCGGGACTTGATCAGCGCACCTTGCTACACAGTTTCGACTGGAACCTGCTGGCCGAATGCCAAAGGCAGGCCCCGGACATTCCGGCATCTTTCTTGACGCAATTGCCCGACAACGCAGACGAAGTCGGCGAGGATTCCGCCAAGTCGATCAGCCCGGACTTTTCCGGCATCGAAACTCAAATCCCTGATCTGGTGGCCAAAGCGGGGGGGGCATTGTGGTGTCCATACCTTGATGATGTGACATCACAGGGAGTTTCCCGCGCGCATGAACTCGGCTTGGTCGTTGCGGTATGGACTGTGAATGAACCTGAAGACATCGACCGCATGATTGACCTGTGCGTGGACGCGATCGTTTCGGATTACCCCGGTCGCGTACAGCGTCGGCTTTCTGATCACGGGTTTCAGTGGGTGTCTCCGTAAAACAATTGCCCGGATAAACGGGACAAAGGATCGGAGATTACAGATTTTGAGATAATTTCAACGCCCACTTCCAGAACGAGTGGCGAAGATGTCCGTGAAGATTTCCTTGTCTAAACGAAAACCAATTTGGCTGGAGTGGTAATAGTCGTAGCGCGATGACGGAAGTCCATTTTCGAGCTTTCAACCAGCGTCTCTTAGACATACAGCGAATATCCGCTTCCCACCCTAGTATTTTCCGTTGCAGCGTTTAACCGCACAAAGCGGTCATTCGGTTGGGGGGGGCAAAAGTCCGTTTTGTCCGCGTCTCGAAGGTCCACGACGCCAGCAGCGAAAGCGCAGTTTGGGTTTGGGGACGATCAGCGCCGATGAATGACTGCATCGGCGATATGCGCTGCGTCGCAACAGAAAGCCCGCTGCTACTGCGAGCGCATGCTGCGTTAGCGAAGGCCGAAAAACCAAAGTCGGGATTGTCCGCATACCTGACAACCAACAATGCTCGGATTACGTCAGCGCAGCGAAGGTCCGGTTTGAAGGGCCGCACCGCAGCATTGGGTAACATGCATGAGTGTCGGCTTTGGGCCGAGCGCGGCTCCGATTGAACGCGGCCGATCGCTCTCAATATATGCGACATTATACATGTTTACCTTGCGCTCTAGGCTGGAGATCAATCGCTGGGTGTTGAAAGGGGGATTTTTGGCCGCGACGGGGCCGGACAGGAGATGAGAGCAGTTAAAGGTTTGTCCTTAAGATCACTTCAACGCGGATCTTTTCCTGAGATCCTTTGACTTCACGCTTATCAACCGTTGCTTTGAGTTTTCGAACCGCACTTCTTACCAGGTGACCCGGATTTTGTGCAATAATACCGTCCAAGCTCCCTGCTTTAAGTTCGGCTTCTGTGAATGGAGTTCGTTCATGAGCGATTTTGATCAGGTTCTTTGGACCCTTCAGGTTTTTTAGGACCATCAGAGGTGGTCTGGCTTCTGATGACATCACGTACAGGCCAACAAGATCAGGGTTGTTGGCCACAGTGCTGGATAT
>JABSOU010000221.1 GCA_013215215.1 Cognatishimia sp. | reverse complement strand
CGGGGGCCCGCACAAGCGGTGGAGCATGTGGTTTAATTCGAAGCAACGCGCAGAACCTTACCAACCCTTGACATCCTGTGCTAACTCCAGAGATGGAGTGTTCCCTTCGGGGACGCAGTGACAGGTGCTGCATGGCTGTCGTCAGCTCGTGTCGTGAGATGTTCGGTTAAGTCCGGCAACGAGCGCAACCCACATCTTTAGTTGCCAGCAGTTCGGCTGGGCACTCTAGAGAAACTGCCCGTGATAAGCGGGAGGAAGGTGTGGATGACGTCAAGTCCTCATGGCCCTTACGGGTTGGGCTACACACGTGCTACAATGGTAGTGACAGTGAGTTAATCTCCAAAAGCTATCTCAGTTCGGATTGGGGTCTGCAACTCGACCCCATGAAGTCGGAATCGCTAGTAATCGCGTAACAGCATGACGCGGTGAATACGTTCCCGGGCCTTGTACACACCGCCCGTCACACCATGGGAGTTGGTTCTACCCGACGGCCGTGCGCTAACCTTTTGGAGGCAGCGGACCACGGTAGGATCAGCGACTGGGGTGAAGTCGTAACAAGGTAGCCGTAGGGGAACCTGCGGCTGGATCACCTCCTTTCTAAGGATGGCCCTAATTATGCTTTGATATACTTTGAGCATACTGGGCCTTTTTAGAGCATACGCAAAGCATTTGGAATGTGCTTTGTATACTTACATCGCGGAACGCCGCCGTCTTCGTTTCTCTTTCTTACCATAGATAATCTTTCCTAAGGGCCTGTAGCTCAGGTGGTTAGAGCGCACGCCTGATAAGCGTGAGGTCGGTAGTTCAACTCTACCCAGGCCCACCAATTGGGTGAGCTTTCTATATCGACTCATGCGTCTTCACCAAGTCTAACTAAGATGCTTGCAGGTAGATTGCTTGTTATGAAGGGGCCATAGCTCAGTTGGGAGAGCGGTAGCTTTGCAAGCTTCAGGTCGTCGGTTCGATCCCGTCTGGCTCCACCAACAATTTTAGGAATTATACCGTTTCTAGGCTTTATTTAATCTGTGGTTTGAAGGTAAAGTTTTTCACTCGAACATACTTCGAGTGTACATCATCGAAATCGTGAAGAGAGGATATTCCCAGTACATAGGCACAAATGTGTATATAGACATTGATCTAACACACTATTTACGCCTACTCATATTGGGACTATTTTATAATTTCTGGTCTTTCTTTTGTGATCCTACATCAACAAATAGCTTTTTATATTGCTTATTGAGTTAGGTAGGCATTGCAAATGAGAGTGATCAAGTGACTTAAGGGCATTTGGTGGATGCCTTGGCAGTAAGAGGCGATGAAGGACGTGGTACGCTGCGATAAGCTATGGTGAAGTGCGAACAACTTTTGACCCGTAGATTTCCGAATGGGGGAACCCACCTTCGGTAACTGGAAATACAAAACCGATCACTAGATATGCATTTTCTAGGGTGTGGTTTTTGATTTCTAGTTACCAAAAGAAGGTATCTATTCTCTGAATATATAGGAGATTAGAAGCAAACCCGGTGAACTGAAACATCTAAGTAACCGGAGGAAAGGACATCAACCGAGACTCCGCTAGTAGTGGCGAGCGAACGCGGAACAGGCCAGTGCTTTATATTAAAAAAGTGGAACTATCTGGAAAGTTAGGCCATAGTGGGTGATAGCCCTGTACACGTAAATTTAATGTAGAGACTTGAGTAAGGCGGAACACGTGAAATTCTGTCTGAAAATGGGGGGACCACCCTCCAAGCCTAAGTACTCCTTACTGACCGATAGCGAACCAGTACCGTGAGGGAAAGGTGAAAAGCACCCCGACGAGGGGAGTGAAATAGACCCTGAAACCGAATGCCTACAAACAGTTGGAGCCTGTAATGGTGACAACGTACCTTTTGTATAATGGGTCAGCGACTTAGTCTGGCGAGCAAGCTTAAGCCGTTAGGTGTAGGCGTAGCGAAAGCGAGTCTTAATAGGGCGTTTAGTTCGTCGGATTAGACCCGAAACCAGTCGATCTATCCATGGCCAGGTTGAACGTATGGTAACACATACTGGAGGACCGAACCGGTGTCTGTTGAAAAAGACTCGGATGAGCTGTGGATAGGGGTGAAAGGCCAATCAAGGCTGGAAATAGCTGGTTCTCCGCGAAATCTATTTAGGTAGAGCGTCGAACGAATGCCCTCGGGGGTAGAGCACTGGATGGGCTAGGGGTCCTCACCGGATTACCAAACCTAACCAAACTCCGAATACCGAGGAGCAATATTCGGCAGACACACTGCGGGTGCTAACGTCCGTAGTGGAGAGGGAAACAACCCTGACTGCCAGTTAAGGTCCCAAAGTCATGGCTAAGTGGGAAAGCATGTGAAACTTCCAAAACAACCAGGAGGTTGGCTTAGAAGCAGCCATCCTTTAAAGATAGCGTAACAGCTCACTGGTCTAATAGAGGTTTTGCGGCGAAGATGTAACGGGGCTTAAGCCATGCACCGAAACTGCAGGCTCGAAAGAGCGGTAGCGGAGCGTTCTGTAAGTCTGTGAAGGGAAATCCGCGAGGATTCCTGGAGATATCAGAAGTGAGAATGCTGACATGAGTAGCGAGAGAAGAGTGAGAAACTCTTCCGCCGAAAATCCAAGGGTTCCTGTGTAAAGTTAATCTGCGCAGGGTTAGCCGGCCCCTAAGGCGAGGGCGAAAGCCGTAGTCGATGGGAACCACGTTAATATTCGTGGGCCAGTGGATGAGTGAA
>JABSOU010000220.1 GCA_013215215.1 Cognatishimia sp. | reverse complement strand
CCAACTCTGGGGCCAACTCTGGGGCACTGAAATTGAATTTGTAACAAATTTCTACGCCGGTGGGTCTGAATTTTATTGGGCTGCATTCTATGAGTTCTGCGGCAAATCAGGAGCGAAGTATTCAGACCAGCAATCCCGTTGGCTGGATGCATGGCTGAATTATGCCGATAAAGCGGGCGCACTATATCCTTACGATGGCCTGGCTTTTGTATCACGTCGCCCAGCAAGTTTGAGCTTTGATGAAAACCGTGTGTTGCACAGCGAAGTTGGCCCAGCAATGGCATTCAACGATGGCTTCTCGCTCCACTGCTGGCATGGCGTTCGTGTACCGGAAGAATGGATCACGAAAACCAATGAGCTGACCGCCAATGAAATCCTGTCCTGTCGAAATGTCGAACAGCGCGCGGCGGGAGTGGCGATAAAAGGCATGGATAAGATGCTTGATAGCCTACGCCATGAAATCATTGACTCCGACGAAGACCCGGAGCGCGGCGATCTGATCAAGGTTTTCATGACTGGCTTACCTGAACCGGGTTTCTACCTAAAGGCTCATTGCCCGCGTAACGGCACCATCATGGAAGCCGTTAACCCAGACGAAATGGAGGAACTTACCGTGAAGGGGGCGCAGGCTTGGCGTGTCGGCATCCCTGTTTCTGAATACGCCTATCCAACCAAAAGGACCTAAAATGGATACTTTCGCACAGGGCGAAATTTACGCCCGAAAAATTAACGTGGCACCAGAATGCCTGATTGAATTCACCGAAAAGGACGAACACGGCGCATGGATTATTAGTCACTCCGAAAGCGGACATCACCATGTGATTGATGCGCCGGGCGTCACTGTCATGGAACGCACGCGGGATGTGCCGGAAGGCATGCGGATTTTGATCGCGATTGTCGAAAACCCGACTGAATTGCGCCAGAACGCTGGAAACGCGCATGAGGCCCATGACCTGTCTGAGGGTGTGTATGAATTCCGCATTTCCCGTGAGTTCGATCCGTTCATGCAACAAGCCCGCCGAGTGGCAGACTGAAACAGCGGGCGGCTTCGGTCGCCCACCTAACCGCCACCCTCGCAAGGAGACCGGCAATGACCAATGAACTGAAAAAACGGCTTGAGGCGCTGAGCCGGAAAGCAACTGGCGGTCATTGGCAGGTAGACCTAAGGGGTCGCAAGGCCTTTTCGCATGAAGATGGGTTGGCATTGACATCTAAATACTCCGATGCCGTAGCTAATCTTCGGATTTCGTCCGAGTTGGTAAACGCATTCCGCTCCGGCGACCTAATCACCCGCCAAGAGCTTGAAGAAGCCGTGGCCGCAGAGCGTGAGTCGATCCAGACCGAGATTATTGACGTGTATGCAGACGGAGCTTTGCATCCGCCTACGGGATGGTCTGAGGAAGAAAAAGAGCATTGGCAAACAGGTGGTCTCGATCACCTCACGGCAGTCACTTCGGCCATCCGCGCCCGCTCGGAACAAAAGGAGGGCGAGTGATGCTAAGAGGTCTATACAGCGCATTCATAATATTTGCCCTAGTCTCATTCGTCGCGGACGTCGCATGTGAATCAATTACTCAGGACAGATGCACGTTCGGTATTCCAAGCCCACGAGGTGAAGCCCAATGACCAAACGCTACGGCAGAACCCGCGTTTCCCGCATCCGCAAGCGCTGCGACGACATGCGCAAGGCTCTTAGGGATGGAAACATAGAAGCCATTCAAGACGCATGGGACGAGCTAGAGCAGTTCCTTCCTTTCTTTATGATGAAACATGAGGAGGAGAAGTGAAAGCACAACGCGTCACAATTCAAGAGTTCGGGCCCGAGAAGGACGCAGCCAAGTATCTTGGGTTGGCTCAATCTCGGTTTCGAAAACTCGTGACGAGCGGCGCTTTGCCAGCTCCAATCAAACTGGCGGACGGCACCCAGATTTGGGACCTCGTGCAGATCGGGGATATACTGCGTGGTGATGCAGCCAAACCAAGCCAGGACATTGAATTTTGAGACGCCCGCCAAAGCCACGTATTCAAAAGCCTCGATTGACGTGGCGGTGGGATGCTCGAAAGTCCATTTGGCAACCCTACCATAGAGTTACGTGGCGAATTGACGGTAAAAAGAGAGAGAAAAATATACTTCTCAAATGGGAAGGTGACGCCGAAAAACTGGATCATCTCTATTGGTCTTGTGAGAGTGGATCTCATGAAGCCCAGAGCGAAACCAAAACGCAATACACTTGGAAATCAATTGTCATCGAGTGGAGGAAGGACCCTCGCATCCAAGGTAAATTGGCGGACAGCACAAAGAAGAGTTACCGTATCACAATGGACGCGTTCTTAGAAAAGAACGGCGACAAGGCAATGAAGAACACGACGCGCCAGGGTGTTCGGGCAATGCACGAGTATTTCGCGGCCACGCCCCGCAAGGCTGACAAGTTTGTTCAAGTAATCAGTATGCTTTGGAACTATGCTGCCAAGAAAAAGGATTGGCCATTGGGTGAAAACCCTGCAGAGGGAATTGATCTGTTTGGGAAACAGCGAGAGTATGAACCCTGGCCTGAGTGGCTGGTCGCGCAGTTAGTCGATGCCGATCCTGTGGTGCGCGGTGCAGCTGAACTTATCCTGGGAACGGGCCAACGTCCCACTGCGGCAATCCAAATGAAACGATCTGATTTCTCAGGCGACTACATGAGGGTTTCTGATGAAAAAGGCGATGAGCAGTTTGAAATCTATTGCCCTGAACG
>JABSOU010000219.1 GCA_013215215.1 Cognatishimia sp. | reverse complement strand
AGGTGCGGGCGAGAGGCACAGACTGTTACTGCGGCTCACAAGATAGCGTTCAAGGGAAGTTAACCTCAGCTCGAATGCGGACATTCATACACGCCGCAGAAATCGACGGTTTGGGCTTAAAGTAAGCGGTATCAGCTTGCGTTGTCAAAGTTCCAGGGCATGAGCTCGTCAATGCGCGAGGCTGGGTGGCCGTTGGCGATGGCTTCGAGCGTTGCCTTGAGATAGGCGTAAGGTTCGACGCCATTGAGCTTGCAGGTCTCAATCAGGGACGCGATACGGCCCCATGTGCGACCGCCTTCGTCATGGCCTGCAAAGAGCGCGTTCTTGCGGTTCAGCGCAATGGGGCGGATAGCGCGCTCGATGATGTTGCTGTCCATCTCGATGGTGCCGTCGTCAAGAAAGAGCTTAAGCCCGTCCATGTGTTTGGCGATGTAGGAGAGCTTCTCACCCAGACGGGATTTACGTGAGATGCGGCCCCGCATAGTGGCGAGCCAGACTTCAAATGCTTGGATCAAGGGCTTGGTCCTGGCCCGCCGTACAGCCAGACGGTTTGCAGCACGTGTGCCGCGTATCTCCGTCTCGATCCTGTATAAGGCCGCGATCTGTTTGAGACCTTCAGCGGCAATGGGCGAGCCGTCGCGGTCATGCACTTCCTTGAGCTTGCGCCGCGCATTATAGCCGGTATAGCCATCCACCTGCAGCGTGCCGCTGAAGTCCGTCAGGAAGTCCTGGGCGTGTTTGCCGCCACGGCCATCGGCATAGCAGAAGACCACACCGGGTGAGCGTACATCATGCCAAGCATCGTTGAGTTGGGCTATCCGGTTGATTGTCTGTGACGCCATGGCGGACCTTTAAACTGTTGGGTCCCATGCAGTTATGGCGATGTGGTTCGGAGAGCGACTGACGAGTGGTGAATGAGATCTAATGGTTGGTCCCTGTTACAGCTCTAATTTTTGGGAGGTGACTCCTGGATTCATATCTTGCCTGTACCGACAAAGAAGTATTCCTTTGACCCAAGTAATTTGAGGGACCTCCTTTTGTACGATTTTTCAAACTGGCGAGAGCTTTCCGCGGGCCATGGTATTGCCGTTCCTGAGATAAATCATCCGATGTCGGCCCCTCAGGTTCCGGGATTTCTAGCTGCATTGAACAACCTACAAGGCGCTGCTCAAACCAAATCTTTTGACGAATTGCTTACAGCAAGCGCCGTTATCGCGGAGGAGATCATTCAAGCTCAGGCCAGCGCAACAGATGAAGTCGAGCGCCTGTTGCTTCAATACTTGCAGTTCGCAGTATCGATAGCTCCGATCAAGGCAGCGATTGGGAGAGGTCGTTTTGGCTATGCATTCGAATGGGTACATAACGGACTGAGCGACAGAGTAGATGCCAGTGCTCAACGAGAGTTCTTCCTGGAACGACCATTTCAATTCATCGGTACGTTAGTGGACATACTGCCAAACACTTTTCCGAACACGTTTTTGGAGTGGGCAGACGGTTTTTTCTACTACTGTCGTAACCAAACTGCGCTGCATACCCCAGCAACCACGATTGCTCCGCTCTTGGAAGAGACAGTGTTTAAGCTACCGGCCAATAAAACTCTAGCAATAAAAGCAGCGGCGAGCCTCATGTGTTGGGGCAGAGAAGTGGGGCATCAAAGCGCGTTTGGCACCGCTGCCGTCCTGAGAAGCTTGTACGATGTTGATGCAATACCCAAAGAAAGCAAAGCTCTGATCGCCAAAGCGTTTTCTACGCGTAGCTGCGACTTGATCGGAGACCCACACCACAGGTGGGCTCAAATTGTAGTACGAGACTATGCCGATCTATTGATACAGCACGAACCCTTTCAATACCTCTTTGCATCCTTCGAAGAAGTCGGAGACTGGGATGAGAATATCGAGCGATTACTTGAAACCGCTCAAGAATACTCTGATGGAGTTCGAGAGAGTTTCCCGAACCACACAGATTGGTTGATTGCTCTCGATCAGCGGTCTAGCTTATTGAGTCCCGTGGCAAAATTCGCGTTGGACAATGATCGTGCGACGGACTTCGCAAGAATTCTTGCCGCTTGGTATGGTGGTGAAACTGAAACGGCCTCGTCCGGATGCAGTATCCTTTTGCCCACAGCCATTTACGGTGTTGGCTTTCTCGGGAACGGCGCTGATATGATCAAGTTTCGGGGTGAATTCGCCGAAGCATCCAAGGTAGTTGAAGCGATGAATGACGCTACCAATAGCGCATTGGGAACGACGCGAACTGTACAAACCGGTCCCGAGCTCGATCAAGTTCCTGGGCGCCCTGGGCAGCCGAACAGGGATTATGCAAGTGCGTTTGAAAAAGCACTGACCGACTTCTATGATATCCCAGTTTTGGTTGAGAAACTGGCGGGATCCCCCGCCGTTACATGTTTCCCTCACAACCTTCACCCGCTTCAGGCGTTGCTGTCGCGGGAGTCAAATGAATGCTGGCCTTTGAGTTCGAGTCTAAAGACGCCGCTTCCAGATCGCCTAATTCGACAGGCAGCCATCTGGGCTTCATGTGATGATTGGTATTCTGAGATGGAGGCAAACTCGGCGTCAGAATTTCTTCAAGGGCACGGTGTCGAAACTCATGTCTATCTTGGGCGCGAACGTGGTCGAAAGGATTTCTTGGAAATGTACCGTGATCCTGCCTATGACTTTATCCATGTCGTAGGTCATGGAGTTTTTGACCACTGGGAACTCGGCTCTTCAAGAATCCTCGTAAATCAGGAAGAGGTAGTTGCCGTAGACGATCTAGTTGACCTCCACCC
>JABSOU010000218.1 GCA_013215215.1 Cognatishimia sp. | reverse complement strand
GGCGTCCGCGCCTCCACCTTCGGGGCCGGTCAAGCGCGTGCGGCACCAACCGGAGATCAAAGCCCTGCTCAAAGGGGTGGGCGGGCACCTGTGAGGGGCCGGGGTAAGTGATCGCTCCCGGGTCGGGGCAAGTGATCGCGGCCCAGACCGGGGTAAGTGATCGCCCCCGGGTCGGGGCAAGTGATCGCCCGAGCAGCCCGGTGGGCGACCCTCGTACCTTTTCGGAGGTGCGGGGTGGGCCGAAAGAGAATCGACATGCACAGACTTCAGGAGCTGGTGCGGCTGCACCGGCTCGGGCGAGGTGCGCGCGAGGTGGCACGCCTTCTCGAGATGTCGCCGAACACGGAGCGTCGGTACCGGGAGGCGCTCCAGCGCGAGGCGCTACTCGAGGGGCCGCCAGACGCGCTTCCGGAGCTGGGCGAGCTTCGTGCAGCGGTGGAGCGAGTCTACCCGCCGCCGAGCTCGATGCCGGTGAGTTCGCTGGAGGCGTGGCGTACCAAGATCAAGCAGCTGCACGAGCTGGGCGTGGGGCCGAAGGCGATTCACGACCGGCTGCGGCTCGAGGAGGCGGACTACACGGGGTCCCACTCGGCGGTGAAGCGCATGGTGCGGCAGCTGGCCAAGGCGGCCGGTCCGTCCGCCGAGGAGGTCGCGATCCCGGTCGAGACCGAGCCCGGCGCGGAGGCCCAGGTCGACTTCGGCTACGTCGGTCGCCTGCTCGATCCGGAGCGCCATGTGCTCCGCAAGGCGTGGGTCTTCGTCATGACGCTGAGCCACAGCCGCCAGATGTTCGCCAAGGTCGTCTTCGACCAGAAGACCACCACCTGGCTGCGCCTTCATGTCGACGCGTTCCGCTTCTTCGGCGGCGTTCCGCGCACCATCGTCCCCGACAATCTCAAGGCGGCGGTGATCCGCGCCAGCTTCAGCCACGACCAGCCCACCGCGCTCAATCGAAGCTATCGCGAGCTCGCGCGCCACTACGGCTTCTCGGTCGATCCTGCGCCCCCGTACCAGCCGAAGAAGAAGGGCAAGGTCGAGCGCGCGGTCCAGTTCGTGAAGCGCAGCTACTTCGCCGGCCGACACGGCGAGCCTCTGCACGAGGTGCAGCAAGGGCTCGAGCGATGGCTGCGCGAGGTCGCCGAGCCGCGCATCCACCCGACGACCGGCCGCTCGCCACGCGAGCTCTTCGACGCCGTCGAACAGCAGGCGCTTCGGCCACTTCCCGCCGCCCGATTCGAGACGGTCGAGTGGCGCGAGGCGAAGGTCCACCCGGACTGCTGCATCAGCTTCGACCGGCGCCTCTACTCCGTGCCGTGGCGTTGGGTGGGGCGCTCCGTGTGGGTCCGCGCGACCGAGGGCTCGGTGGTCGTCTACGGCGACGACGTCCGGATCGCGACCCACTCCCGAAGCGGTCGCGGGCGTCGCAGCATCGACGAGTCTCACTTGCCCGAGGGGCGCCGTGACCTGCGCCATCGAAGCGCGGACTACTGGGTGGAGCGCGCGTCGAAGATCCACCCGGACGTCGCTCGCTTCATTGAGCAGGTCCTCGACTCCGACGACGTCCTGAGCCAGCTCCGCACCGCCCAAGCCATCGTCACGCACCTCGAGGGCTTCCCGCCTCACCGGGCGCGCGGCGCGTGCGAGCGCGCCGCCTTCTACGGCAACACCAGCTACCGGAGCATCAAGACGCTGCTCGCCCGCGCGCTCGACCTCGAGCCCCTGCCGACGGTGGTCAGCCCCAAGCACGGAGCACTCGAGACGCCGCGCTTCGCGCGCCCCATCACCGACCTACTGCACCTGGAGGAAACGACGAATGAGCCCCACTGACGAACTGATCCCCATCCTCAAGAAGCTCCGGCTCTCCGGCGTCTTGGAGTCGCTCGACCTGCGCATCCAGCAGGCGGTCGAGGACGAACTCGGCCACAGCGAGTTTCTCCTCCGGCTGCTTCAGGACGAGGTCGACCGACGCGACGCCAACCAGCTCAGCCGACGCCTGAAGAGGGCCGCCTTCGAGCACGAGAGGACCCTTGAGACCTTCGACTTCGCGTTCAACGCCAAGCTTCCGAAGGCCAAGGTCCTCGAGCTCGCCAACACCGCCTTCATCGAGCGCGCCGACAACGTCCTGCTCATCGGACCCACCGGCGTTGGCAAGAGCCATCTCGCCCAAGCCCTCGGCCACCGTGCATGCCGCGCCGGATACGACGTCGCACACGTCACCGCGGACGACATGCTTCGACAGCTGCGAGCGGCTCGGGCCGACGGGACTCACGAGAAACGGCTCCAGCGCTTCATCCGACCGCCGCTCCTGATCCTCGATGACGTCGGGCTGCGGCCCCTCACCGGCGACGAGCCGCTCGACCTCTACGACGTCATTCGACTTCGATACGAGAAGCGCTCCACCATCCTCACCTCCAATCGAGACGTCCCCGAGATCGGCGCGCTCTTCGGCGACCCGCTTCTCGCCGGCGCCGCCATGGACCGGCTGCTGCACCATGCCCACGTGCTCACACTCGTCGGCGATTCCTTCCGGAACCCGCCCCAGGGCACCAAGCGGCGGCGCAAGCGAAAGGCCGCCTGACGGATCAGTTACCCCGACCCGGGGCCCCGGCCGCGTCCAGCGAAATCACGCGACGCCAACCAAGCCGAAAACGCGATCAGTTACCCCGGCCCCATCGCGATCAGTTGCCCCGACCCTTGACAGCCAGGCCCAGAAAGACCAGCGCCGCCCCCACGATGCCCGGCAGCACGAGGCCCACCTCGGAGAAGGAATACCGCACCACGAAGGGAAG
>JABSOU010000217.1 GCA_013215215.1 Cognatishimia sp. | reverse complement strand
GGGCTGTTTATCACCCGCGCTGCAATATCCGGGGTGGAGGCAGAAGAGTTTCCGGAGTTTATGGCGCGGCATGTTGAAGCGTTGGAACGGTCGGCGGATGCGGCTGAAGTGAGTGTGGAGGAGAAGATTGTGAAGGCCAGGGCAAGATATCGGTTCCAATGACCAGGGTGGGCGGGAAGCCGACCTTCGCTGCACTTAGCACCTTCGTCAGAGATGCGGGACAGTGCCGTTGTTCAAACACCGATGGTCAATGTCTGCCTTATGCATTATTAATCTCAGCGCAATGCAACCGACCAGGCAACCAGACCGCCCCGAGTTTATCGCGATGGCAACCGTCTTGATGGCAACAATTGCGTTGTCGATAGACGTGATGTTGCCCGCGCTCGGGGAAATGGCATCGGAGCTTGGCGTGGAAAGCAACCGACGCCAGATGGTGATCGTTGCCTTGTTTTTGGGGTTGGCGGCGGGTCAGTTGGTGTTCGGGCCAATGTCGGACAGCATAGGCCGCCGACCGGCTATCGTCATTGGCGCAGCCTTCTTCGCTGTCGGCGGTTTGATCTGCGCAATGGCAACGACTTTCGAGACGCTCATAGCGGGCCGCCTGTTGCAGGGCGCGGGAGCCGCAGGGCCCCGGATTGTCACCGTGGCGCTGATCCGCGACCGCTTCGAAGGTGCCGCGATGGCGCGCGTGATGTCCATTATCATGGGCATCTTCATCATGGTGCCAGTTCTTGCTCCATCGCTCGGCCAGGCTTTGTTGCTAGTAATGCCCTGGCGTGGATTGTTCACGCTTCTGTCGGTCGTTTGTGTCGGTGGAGCCTTGTGGCTTCTTCTCCGGCAGCCCGAAACCATTCTGGCGAAACGCACCTTTCGGGTCGGCAAATTCGTTGCTGCTGTTCTCGAAGTCCTGACGGAACGACGGGCCATGGCATTCACTGTGGCAGGTGGTCTCTGCTATGGTGCGCTTATGGGATATATCAACTCCTCGCAGCAACTCTTTCAGGAAACTTATGAAGTCGGAACTCTTTACGCCGTCCTATTTGGCTGCGCAGCGCTTTTTATATCGGTCGCAACACTGACCAACGCGCGCCTTGTGAAACGCTTCGCCATGGATCGGATTTGTGTTCTTGCAGTCTCAGGGCTGATCATTTGGTCACTCGCCTTTATGGGCATGATGATGATCATGGGTGATCTTCCGCCGCTCTGGCTGTTCATGAGCGCAAACTGTCCAGCACTCTTCCTTCTTGGTCTGACGTTCGGTAACTTCAATGCAATCGCACTGGAAAAACTGGGGCATATTGCAGGGCTCGCAGCTGCTGTAACGGCGTCAGTCTTGACGCTCGTGGGTGCTGTCGCGGCGGGCGCAATCGGATTCAGCTACAATATGAGTCTCTATCCCATCTTTCTGGGGTACGCTGTCTGCGGAGCCATAGCCCTGATCCTGATGCTATTGCCCTCCGCCAAAAGCTGACATTCGGTCGAAGTGCAGCATTCTGCAAAATGGGCTCAAGTCGGTCATTCGCCGCGCTTCGCACCAATGTCATAATTGCGAAAAAAGCAATCGTTGCTAAATTTCAGTCGATTGTCCGCGCTTGAGAGATTCGCGTACTTTTTTCTGCAAGATGTGTGTAAGTGCTTGTAACTTATCCGAAAAAAGAAGGTATATTTTGCAGGATAATCAATAGATGCTAAGTCAGTCGCATGAAGATGAAAGCATGCGATAAATACCACAAAAAACGCTCTCCCAAAAAAGTGATGCTCGACAAGAGTTTTGCTGGGATCAAAGCAGGACAGATGCTGTTTGTAGGCACGCCTCACATCGTAGCGGACTACATGAGCGCTGTTCCAGCCGGGGGGTTGTCAAACGTCACAAAAATGCGCAACCAGTTGGCGCGGCGCAACAAATGCGATGCAATGTGTCCGGCCTCGACAGCCATTTTCCTCAGGATTGTGGCCGAATATGCAATCGAAGAGATGGCCGAAGGCAAATCGCCTTCTGAAGTCACTCCTTTTTGGCGCGTTATCGCGCCGGACGACAAAGTCGCTAAGAAACTCCCCATCGACCCCCAATGGATTGCGGATCAGCGTAAACTAGAGGAGACCGTATGAAGATGCTTTCGACAGCTTTCATCGGCTTTATCGCGGTATTGAGTATTGTGGTTGCGGGTATCCACTTCTTGGTGCCAAACACACGCTCAGGAATACACTCGGTGGTGCTTAAAGGATCGCTTGAGGAGGTTTGGGCGGTTTATACTGATCCAGCTAGTTTGCCGGATTGGCGCGGTTCCGTCCTCGAAATCGTCGGGCCAGAGGGAGAAACGGGGTCTCGGCAGTGGACTGAGGTGTCAGAACAAAACGTTCGGATCGCCTTTCAGGAAACTGTTTTTGATGCTCCGAGACGGTATGGGCTGAACACATCGTCGGACGGCTATTTCACAGGTCATTATTTAGCAGAGTTTGAACAGATCGAGCCTCTCGT
The DNA here is from genome assembly GCA_013215215.1 of Cognatishimia sp. Classification (GTDB taxonomy): domain Bacteria; phylum Pseudomonadota; class Alphaproteobacteria; order Rhodobacterales; family Rhodobacteraceae; genus Cognatishimia. The sequence goes on along the minus strand of JABSOU010000217.1, from coordinate 314 downwards.
CATTCGCGGAACCTTTACTGAAACCATCACTACAGAAAGCTTGAAATCAAAAATTCTCGCCTTGCTCTTTGTGCGTCCAAAACAATTGATTGAGGGATTTGCGCGAGATGCCCAAGCGGAGATTGATCGCAGGTCTCAAGGGTAGAGCACCCTATCAAACCCAAAGCCGTCGTACGCTAAGATGCGGTTACGTAGTAAGGTTGGGCTCTTTCCGGCCGTTAGCTGCGTTTTGCGCCAAGGTCCGGTTCAGGGGAATGATCCGAGCAGAGTGGTGTCTTAGGTGGCAGTAGCGACCACTTTAGGTGAAATTGGGG
>JABSOU010000216.1 GCA_013215215.1 Cognatishimia sp. | reverse complement strand
GTGCAGATTATGGATCAGGACGGCAAGGCAATGTTTGCCTCTGGTAAGGCCAAGATGAACAAAGCGACCCGTATGCTAATGGAAACTCTGGGCGCGGGCCTGGCGAAACTGCCGAACGATATGGTGATCTCTGGTCACACAGATGCGGTGCCTTTCGCCAACCAGACGTCTTATGACAACTGGGATCTGTCCTCTGATCGTGCCAATGCAATGCGCCGCGTGCTGCTGCAATCTGGTGTAACGCAGGACCGCATCTTGCGCGTCTCAGGACTGGCGGACACTCAACTTTTGATGGAAGACGCGCCAAAGGACCCGTCCAACCGTCGTATCGAAGTCCTGCTGGCCTATCAGAAAGCCGATGTTCCGGCGGGTGCCAAAGCAATGGCGACCGAAACCATCGCGGCCCCTGTTGAACAAACAGGCCCGGTTCAGGTCAAAGCAGAGATGGCGAAGGAAGAGACCATGGCGGTCGAAGCCCCTAAAGCCTCTGTCGCCGTAGAGATCATGCCGGTCAAACCTGTGGAAACCGTATTGGACGAGCAGGTCTTTGAAAACCTGCGCAGCGCACTTCGGTAGTTTTTCGAAATTGCCACACTCTGGAACGCTCGCGACCTGGTCGCGGGCGTTCTGCGTTTAGAGGTTGCCCGAGAGGCTTTGCCAATCGATGGGCGCTTCGGTGGGTGCAGGCTCTGGCGCGGTTCCAAGCGGGCTGTTGAGCACCAGATAAATCCCGGCAATGGTCACCGCCGTCAATCCGATCAGCCGCACCGCGGCCCAGCGCTTGCGGGTTTTCAGTGGCTTTGCCTCGGGCTTAGGTTTCTTGCTCGAGGCCTTTACGACGGGTTGTTGGCCCAGTGTAACATAGACGTAGTCGTCCTGAATAAAGACTTCGGCGGCTTCGGCTTTTGCACCCAACGTCGTCAGCAATGCAGACGGCACAGCATGAGGCAGGATGTTGATTTCTTCTGGAACCGAGGTTTCCGTCAGCTGCAGGGCCAGCAATTTCCGGTCATCGCGCAAGAAGACCTGCTGCGCGTCACGCACGACGATTTTCGACCCAACGCCGGATTTGGCCTGAATGACGATCCCACCCGCGGGTGTGGCGGTTAGAGCGAAATCCTTGGGCTCCTTGTCGATCGCGCTCAGTTGCGCCGCAGACTTGAACCCTTTGGTTGGTGCATTCAGCGGGGTCTTATTTGGTGCTTCACCTGACGCCTCCAGACGTTGCGCCTCACGCTTCCAATCAAAATGAAGATTGCGAAGCGGTTTATGAGGACCCGCCGGTTTGCGTCGCGTCGAAAAGGTCAATTCTGGCGCATGGGCGGCAGCAAGTTCAGCATCCTCTATCGCGGTCTGGTTCATTTCGACCTGCACCGTCTCGCGTCCCATGAAATTCACGGGATCCAGCCCTTCTTCTCGCGCATAAGAGAAATTCACCGAGTAATCCAAAGCCTCTTCGGTCAGCTCCAGATTGTCAGACAAGAGATTGGCCAGCGCGCGCTCTTCAGAGTATTTCATCGGGTGCGTTGCGAAACCCGCAACCTTAGGGTGAATGGAAATCTCGGACGCCCGCAGCCCGAAGTGATCTTTGAGGCGGTCAGGAAAGCCCGTGCTTTCGTCTTGATGAAACAACATCAGCTGACAATCGCCGCTTGGCATGAGGCATACACCAAGGCGCATATCCACCGGCCAGGCGCGGTGAATGAGACGCATATCCTCTGCGTCCAACAATACTGACATGATCTGCTCGGGCCGTGACATCTCTGGATCCTCTCCAAAGGCCATGATTATTTTCACTATTCTTTAACCTACACGCTATGATTGTCAATTATTCTTGCCAATCCTTCGCAAAATACCGTTTTATTCCTTGCTGGTTACGGGGTGGATGTGCGAGAATCTCTAAAAAATAGAGCAGTCGGGCACCAAATAGCCCCCTAAATACAGCGACCTGAAAATGAACATCATTATCGGATTTATCCTTGTTATCGGCCTCGTCTTTGGTGGCTTTCTGCTGTCAGGCGGGGAAATGGGCCCCATCCTTCACGCACTTCCCTTCGAAGGCATGATGATCGGCGGCGCGTCCCTCGGGGCCTACGTGGCCGCGAACTCTTTTGGCGATGTGATCGGCACCTTCAAGGCGGTCTTCAAAGCCCTTAAGGGGCCAAAGTGGAAGCAAAGCGACTACATCGACCTTTTGAACCTGATGTATGGGCTGACCAAGATCTATCAGCGCGACGGCGTCCTTGCGCTGGATGAGCATATCGAGAACCCGCATGACAGTTCGATCTTTTCTCAATTTCCACGCATCCAACACGACCACCATGCGATCGATCTGATCACCGACAGCTTCCGCATGCTGGCGCTGCAGTTTGACGATCCGTTCCAGACCGAGGATGTGATCAACAAGAAACTTAAAAAACACCATCACGAGGTGCTGGTCCCGGCCCATGGCCTGCAGACTGTGGCCGACGGCCTCCCGGCGATCGGGATTGTTGCTGCGGTTTTGGGTGTTATTAAAACCATGGGCTCGATCGACAAACCTCCTGCCGTTCTCGGTGAGATGATCGGTGGTGCGCTTGTGGGTACCTTCCTTGGGGTTTTCCTGGCCTATTGTTTTGTGGCGCCGCTGTCTGGTCGACTGACCGCCATGGAAGAACAAGATGGCGCGTTTTATAACGTGATCCGCGATATCTTTGTGGCGATCCTGCATGATCACAGCCCAACCATCTGTGTCGAAATCGGCCGCGGCAATATCCCGACCATCCTGCAGCCAAGCTTCTATGAGATGGAAGAG
>JABSOU010000215.1 GCA_013215215.1 Cognatishimia sp. | reverse complement strand
GACGCGATCACCCGCCGCGCGACCCCATACATATCGGCAAAGAGATAGGCGTTGATCCCGGGCGCCATCGCAGCAGTCACAACCACCGACCGGAGCTTGGCGGTTTCCAGCCCGGCTAAATGCGCAAGGCCAAAAGCCATCGCAGGCTGAACCATCAGGGACAGACCACAGAGGAACAGGATCGTGCGCAGATCTCCCTCAGGCTTATAGCGAAACAGCACGCCTCCCATGCCAAAGAGTGCAGCGGGCAGGGCGGCGCGGATCATAAGATCCAGCGCATCGGCAAAGATCAAAGGGATCGGAAGGCCGCCGACGTTGACCAGCAAGCCAAGCGCGATGCCGATCATGATGGAATTGTGGAACATGGCGTTGGCTACGGTAAAAACCAGGGCTCGGCCGCGCGTTTTGGCCTGAATGAACTCCATTGTGGAAATTCCAATCAGGTAACAGGTGGCGGCGTTTAGGGCCACGATTGTGAAATTGGCCTCTAAGGCGTCGACGCCATAGGCGCGCTCCATAACCGGCAGGCCAAGCAAGACGGTATTGGCAAACATCGCCGCAAAGCCAATCGCGACACTGTCTGGCCAAGGGCGCGCGAACAGATGGCGAGCGACAGCAATACCGATGCAAAAACACCCAATCGCGCTGGTGAAATAGGCGATGAGGACCGTTGGGTCAAACGCGGTACTCAAATCTAGCTGCGCCATGGCTGCAAACAGCAGGCAGGGAATGGCGAACTTTTGGGAAAAGATCATCAGGCCGTCGACTGCCTGATCAGAAAATAATCCCTGCCACACAGCGACATAGCCCGCGCCGACCACCAGAAAGACCGGTGCAACAATTGTGAAAATATCCAACATGCTCGTGGCCTCAGTCTCTGCGCGATCTTTGCGACGACCATGCGCCATTGGCAGGGAAAGGTCCACCAGAGGCCGTTAAAATCACGTGCCGCCAAACCTCTCACCGCTTGTTGAGGTAAACGTGATTGGCTCCGTGAACGGATTTTGTGGATGCTCGGGCCAACGAACCCTCCGAGGAAGACCCATGACATTCAAACAGCTCACCGCATCTCTTTTGGCCGGAGTCTTGGCGGTTGCCCCTATCGCCGGGGCCGCTCAGGCGCAGGACACGGTGTCAGACTACGCGATCGAGCAATTTGGCGAACCACCCGCCATTCCCACAGGCGACCTCGCGCCAGAGCTGCAAGAGGCCGTACGCGTGGTTTTTGTCGAGAGCCTCGAGAATGGCCGCTGGGGCACAGAGCAAAGCGAGGCTTTGGCCCAGATCGCGCAATCAGGCGACCCACGTCTGGCGTGGGTCATCGCTGACATGATGCGCTTTACCTGGCGGCTAGAGTTCCACAACGCTCTGTCGGAAACCGCTGGCGCCTTGCTGAATATCACATTCGAAGATTTCGACCGCTGGAACGCCATCACCAACCATTTGATCGCTTGGGATGTGCCCTCCTATCCGGGCTACCTTAATGAAAAGAAGACGATTTTCACGCGCTTTGTCCCCGGCTGGGATCGCATCTTTGTCGAAGGCGACATTGATTGGAGGCTTGTCTCCTGGGGCGGGGTTCTGATCGATGACAGACCGTTCGGGATGGAAGAGATCTGCAACAATTGCATTCCAGCAGCCGATGACCCTGCGGTCAGCACCGCAGATGAGGCGACGTGGCTCAAGGACAGCGACATCGTCTTTGGCGTTGAAGTGAACGGCGAATTCCGCGCCTATCCGCGCCGCATTATGGAAGTGCGCGAGATGGTCAATGATACGCTCGGTGGGCGTCAGTTGGGCATCCCTTATTGCACCATCTGTGGCGCGATGCAGGCTTATTTCACGGACAATATGCCCGAGGGTGTTGAACGTCCGGTGCTGAGGACCTCGGGCCTTTTGATCCGCTCAAACAAAGTCATGTATGATCACAACACCTATTCCGTTTTTGACACCTTTCTGGGCCACGCAGTCACCGGCCCCTTGGCCGAGATCGGTTTGAAACTGGATCAGGCCACCGTGATCACGACCGACTGGGGCACATGGAAAGCCCAACATCCAGAAACCACTGTCCTCGTCGAAGAACTGGCGCTGGGCCGAGATTTTGATTTCCGCAACAACCGCGACAAAGACGGGCCGATCTTTCCTGTCGGAGACGTCGACCCCCGTTTGCCCATCCACGAAGACATCATCGGCGTGACCACTGCCTCGGGCAAACCGGTGGCTTTCCAGCGCGCGACCGCCTTCCTTGCGCTGCAAGCAGGCGAAGAGATTGCCTTTGAGAACGTGCGCCTGAAACTGGATGCAGGCGGGATCAAAGCCGTCGATGCGGATGGGTCAGACCTTGGCAGCCATCAGGCGTTTTGGTTTGCGTGGTCTCAGTTCCACCCCGAAACAGAGCTATGGACCCAATAGGGCAGAGCAACACAGGCAAAGAAACAGGCGCGCCAACCCTCGGGCGCGCCTTTTTTGATTTGTGAGCGACTTAGCTGGCGATAGGCATGCGCTGTTCAATCATTTCAGCGAACCAGCTGCAGCCCATCGGGATCACGTCGTCATTGAAGTTGTATTCCGGATGGTGCACCGCCGCGGTGTCTCCATTGCCCATCAGGATATAAGCACCGGGGCGCTCCTCTAACATATAGGCAAAGTCCTCGCCCCCCATGACCAAAGGCGCATCAGAGCAAGAGCCCGCTACATCCGCCGCCGCCTTGGCCGCGTACTCGGTTTCGGTCTCGTGGTTGGCCATAATCGGATAGCCGCGCATATAGTTCACATGGGCCACGCCACCAAAGGTGGTCGCAATGCCTTCGCAGATCTCGGTGATGCGCTTTTCTGCTA
>JABSOU010000214.1 GCA_013215215.1 Cognatishimia sp. | reverse complement strand
CAGCGCGGGAGGAGGCACATGAGGTCGCGCAGGTAGGCCCAGGGCTCGACGCCGACCATGCGGCAGCTCGCGAGCAAGGACGTGAAGATGGCATTCACGTGGCCGCCGTCGTCGCTGCCGAGGAACATCCAGTTCTTGCGGCCGACTGCCTGCCGTCGGAGCTCGCGCTCGGAGATGTTGTTGTCGAGCGGGAGGCGGCCGTCGTCGAGGAAGCGACGTAGCCCCTTCCTCTGGTTCCTCGCGTAGCGGACGCCGTCGTACATCGGGCTGTCCTCGAGCAGCTCGGGCCAGCGGGCATCGCACCACGAGAAGAAGCGCTCGACGATCGGCGCGCTGTGCTTGGTCCGCAGCCGCTCCTTCTTGCGCCTGGGCTTGTCGGCGATCGAGCGCTCGATCCGGAACAGCGCGTTGATGAGCCCCAGCGCCTCCCGCGCCCGCTCGGGGTCCGAGCTCATCGCCTTGAAAAAGTACCTCCGCGCGTGCGCCCAGCAGTTCACCTCGGTGACCGTCTCGCCCGCGTAGAGGTGGTCGTAGACGACGTGCGCGTCCGCGACGAGGTAGCCCTCGTAGCCCGCGAGCACAGTGTCGACCGCGTGATTCGTGTGCTCGCGCGTGTACTCGAAGAGCACATGCCGCCCCGGCACGACGAGCACCCAGAAATGGCCTCGGCGACACTTGTCCTTTTTCAGCACGAGCACGCCCGTCGCGTCGACGCAGACGTACGGCGCGCCGAACGCGTCCAGCCTCATCGCCGCCACCAGCGGCTCGAATAGCGGCGCGAGCTGGCCGTGCCATTGGCAGACCGTCGAGCGCGCAAGCTCCACCCCGTCGCGCGCGTAGATCTTCTCCATCCGGTTCAGCGGCGCGTGATCATCCCATCGCTTCACCAGCGTGTCGGCGAGCATCCCCGGCCCCGCAAGCCCACGCGGGATCGGAAGCTCCGGCGTCTCCCCCATCAGGACGCCCTTCTTCTCCGCGCGGTCCTTGCGCACGAACTTCGGCTTGATGATCCGCGCCACCACCATCGACGCGGGTCGGCGCTCGAGCACCTCGCTCACGTCTTCTCCGATGCGCTCGAAGGCGTCTAGGCCCTCGCGCTGCACCTCTTCGGGAACGACCTCGATGTCCACGCGCGGAAGGTGCTCGGGCAGAGGCTTGCGGCCCGTCGGCTTCTTGCGCGTGTGCGCCTTCACCTCCTGCTCGTTCGCCTTCGCGAGGTCGTCGATCTCGGCGAGGTCGCGCTCGGAAAGCAGCGTCTGCAGTACCCCGATCGTGAGCTGCGATTCGTCGCCCGAGAGGCGCTCCGACTTCGGCCCCACGAGACCCTTCTCGAGCTTGCGGCAACGCTCGAGCATTTCGAGGTAGAGCGCGTGGTAGTGGTCTCGCTCCGACCGGAGCGCGGCCTGCGCCTTCTCGACTTCTTCGAGGCGGCGGACGAGTGCGTCGAGGTCGACCACGATCTCCTTCACATGCCCATCGACGGAACCGTCGTCAACGACGATGTGCGCGCCCGCGTGACGTTTCCACGCCGCGCAGGATGAACGCCAGCGTCTTCGCGTCGACACAGCGCGTCTCGGGCAGCACGAAGCGCGCGTGGTGCAGCCTCTTGTAGAGCAGGCAGTAGCCGTTGCGGTCGAACCACAAGACCTTGAGCCGGTTTCTCCGCTTGTTCGTGAAGATGAAGAGCGCGCCGCTCTGGGGGTCCTCGCCGAGCTGCTCCTGCGCCGCCGCCGCGAGGCCGTCGAAGCCGCGGCGCATGTCCTGCGGCTCGAGGCAGACGAAGATCCGCGTCGTCGACGGGATCACGCCTCCTCCTCGCCCGCGAGCACGCCGAGCACTCGACGCAGCGTCGGCGCCTCGAACGCGTCCGGCACACGAACGACCACATCGCCGACCACGACCTCGATCCGCTCACTCACCTGCCACCATGAAGAGGACGGCGACAACTCCACAAACGTCGCCGCCTCCGGAGTCCTCCAGTCGAGCTCCGCCATCGCCGCCCGCTCGCGGCGCTCACGCGCGTCGCGGCGTAGCTTCCATTTCCAGTGCGTCAGCGTCCCGGGGTGCAGCCCCTCCCGCTCCGCGTACTGCGCCGCCGTCAACCCGCTCTCCGACCACCCGCGAACCCACTCCGACCACTGTGCCCGACTTGCCATCTCGCCCTCCTCGATGAGGGCGATCCATCACACGCGCGCGTCGAGGGCGCCGGACGGGTCCGTAGAACGGATACCCCTGTTTCCGGCTCTGTGTCCGGGGTGCGTTGGACTGCTCCACCTTTCCCTTGGCCGAGCCCCTTCGCTCCACCCCCTCCGCTCTCCCCACCGTGGCGGGGCCGTTGTTCGGGGGCTTCGTCACTACTACGGGCTCGTCCGACTTCCCCGTCACGTGCACGCTCGAAGTACGACCACTGGCCTTCTCGAGCCGCTCCGGACCGCCATCGGTTCCGGAGATGACGGGGATCTCCCGGTTCTCGCGCAAGTTGCTTCCGTACGTGCATGAGCTCTACGACCGCGCAGGACCGGAAGGACGCTCGCGAAAACGCGCCCTCCCGTGTGGCCTTCCA
>JABSOU010000213.1 GCA_013215215.1 Cognatishimia sp. | reverse complement strand
CAGCACAGGCCCCCTTCGAGCCATCCAGCGCCGTGCATGAGCATGTTGGCACCGCCATTAATAGCGCCCCAAAGCGAGAATACCGCCTCATACGCTGCCTGCGCATCCACCGTATTTGCCGCGCACACATTCGACGACCGATAAGGAATGCCATAACGTCGCGCCAACTGCCCACCGATATGCTGCGCCTTCATGTATTCGGGCGTACCAAACGCGGGCGAGCCGGTTTTCATATCCACATTGGAAGTGAAGCCACCGTACATCACCGGCGCTCCCGGTCGTACCATCTGAGACAAGGCAACACCTGCCAGAGCTTCGGCATTCTGCAGAGTTACGGCCCCGGCAATCGTGATCGGCGCCATAGCTCCCGCCAGCGTGAAGGGCGTGATGACGACAGGTTGACCCATCTGGGACAAAGCCATCACGCCCTGCATCATCGGAATGTCCAACTGCAGAGGAGAGTTCGTGTTGATGATCGAGAACATGCAGGCCCGATCACGCATCTGATCATGTGTCAGACCATGAGCAATCCGCGTCATCTCAATCGCATCGGCCACACGCTCTTCCCCAAGCGAGTAGATGCAATAGGCCTTGTCGGTCAGCGTGATGTAATCCTGAATGCAATCCAGATGGCGGATCGAGGCATGAATATCCACGGGCTCCACGGGATACCCGCCCGTCACATGCAGGACGTTGTGCATCTGGGCCAATCGCAGGAAGTTGCGATAATCCTCTTGGTTGCCTGCCCGGCGGCCCCGGTCAGTATCCGAACAGTTCGGTGCACTCGCCATCATGTTGAAGACGAGGTTCTCGCCGCCCATTGTGACATTGTGCTGGGCGTTTCGCGCATGCAGCGTGAATTCCGACGGCACAGTTGCAATGGCCTCAACGACCAGATCGGGATCAATACGCACACGCGCCTCGCCGTCCCTGACATCGGCTCCCGCCTTTTTCATTACAGCGCGGGCCCCCTCATGCAGCACGTCCAGACCCGTTTCAGACAGCAATTTCAGAGATGCCTGATGGATATGTTCGACCTGATCATCCGAAATCAGCGCGACGGAGGGATAGGGGCGTTTCAGCCGCGCAAACGGACGTTGCGCGATAGCGGGTGCCGGTGTTGCCCCCTCACGGCGACGTCCACGGCGGCCGCGCGTTAGTTGATCAGTCGTCATTTGGAATTGCCTTCCGCGCCAAGACTTCTTTGGACACGTCTGTGATCAAAACCAGAGATTCAGGCAAATGACCAATAAGAACACCTATTCATTTTTGTAATGACCCTTGTGGCTGATTGGACTAAAATGCATGACATTATCGTTCAGCAATCCGCGCATCATGATCTCAAAAAACTCTCCCAGCCTCACCTCGCTCCGGGCGTTCTCAGTTGTAGGTAATTGCCTGAGCGTCACAGGCGCGGCCCAACAACTTGGCGTCACCCAAAGCGCGGTCAGCAGACAGATAAAGGCCTTGGAAGACACGCTGGATTTCAAGCTGTTCGATCGCGTTGGGAACAGCATCACGCTGACAGCGGAAGGTGAGGCCTTTCATCAACGGATTTTCGCGACCTTCGGCTTGCTTGAAGACGCGGTGAGCGACGCACTCGGGTCCTTTCAGCGGCACAAAATCAACCTGCTGGCACCTCCGACGCTGGCCTCACGTTGGCTAACCCGACGTCTGCCGACTTATCCTCAGCGATTTCCCGGCGTCGAGCTGGCCGTCCACACCGGACCACGATCCAATGTCCGCATGGATTGCGTCATTCATTTCGGCACGCATCCGACAGAGGGCTCGGAACATGTGAAATTGCTCGTAGAGCAGCATATCGCTGTTTGCTCGCGCGAACTTTTCGAAGACCGAGAGGCCATGCGCGCCAGCTGTCTGTTGCACGTCTTTGACAAGGGCGTCCGCTTCCCACTTTGGGAGGCCTGGCTGGCACTTGAACCAGATCACCCCGACCTGCCCACCGGGGCATCAATGGAATTCGCATCGCTTGAACTTGCAATACAAGCGGCCAAGAACTCGGTCGGCATCGCCGTGGTAGATCGCAACATGATTGAATACGAGCTGGACGCGGGCAGCCTCGTGCAGATTTCGCCAACAATGGTCGTGGGGCCAAACGGGTACTGGCTAGAGATCTCAGCAGAACAACAGGCCAAGGGCCGCTCCGTACGATTTTTTCGGTGGCTCAATGGCATGGCTGTCGGGACGACGGACGCCCTCCAACAGTAAATTTCTAATCGCGACCGGGTCGGTAATACAAAATCAGATCCACCATCCGCTTGTGCGCAAACCAATGAAAATGAATTTGCAGACGCCCGGAAGCGACAACGCGAGGCTCTCGTAAGTTGCTCTGGGCATTTAGTAGCGGATTTCCGCACGCGATACTGTTTGACTCAGGACCTAGGCAATCGTTCCAAACGGCCAAGATCAAGGTATCCTGGAAACAGCATATCAGACCGAGCGACCGGGTCGACTGCGGTAGGGTGGCAAGTGCCAGCCAATGGCCAACCCGCCGCCCCTCAACAGAAATGCTGTGACAAATCCCTTCAGGGCGGAAACAGTTGGTCCGATGCCAATTGCCATCAGAAGAGCAAAGACACCGGCACCGGTCGCGGCGGCGGAGACGTAAAGCTCTTTTCGACTGATGACAGTTGCCCAGCCTGCGATAACGTCGCGAATGATCCCACCAAGTGCGGCCGTTATTGTGCCTGACAGGATTGCGGCAATCAGTGAGCCTGTCAGCATCAAGGCCTTCTCGGCTCCGACCACCTGACCCAAGCCTCCAACGAGACCCAGGGTCTGTGGGAAGCAGGGCAGGCAGCACTGGGGATCATGCGGGGTTCGCGCGGGGCGCCGATCCTCGACGATGA
>JABSOU010000212.1 GCA_013215215.1 Cognatishimia sp. | reverse complement strand
TCAAAATAGGACACGGTCACACCGCCGGCGTTGGCATACATATCCGGAATGATCACACAGCCCTTTTCGCGCAGGATCTTATCCGCGCCCGCGGTGACCGGGCCATTCGCGGCCTCGATGATCAGGGGCGCTTTGATGCGATCCGCATTAGAGAGGTTGATGACCCCTTCCATCGCCGCCGGGATCAGGATGTCGCAGTCTTCTTCCATGATCGCCGCACCGTTTTCGGTGTAGCTCGCATCCGGGAAGCCTTTTACGCCGTCGTGCTTGATGATCCAGCTGCGGACATCTTCGACGTTCAACCCGTCTGGATTGGTCAAAGCACCGTCGCGTTCAATAATGCCGACGATCTTGCAGCCATCCTCTTCGCTAAGGAATTTCGCGGCGTGATAGCCCACGTTCCCAAGACCCTGCACAATGACGCGTTTGCCATCCAGAGAGCCGGACATACCAGCCTTCTCAATATCGCGCGGATCGCGGAAGAACTCCTGTAGAGCATATTCGACGCCGCGACCGGTGGCTTCGACACGCCCCGCAATACCGCCCGCATTAAGCGGCTTGCCCGTCACGCAGGCGCGCGCGTTGATGTCCGTGGTGTTCATCCGCGCATATTGGTCGGCCATCCAGGCCATCTCACGTTCGCCCGTGCCCATATCAGGCGCTGGGACGTTTTGGGATGGGTGGATCAGGTCGCGTTTGGCAAGCTCATACGCAAAGCGGCGGGTGATCTGTTCGAGCTCATATTCGTCCCACTCGCGTGGATCGATGCAAAGGCCACCTTTAGAGCCACCGAACGGAGCCTCAACCAAGGCGCATTTATAAGTCATCAGCGCCGCCAGCGCTTCGACCTCGTCCTGATTAACACTTGTGGCATAGCGAATGCCGCCCTTAACAGGCTCCATATGCTCAGAATGCACAGAGCGATAGCCGGTGAAGGTCTTGATCTCTCCGCGCAGCCGCACGCCAAAACGCACGGTATAGGTGGCATTACATACTCGGATTTTTTCCTCTAATCCCGGCGGCAGACCCAACAGCCCAACTGCTCGGTTGAACATCAAATCTACACTTTCTCTGAAGCTCGGTTCGTTTGCTACGCTCATAATGTACCCCTAACGGCCTGCAACGACTCTGATGCCTAAATGGCTGTGTTAACTATGCCTGAAAGACAGGGAGTTGCGAGCGAATTCATCCGATCCGGCCCAAATTCTGCACAAATTTTAGTCAAAATGAAAACTTTCTTAAGGGCAGTAAATTTGCTGCCCTGCAGCATGCTGAATGTTTGCGCTAGCGCGCCCAACTTTATCGCAGAGGCTTTAAAGCAAAGGCCACAGAATTGGGCGAAGACTGCCTTATTTCAGCCCGATTCCAGCATCAATGAGGTTTGTGAGGGAGTGTATCTGGCGCGATTGCCAGATCAGCGTACCCGTGAACCAGTGAGGACACGATGCGTGTTTTTGGAAAAGACAACAACGTGAACAGACTTCGGCGCTTTGCCAAGCAGTTTCAACGTGACGAAAGCGGAAGCATGATCTTTTTCGGGATCATTGTTTTTCTTGTTATGCTTTTGGTCGGAGGCATTGGCGTAGACTTTATGCACGCTGAAATGCGCCGCACCAAGTTGCAGGATACGCTGGACCGCGCCGTCCTGGCGGCTGCCTCTCTGGATCAAGACCTCCCCGCGCGGGATGTCATTCAAGATTACTTTGCCAAAGCTGACATGAGCGATCACCTAGGTGATGTGATTGTGGACGAAGGTCTGGGCTATAAGTCTGTTTCTGCCACAGCCAATACCTCCATGGACACGCAATTCATGAATCTGGCAGGCGTCAGCACACTCGCAATGTCCGCAGCAAGCGCGGCCGAAGAGCGTATCGGCGGCGTTGAGATTTCGATGGTTTTGGATGTGTCAGGTTCAATGGGCTGGAACTCTCGCCTCACGAACCTCAAGGTCGCTGCGAAAGACTTCATCGACACGCTGACCACCACAACCGAGCCCGGAAAGCTGTCGATCTCGATTGTTCCTTACGCGACGCAGGTCTCTGCTCCAGCCAACCTGATGGCGGAACTGAATGTCACAAACGAACACAGTTTCTCCAATTGCGTGAATTTTGACGAGGATGACTTCGAAGAAACAGGTCTCGATTTCACCGAAACGCTAGAACGCACTATGCATTTCAGCCCATGGAGCGACTTTGACGGGCGTCCTTACGATCCAAAGCGTCTCGTCAGCAGCCCAGTTTGTGAACCTGACAGCGATGCAAGCCGTCACATTCAGGTTCTGCAAAATGACGCGGCCGCCTTGAAAACCTTCGTAGATTCCATGTGGGCTGGCGGGAACACCTCCATCGATGTGGGCATGAAGTGGGGCACAGTTCTGCTGGACCCAACGATGCAGCCTGCGATCACCAATATGATCACGAATGGCGATGTTCCGGGCGATTTCACGGAACGTCCCTATGCCTATGACGCGGGCCAAACGCTGAAAGTAATCGTTCTCATGACGGACGGCCAGAACACCTCGCAATACTACGTCGAAGAGGACTACCGCGAGGGCGAATCCAACATCTGGTGGAACGATCAGGAAGAGAAATACTCTGTCTATATCGGCCAGGACACAGGCGACGAAGACAATGACGGCAACACCGAAGAGCCTATGTACTATTGGCCTCATCTAGATGACTGGCGCGACCACGCCTATGGCGAAGGCACCTATGAGGAAACACAAGTTTCCTGGACCTGTCGTTCCTATCGCCGCAACGGCTCTTGCCGCCGCTATCGCAAGATCAAAAAGGTCGTCACGGTAAACGAGCCAGGATCTGCTGAGGTTCTCACCTACGCTGATCTTTGGGGCTACACCTCGATCGAGCACAACGT
>JABSOU010000211.1 GCA_013215215.1 Cognatishimia sp. | reverse complement strand
TTTGCGATGGCAGGTAGATCTAAGATCGTCCAATTTTCGTCGTATCGTGTGACGTGACCCACAAGATCATCGATATGTAGCCTTTGAGTGACAATCACGATGGCGCCTTCGTTTTTCTGGTTCAGCCGAGATGGAAGCGTGTTGCTGTACCAGTCATTGACTCTTGATCTTTGTGCTTCAGACATGGCGTCATCAGGCTTTAGAGGATCGTCTATGATAATGATGTCGGCTCCTCGCCCAGTCAGAACACCACCAACCGATGTTGCAAACCGGTTTCCGCGTTGCGTCAGGCGAACTTCCTGCTCGGTCTCTTTTTTAGGATCAATGCGGGCCCCACTAAATAACGCCATGTACCAATCTGATGACAGAACCAAGCGATAGTCGTTGTGCAGTTTGGACGCCAGATTTTGCGCGTATGACACAGCGACAATTTCCGCTGTTGGATCATGCCCATGGATGAACGCAGGAAAAGCAATGGACGCCGCGATTGACTTCGCCGATCTCGGCGGCATCGTGATGATCAAGCGTTTGATTTTGCCAAGACGTACTTGTTCGAGATGGAAAGCAATTGCCTCAATATGCCAATTGTGCAGGTAGCTTGTACCTGGATTGAGCGTCTGAAAGCACTTTCCAATAAAGCCTGCAAAATTCGACCGAAGTAGTTCTCTAAAGACCTTCTGCTTGTGTTGATCCACAAAGGTTGCGAAGTTCGGATCCAAGTTGGTTCTAGGGTTCATTTGCTCTCCCTCTATCCAGCGTGCCATCTACGTTGTCGTTGATGACCTCTGAACTCGCCCCCAACTGATCCAGCATTTGGTCCAAAAGAGCTTGATCAGCCGTAGACAATGCACCCGCATCGATGGTCTCGCCGTCAGCAAATTCCGGAGCATTCAGTAGCTTCAAAACGAAGCCGGCAGCTCTTATGTCGCCTTTGGCCGCCTTGGTTGAAAGGCTACGCAGCATAAGCTCCTGCATTGAAAGCCGCTTGGATTTGCCTTCTTCCTGAATGGTCACCTTTCGAGACATCGCAGCCTGCATTTGAGCCTGAACTGACTTTGGCTTTTTCTTGCGCCCTTTAGGATTGCCCCTCTGGCCTGGTTTGAACTGTGTGTGTTTGGGCGGTTTTCCGTAGCCAACCTCATAGGCCGCACTAGGCGAGTTGTTGTCGCAGCTATCGAAGGGATCGTTCATGACGCTTTCTCCGAGCTATCCATAGTTTCGGCAGTGAGCTCATCGAATGTCTTGCCCTCAGCGTCTCCGACATCATCAATCACGTCGCGATGGAGCAAAACAGCGTCTTTTCCCGTAAACTGTTGCCAACGGCGGATTGCAACGTCGATGTAGCCTGGCTCATACTCCACACCGAAACAGCGTCGCCCGACTTTTTCCGCTGCAATCAACGTTGAGCCGGACCCAAGAAACGGGTCCAAAACAACATCCCCTCGTTTAGAGGCATCCTTAATTGCGTCGGCTATTATCCCGACTGGTTTAACAGTCGGATGAAGCGACAAGTCCCCGCCCTTTCTGGCTTGGAACGTGTTGACGCCTGGGTAAGACCAGACGTTGGAGCGATTTCGACCGAAACGCCCAAGCTGAACATTGTTGACTGGAGACTCAACGGGTTTGGCGAAGACTGCGCAAAGCTCATGCGCAGATCGATAAAATGATCCCTGCCCGGGTGTCGTTTTGCTCCAGACGCAAATGTTCCTTAGGTCCAGATCCAATTTGCGACCAACCGACAACAGCAGCTCAATGTGACGCCAATCCATGAAGATATATAGCACCGCACCAATTTGGCTTTGGTCGCGCATGGTCACCAAAGCGCGGCTTAAAAAGTCGCCAAACTCCTCATCGGTCATCTCGCCCGAGGCAAAAGCAAACTCCTGGTGTTTGGTATTACCTCGACCGCCAACGTGACCCGCAATTTTCACATTGTAAGGCGGATCCGTAAGAACCATGCGGGCTTGTTCCTCACCCATAAGAGCAGCAATAGAACTGGCATCCCGCGCGTCACCGCACAACAATCGATGGAGACCAAGTTGCCAAATGTCACCGGACTTAGCTACAGGTCTATCAAGGAGGTCGGGAAGGTCGTCTTCTAGCTTTTTGTGCGGCTCAGAAGGTTCGTGATCAGTCAGAAGCGCATCGATCTCACCAGTTTCAAAGCCCGTGATGTCCAGATCCAGGTCCAGTTCTGGCAACAATTCAGCGAGCTCTTCTAGCTCAGATGCAAGCAGCTCACTGTCCCAACCAGCGTTCAATGCGATTTTATTGTCGGCCAGAATATAGGCACGCTTCTCCGCGGCGTTCAGGTGAGACAGACAAACGACCGGTACCTCGCTCAAGCCAAGCTGATTAGCCGCAGCCAACCGCCCGTGACCCGCGATCACCTCATAGTTTGCATCGACCAGGATCGGATTGTTGAAGCCAAATTCATCTATGCTCTTGGCGATCTGGCCTATTTGCTTCTTCGAATGCGTGCGCGCATTGCGCGCGCAAAGTTTAAGCTGCGACGGGGGGACATGCTTTAGGCTCGCGCTATCCGGTACCTTGATTTTGATGTCCGAAGACTTGTCGTGCTTGGCAGTAACTTTGCTATTTTCTGGGCGCATTTCCTTGATCCTTTAGAATTTGGAGAATCAAGATTTAGCAACTCAGGAAACGCTAAAGCAGTATCCCGAAATACCTTTTCCGCCGACACGGCTCGGAACCATCGCAGCCGTCGCATCTCCCGCATGGTTCCTCGGACTCAGCAATGTGATGACGGATAGCACGCCTGAAGTCAGAATTTACATCCAATCCCTCAAAGCCGCTGTGCCAACACGCAACGACAAATCGCGCAAAATTCGTTTTTGGTCCCTTTGTGATGGGCTTGCCTGTCAAATCAAACCATAGATTGGTCATCGCCGCGGCAAAGATTATTTTCTGATACTGCGATGGACGCCCTTTCTTTAAAAGGCGACAATCTTCGAGATCAT
>JABSOU010000210.1 GCA_013215215.1 Cognatishimia sp. | reverse complement strand
GTTCTTTAACTGCTCGGCTGACGTTAGGTGAATCTTTGTCACAGCGGCGAAACCGCTTAGCCTGATCCGACCGAGAGTGAGGGTTTTATGGCGTTATCAGTAGGGCAGAAGGCGGGCTGGGGGCTCGCGGATCTGGGCATCAATGTCTTTGTGGTGGTGAAGCAACTTTTGGTCTTTGCCTATATGACCACTTACTTGGGAGTGCCGCCTGCGGTTGCGGGCGTGCTGACATTTTCGGTGCTGGCCTTTGATGTGATCACTGATCCATTGATCGGTTATCTGTCAGACAAGACCCACAGCCGTTTTGGACGGCGTTACCCTTGGATGTTTGTCGGAGCCGTTGTGCAGGCCGTCGGGATCGTTGGCATCTTTATGGTGCCCGATGGCATGAGCTGGCAGGCCAATGCGGCGTGGGTCATGGCTTTCTTTGCCCTCGCAACGCTTGGGTTCACGGCTGTCACCATTCCTTATGGGGCGATGGCCGGAGAGATGACGCAGGACCCGCAGGAACGTTCTGTGATGATGGCGTGGCGTATGGGGTTTGCTTCGCTTGGTCTGCTGACCGCGGGGGCGATTGTGCCGGCTTTGGCTGGAGATACAAAGGCTGGCTATGGGATGGCCGTGCTCTATGTGGCTCCGGTGATGATTTTGGCCATCTGGCTTTCGATCTTGGCAACACGGCGGGCCCCTCGGATCGCAACACCTACGGGCCTGGGGTTGGGGCAAATGCTGCGGCTTGTCTTGTCTAACCGGCGGTTCACGTTGCTGGTCGTCATATATGGCGTTCTCACGCTAGGGGTGGCGCTGATTGCCGCTGGTCTACAACTGTCGGCCCTCTATCTGATTGTGAAAACCGGAGGCGCATTGGCGGGGCTTGCGGCGGCGCTCGGCGTATTTGCAGGGCTTTTTGCCATGTTTATCGTCGGTTCGGTGCTGTCTCAGGCGGTCTGGGTGATGATGGCCGGGCGGTTTGGAAAGCTTCAGGCGCTGGTGATTGGGATCATCGCCTACACCGGCGTGCTCTGGGCGATCTATACGCAATTGCCCTCAACCAGCTTTACAGTAATGGCAGGCCTTTTTGTGTTGGCAGGGTTTTGTAATGGGGCCTACCAACAGCTGCCTTGGGCCATGTATCCGGATCTTATGGATGTCACGCGCGATGAAAGCGGTGAGGCTGTGGAAGGCGCGTTTGCGGCTCTTTGGCTCTTTGGTCAAAAGGTCGCGAATGCTTTGGCGCCTTTGGTTCTGGGCCTTGTGCTGAGCGCCTATGGATTTTTGGAGAGCAGCGAGGGCGTTGTGACACAAACAGAAACCGCCCTAGACGCATTGCGCTGGGCGGTCACTTTGTTGCCTGCGGCCATTATGTGGCTGGGCATTCTGATGTTGGTGTTGATCTATCGCCCACGCGCCCGCGGCGTGCATGACGCGCGTGCGGCCTGACTAGGCCGCCGCGTTCTTGTTTGCCGCTTTAGGCTTTTTCTCATCGCCACTGTTGGCGTTGATGAAATCCAGAACCAGCGGGCGAATGTTGTTCCGCCAGCTTTTGCCTGCAAAGATCCCGTAATGGCCCGCACCTTCTTCGAGGTGTTGGGCCTTTTTCTCATCCGGCAGGCCGGTCAGAAGATCCAGAGCGGCTACACATTGGCCTGGCGCTGAGATATCGTCCTTGGAGCCTTCAACGGTTTTGACAGCCACGGTCGTGATCGCACCGATGTCGACTTTGCGGCCCGCAACGGTGAATTCATTCGCGGCGATCTCACCCTTTTTAAATATGCGATCCACGGTCGACAGGTAGAATTCCGCAGGCATATCCATAACGGCGAGGTATTCGTCATAGAAGCGGTTGTGCTTGTCGTGATCAGAGGCCTCACCCTTCATCACGCGGGTGATCTGATCCATAAAGGCCTTGCCGTGTGTGTCTGCGTTCATCGACATAAAGGACGCAAGCTGCAGAAGGCCCGGGTAAACTTTGCGGCCAACGCCGTCGTATTTAAAGCCTACGCGCTGGATCATCATTTCCTCAAGCTGGCCCATGGTGACGGAATGGCCAAAGTCGGTCACATCGGTCGGGGCTGCGTTCGGATCGATCGGGCCGCCGATCAGGGTCAGGGAACGTGGCTGCGCTTTGGGGTCTTCTTCGGCCAGATAGGCGGTTGCCGCCAAAGTCAGAGGGGCAGGTTGGCAGACTGCAATGACGTGGGTGTCCGGGCCGAGCTCTTTCATAAAGTCGACCAGATAAAGCGTATAATCCTCGACATCAAACTTGCCTTCGCTGACGGGAATGTCGCGGGCGTTGTGCCAATCGGTGATATAGACTTCGCAATCGGGCAGCAGCGATTTCACAGTCGAGCGCAGCAAGGTGGCATAGTGGCCTGACATCGGTGCGACGAGCAACACCTGACGTTTGCGACGTGCGCGACCTGCGACAGAGAAATGAATGAGATCACCAAAAGGCTTTTCGACCACGGATTTCACCTGAACCACGTGGTCCTTGCCGTCTTCGCAGGTAAAGGACTGAATGTCCCAGTCAGGCTTCACAACCATACGTTGGAACGTACGCTCGGTGACTTCGCCCCAGGCTTCCATCCACTTGAGGGCAGGCGAAGGGAAGAGCGCGAACATCGGGTAAGACGCCATTGCGCGGGCCGTCGCACCATACCATTCATTGGTATTGCGGATCGTTTCCATCAAATCATAGGTGGCCATATAACGCATTGGCTTCTCCTCGTTTGCACGGCTATGATACCAATTAAAGGCGTTTAACGTATTACCGAGCGCGTATTTTTTGCTGCGTAGCAGCGACCATAGGGGTTGGATCTTGATATGACAACTAGCGAAGATGCTGCAGTCGCGAAATTGGACAAAATGTCCGACAATCTTAAGCGTGTAGAAGAATTGTCTCAAAGATTAATAGAAGTTATGGCGCGTCACCAACCTATGCGCAAATCTTTGACAGGCCCCAATGAGGACGTTTTTTCCAATGCTGCAAC
>JABSOU010000209.1 GCA_013215215.1 Cognatishimia sp. | reverse complement strand
CCATCAAGCTGCGCTTGACCGGTGGCCAGTTGATCCACACGCTGCGCCATCATGGCGACTTGATCGGCGGACCGGGAGGATGCGCGCAAAACCGACCAGAGCATCAAGATGATCACGCCCAGAACGACGGCTCCGATCATCACATAGGTCTGCATTTGCGGGTCAGTAAAATCCATCACGTCCGTCCAAACAGCCGTTCAATATCGGCCAGTTTCAATTCTACATAGGTCGGTCGCCCATGGTTGCATTGGCCAGAATGCGGCGTTGCTTCCATTTCGCGTAAAAGTGCATTCATCTCTTCGCCCCGCATGCGGCGGCCAGAGCGGATCGAGCCGTGACAAGCGACGCGGCTGAGGATCGCTTCGATCTTGGCCTGCACCAACAGGCTTTCGCCCTGATCGTCCAACTCATCAAGAATATCGAGCACCATCGCGCGAGCGTTTACCTCACCCAAAATCGCGGGCGTTTCGCGCACGGCGACAGCGGAGCCTCCGAAAGGTTCGAGCGTAAGGCCGAATTTTGAAAGCTCTTCGGCAACCGCAAGAATGCGTGCGCAGTCGCCCTCGGACAGATCGATAATCTCAGGTATCAACAGCGCCTGCGCGGCAACGCCATTCTCGGCCATCTGACGTTTGAGCTTTTCATACACGAGCCGCTCATGCGCTGCATGTTGATCCACGATGACCACGCCATCCTTGGTCTGCGCGATGATGTAATTCTCGTGCACCTGTCCGCGGGCTGCACCCAGTGGCTGCGCCTCGGCGGTCTCTTCGGTCCCTACTGGTCCTTCATCGAGTGCCTCAACACGGCCCGCAACAGGCGCCTCCATCAACCCCGCGCCGGGCGTTGCATCCCAAGCGGCAGGCGCCTCCGCCAGACCCGGCGCTTGCGCGTGATAGGCAGCCGTGCGTGCGCCCAACGAGGGGCGATCCATCTGATAAACGCGTGCGCCGCCACCGGCAGGAATCGGCTCGGGCCGCATCGCGCCTAAGGTTGCGCCTGCCACGGTCGTGGACGCGCGATGCCCGGCTTCGGCCAGAGCGTGGCGCAGGGCAGACACGATCAATCCGCGCGCCAGTCCGGGGTCACGGAACCTGACCTCTGACTTCGCAGGATGGACGTTCACGTCCACGAGCTGCGGATCACAATCGATGAACAATGCCGCTGCAGGGTGACGATCTCGGCTGAGAAAATCGAAATAGGCACCACGCAACGCGCCAACCAGCAGTTTGTCCTTAACCGGGCGGCCATTTACAAACAGATACTGCGCCACGGCCGAGCCACGCGAATAAGTCGGAAGCGCCGCATAGCCGATGAGCCTCAGACCTTCGCGTTCCGCATCAATCCGCAACGCGTTCTCGGCAAACTCCGCGCCCAAAATCCGCGCCAAACGGCCGTGCAACGCGTCAAAGAGATCGCCGTTTTCAGGATCCGCCCGAAAGGTCACGCGCCCATCCCCACCGCCGGTCACATCGCGCAGGGTGAAGCCGACAAAGGGTTCCGCCATGGCCAGACGTTTGATCACATCACCGATGGCCTGAGATTCCGCCCGATCCGAGCGCATGAATTTGAGCCGCGCCGGCGTGGCATAAAACAGATCTCGCAGCTCGACGATGGTGCCTCCTCCAAGGGCGGCCGGTTTCACCGCTAACATCTCACCGCCCGCGACAGAAATCGAGAAGGCCCCTTCGCCCACAACACGTGAGGTGATCGACAAACGCCCCACAGCGCCAAGCGACGGTAAAGCCTCGCCGCGGAACCCAAACGTATGGATGTCCAAAAGATCAGAGCCATCGATTTTCGACGTCGCATGACGGCTCATCGCCAGCGGCAATTGCGCCTCTGAAATCCCACAGCCATCGTCTGTGACACGGATCAAAGTCTTACCGCCATCCGCGATTGCGACCTCGATCCGGCGGGCACCCGCATCAATTGCGTTCTCGACAAGCTCTTTCACAGCAGAGGCCGGGCGTTCCACGACTTCGCCCGCCGCGATACGGTTGATCGCGCCATCGTCCAATTGACGAATAACCGGGGGATTTTCGCTTATTTTGCGGTCACCTTGTAGCATACCGCCAAATCTAGCACGTCAGCCTGCGATTCTGCCAGCCTTTACGGGCTAGGCAACCGGCGCGCCATTGCGTGTGCGGCAAGGGCCAAATATCGCGGCCAAAGCCAGCAGAATGCCTGAAACTGTGGCAATCATTCCTGCTGCGGATACCGCATTTGTCGCCCCAAACCAAAGCGGGCCATAGCCTGCAAATACATACCCCAAGACAGCAGACATCACCGCGAACACAACACTCCAAGCAACTTGCATTTCCAGTCGGTTGGTCATCATGCGTGCCGCCGCCGGAGGGCAGATGAACATCGCAATAACGATGATAGATCCCACCGCATCAAAGGCCGCAACGGCCGCGATTGCAGAGACCACAACAAGGCCAAGACCTACGGCGTTTGTTGGAACTCCAACCGCCTCGGCAAAGCCCGCATCAAAGGTTGAAATCTTAAGAGGCCGCCACAGGATCCAAGTGAACAAAACGACCCCCACGAGGGTGATCGCCATGCGCAAAAGCTCTTCGGGCAGACCCGTCAGGGCGACTGGATCAATAAGGCTGGCCCATCCGGTGGCATCGAGCCAGATCAGACTTTCAAGATTGCCATAAAGTGCGTGCTCCACGTCCAAATGCACCGAGGACGTATCGCTTTGCTCCAAAAGCAAGACACCGCCTGCAAACATGGCTGTAAACACCACACCCATCGCGGCGCCGGGCTCGATGCGACCCAAGCGGCGGATGGCTTCGATCAGGCCTACGGCGACCAGGGCTGCGAGGGCTGCGCCTATCATCATAGGCCAGGCAGACACCACCCCCGTCACAAGAAAGGCCACCACGATGCCCGGCAACACCACGTGGCTGATTGCGTCTCCGATCAAGGCCTGACGCCTGAGGACCAGAAAGTTGCCCGGCAAAGCGCAAGCGATTGCCGCTAGAACACCAATCACCAAGGG
>JABSOU010000208.1 GCA_013215215.1 Cognatishimia sp. | reverse complement strand
GACGACACGCCAGCAGGCGGTGGCGCGGGGATGGTGTTGCGACCTGACGTTTTGGGCAAGGCGATTGATCACACGCTTAAGTCGGTCAAGGGGCGTTGCCCGCTGGTTTATCTCTCCCCACGCGGGCGGCGGTTTGACCAGCAGATGGCGCGTAATTGGGCGCGGCATGATGGGGTGGTGATGCTCTGTGGGCGCTTTGAAGGCGTCGATCAGCGGGTGCTTGATCACTATCAGATCCAAGAGGTCTCGCTGGGGGATTTCGTGCTGACCGGCGGAGAGATCGCGGCGCAGGCGATGATTGATGCGACCGTGCGCCTGTTGCCGTCGGTGTTGGGAAATGCCGAGAGCATCGAGGATGAGAGCCACTCCAATGGGTTGTTGGAGCATCCGCAATACACGCGTCCCGCCGAATGGCGAGGGTTAGAGATCCCAGAGGTGCTGACTTCGGGCAATCACGGCAAGGTTGCAGAGTGGCGGCAGGCGCAAAGTGAGGCGCTGACGCGAGAGCAGCGGCCCGATCTTTGGGCCAAGCGGGAAGAAGATTGAAAAAGGCGGCCGTCGTGGGCCGCCCTTTTTGATTTAGACCGCTGCTTGGTTATGGGCGGTTAAAAGTACCACGATGATCACCAATTCGACTACCAGCGGCGGGATAACCGCTTTGTCAAACCCATCTGCGATGATCCCGACGATGCGCCCAAAGGCGACAACGCCCATGATCAGCGCCACGGCGACAAAGCCTTGGGTCTGGCCGGTGGTCAGCCCATAGGCCAGCAGAGCGACGCTCGCGAGGAACAGACCGCCAATGACGGATCGGATGGTCGAGAGGCCGGGGGCTCCGACGGGTTCGATGGCAAAGTTGCCGACCATCTTGCGGGGTGCGAACATCGACATGATGCCAAGGCCCGTGAGCATGAGTGTGGCGATGCCGACGGCGATTTGGAAAATGAGATCCATGGGTAGGTTTCCTTTCGAATTGGGTTGAGAATTACGCGAACTGATGCACAGCACGGTTTGCGTTGTCTTGTGCGTCTTGGTTGCCAAGGGAGGGGTCGATTATGGTCTGGTCCACGACGGGTCCGGTCGGGGATCCTGCGCGGCTGGCGTAGAAATGGCCGCTTTCAAACTTTGGATTGAGCAGGCCATCCACATAGCGTTTCGCACCGGTTTCCACGCTATGCATCATGCCAAAAATCGGCATCAGCGTGCTGCCGATGTATTTGAAAAAGATCTTCTTCAGAAGCGGCAGGTCGTCCATGCCATTGGTGCCGGTGGTGCCGCCGGGG
The DNA here is from genome assembly GCA_013215215.1 of Cognatishimia sp. Lineage (GTDB taxonomy): Bacteria > Pseudomonadota > Alphaproteobacteria > Rhodobacterales > Rhodobacteraceae > Cognatishimia. Next base: position 1,852 of record JABSOU010000208.1, on the reverse strand, counting down.
CTCATCGTGACAAAGCGGATATGCGGGTGTTTGCGCGCCATCGAGGCCATCCACATGGCGCCGGTCAGTTTGATGGTGCCATAGATATCAAGCGGATCGGCTTTGGGGCCGAATTTGCGTCCGTCAGCGATGGCGGTGAATTCGACCTCGGACGAAGTCACCATATCGGGTTTAGCCACGCCCATTTTCGGAATGCCGCGCGCGGCCTCAGAGCCTGCATAGAGCACAGTCGATGTGACCAGCTGACGCTCCAGCAGTTCGTCGACCAGCACTACATGGCCCAGCACATTGGCGGCAAAGATGTGGGTTACGCCATCCTCGGTGAGCGCGTTGGGAGTGCGTCCTCCGGTGCCGCCTGCATTGAGAATGACCGCATCAACGGGGGCCGAAAGCGACGCGACGGCGTTCCGCACCGAGGTTTTGTTTGAAACATCGAGGATCAGGATCTCGAAGATCTTGCGACCTGTTTCGGCCTCAAGCGCCTTTTGCGCGGCCTTTGCCTTTTCAAGGTTGCGGCAGCCAAGGATGATTTTCTCGACGCCTTTTTGCAGCGCAAGTTGTCGCGCGGCTTCGCGGCCAAGGCCTGCATTGGCGCCGGTGATGAGTACAGATTGGATCGGGTTCATGTGTCATGTCCTTTGTCATGTGAACGTCTGACCCGAACTTAAGGCGGTTGATTTTCGATCTATAGATAGGCAAAAATGGACACTCTGTTTCATTTTTGAACCACTGGTTTTGCTTATGCTCAATGACACTCAGGCGCTGAATTGGGACGATCTAAAGTTCTTTCTGGCGGTGGTCCGCACCGGCACCATTCGCGGCGGAGCCGAGAGCATCAACGCCAACCACACCACCTTGGCGCGCCGCCTGTCTGTGATGGAAGAGCGGATCGGCAGCCGGTTGTTTGATCGCTCTAACCTCGGATTGGTGCTGACCCAGATGGGCGAAGAGCTCCTACCGCATGCCGAGCGCGTCGAAGAAGAGATGACGGCGGCCAGCCGTGTCATCATCGGGCGGGACATGCACCCAGCGGGGCCGGTCTATGTGACCTTGCCGCATGGGCTCGCTATGACCTCGATCATGGATGACCTGACGGCTTTTGCCGAGGCTTATCCCGACATCCATCTCAATATGACCTTCACCAATGACATCGCCGACCTGACCCGCCGCGAGGCGGACGTCAGCCTGCGCGTGGCACATGATGTCACCGATGATGTGGTGGGGCGCAAACTGGTGCAGATGTCTCAGGCGGCCTATTGCACGCGGGGCTACGCCGAGCGCATTTCAGACAATGGCGGCGAAGGTCTGCATATGATCGGCTGGCATGAGCCTGAGGGGGCGACCACTGCAAAATGGCTGCGCGAGAGCTATTATCCCAGGGCAACGCTCAAGCATCGGGTGTCGGAATTGGTGCCCCTGATCACTTTGGCGGCGTCGGGGCTGGGGATGGCCTATTTGGCCTGCAATCTGGGGGATCGACACCCAGACCTGATCCGCGCGCCGTTTCAAAAGCCCTTGCCCTATCGCAATCTGTGGCTCTTGCTGCATCGCGATCTGCGCAAGACGGCGCGGGTGCGGTTGTTCGTAGATTTTCTGGCGGACAGGATCAAAGCGCGTCGGAATGAGTTTTGGGTGGCGGGGACTGAGACGTGATGTAAGGGCAAGATCCGCCTCATTGCGTGGTGCATCTGATTTTTCAACGCGCTAGACATCGAAGAAGCGCATTGCCGAGACAGCGAACGCAAAACAAAAAAAGGCCCTACAAGACATTGCCCACTGACCCGCTAGACCAACGCATTCGCTTCATCGCAGTCGACGTCGAAACTGCGAACCGCGGTCGTCACAGCATCTG
>JABSOU010000207.1 GCA_013215215.1 Cognatishimia sp. | reverse complement strand
CGCCATCAGACCCACGTTCGCCACCGCGCCCGCCTTGGTCACGTCCAGCGCGCCATTGGCCTTAAAGAAGTTGATAGCCTCGTCATAGACGGTGGAGTAGCAGCGATCCGGGATCACACAGTTGGTGTCGCCCTTGTTGCCCGCTTCGTCCCAGCCTTTGCCGCCCGCGCGGATGACCGCTGGCATAGAGGCGTCTATGATCACGTCAGAAGGGACGTGCAGGTTGGTGATGCCTTTGTCGCTGTCGACCATATACATGGACGGACGATCCAGCGCCGCGATCTCTGCTTTGATGGCGTCTGCGTTGTCCAACGAATCAATCGCCGCCAGCACGTCGCCCAGACCAGAGTTCGGAGATCCGCCCGCCGCTGCAATCGCGTCACCATGGGCGTCCCACACAGGGCCGAGCCATGCCTTGACCGCGTAGCCAAAGATGATCGGGTCAGAGACCTTCATCATGGTGGCTTTCATATGGAAAGAGAACATCGTGCCGTCGGCTTTGGTGTCCTCGATGGAACCTGCCAAGAAGGTCGCCAGAGCTTTTGCGGACATGAAAGTCGCGTCTGCAATGGTGCCTTCATCGAGCGACCAGCCGTCTTTCAGAACAGTTGTGCTGCCGTCTTTGCCAACGAATTCGATCTTTGCATCGCCAGCTTGGGCCGCGGTGATGGTCGCAGAGACTTCATTGGCGTAGAAATCATTGCCCGGCATGGAGGAGACTTTGGTTTTGCTCTCCGCAACCCAAGCGCCCATGGAATGTGGGTTGTTTTGGGCATAGTTCTTAACGGCCTTAGCTGCGCGGCGGTCAGAGTTGCCTTCGCGCAGAACCGGGTTCACCGCGGAACCTTTGATCGCGTCATATTTCGCGCGGATCGCTTTTTCTTCGTCAGACTGCGGATCTTCTGGATAGTCTGGCAGGGTGTAGCCCTTTTCCTGAAGCTCAGTGATCGCGCCAACAAGCTGTGGGACAGACGCCGAGATGTTTGGCAGCTTGATCACATTGGCTTCTGGTGTCTTCACCAAGCCGCCCAGCTCTGCCAGATCGTCAGACTGCTGCAGATCTGCTGGCAGGCTTTCTGGGAAGGTCGAAATGATACGGCCCGCAAGCGAAATATCCTTGGTGCCAACGTTCAAACCCGCCGCTGAGGCAAAGGAGCGAATGATAGGAAGAAGGGACGCAGACGCCAGCTCCGGCGCTTCGTCTACAATGGTATACAATACGTCTGGCTTCGATGTGTCGGTCATGAAATTTTAGCCTTTCACCTGTCTCAGAAGGGGTTTGCAGCAATAGCCAAGGCCTGCGCCGCGTGGTCCAGTGTCACTCACGAGTCCTTGGGGCGTGGATTGCGCGCAGGGGACTCATTTGTGGCTGCTTTTAGAGGAAGCCCTTTGAAGGATCAATCTCTGAGATGCGACCAAATGCGCGCTTTTTGACGCGGTCGACCCTCGGACAAGCCGAATTGACCGCGATCCCACTTGATTTTCCTTATTGTTAGCGGTACCGGTGGCGCAAATTTGTTACCGCTAACACGGACCGCTGCGCAAATTCACCATCGATTGAGAGCGCTGCAACAAAACCGGAGAAGAAGAGATGACCCTGAATATCGCCATCAATGGCTTTGGTCGGATTGGCCGAAATGTACTGCGCGCAATCATTGAAAATGACGTTAACGATGTGAATGTTGTGGCCATCAACGATCTGGCTCCGGCCGAAACTCTGGCGCATTTGCTGCGGTTTGACTCGGTCCATGGTCGCCTGAACGCAGAGGTCACCGTCGAAGGCGACATGATAAAGGTGGGCAATCAGTCGATCAAACTGACCGCGATCCGCAACCCTAAAGAGCTGCCTTGGGATGGCGTCGACATCGCCTATGAATGCACCGGCATCTTCACCGCGCGCGATAAAGCGGCGCTGCATCTTAAGAATGGCTCCAAACGGGTTCTGATCTCTGCCCCCGGCAAAGATGCCGACCGCACAGTTGTTTTTGGTGTGAACCACGGCGATCTGACGGCGGATGATGTGATCGTGTCCAATGCGTCCTGCACCACCAACTGCCTCGCGCCTTTGGCCAAAGTGATGGACGATAACTTCGGCATCAAAACCGGCTATATGACAACGATCCACGCTTATACCGGCGACCAACCGACCCACGACGCGGCACACAAAGACCTCTATCGCGCGCGTGCAGCGGCGATGAGCATGATTCCGACCTCTACGGGTGCAGCCCGCGCGATCTCAGAAGTGCTACCACACCTGAAAGGCCGTCTCGAAGGCTCCGCCATCCGCGTTCCAACCGCGAACGTCTCTTTGGTCGATCTGTCCGTCGTCCCTGAAAAAGCCGCCACTGTCGACGCGATCAACGCTGCCGTCAAAGCCGCAAGCGAAGGCGCATTGAAAGGCGTTCTGGCTTACGAAGACCGCCCACTCGTGTCCATGGATTTCAACCACGACGCCCATTCCTCGACCTTCGCGTCGCCACAAACCAGCGTCACCTCCGAAGGCCTCGTGCGTGTTGTCAGCTGGTATGACAACGAGTGGGGCTTCTCCAATCGAATGGTCGACACCGGTAAAGCCATGGGTGCGCTGCTGTAAACAGCGCATTCATCGTGCTCTCAATACTCTGGGGGTGAGGCCAAACGGGCCGAGGGGGCAAGGCCCCCTCCGCAACGCTCAGATCCTAAAGATCGGCTGGAAGATGCGCGGCATCAGCGAGTGGAACCGTAATGGTGCCCCCGTGGCCGCAAGGCAGATACAGGCCTCGCCTTTATCCGCAATTGGTGCGTGATCCAGATCATCGCCTGCGATTTCAACATCCCCAACACCAAACCGGCCGGTTTCGTCACTAAACGAGCCTTGCAGGACCAAGGTCAGCTCGATGCCGCGGTGGCCGTGTTCTGGCACAGCTTCGCCACCAGGGATGTAGAGCAACCGGACCGATCCAGCCTTGTCTGCGTGCAAAATAGACTGGCGCACACCAAAGCCCACGGGCTTCCACTTGGGCGGCTTGCCTTTGAGGGCCGCCATCACCGGAGCCGGAAAAACGCCTGATTTGTTGTAGACGGTCTCGGGCTTGGCAGGCGCATCCAATAGGGCCATAACGTCGGATTTCGACGATGCGGATACCTCTTGCAAAGC
>JABSOU010000206.1 GCA_013215215.1 Cognatishimia sp. | reverse complement strand
GTCCCGATAAGTCGCATCAAAGAGGTGGGGGATATTTCGTTAAATCCAGGCATAGGGCATCCTTTGCAAAAGCAAGTCAGAGGATGCGATTGTCTGGCCTTGGCCTCACGGGGAAATCGCGTGCCCCATGGCTCTTGGGTGCCATAGCGCGTGCAGTCGGTCAAGAGAGAGAAGTGTAGGTTTCTGTTGCCAGGTACCTACGAACCCCGCCTGACGCAGCTAGGCGCCAGGGCTTAAGATTTCAGTATCTCCGGTCGCTTACGCGGCCATTGCTACTGGAGCACGATTGTCATTTGCAATTGTACAAGTTTCGCCGATAACGGTGGCAGACAGCCGAAACAAAGCTAACCCCTTTAGACGTTCGTCGATCCTATTTCGGCCCCATCAACAACGTATCCTCAGATACGCTCTTGGTGGAGCCGCCGGGTACCGCCCCCGGGTCCGATCCGCTTATTACGAGCGCGTTTATGTCCATAGTCCTCGAAAGGACAATTCCTATATAATTGCGCGGCTTGCTTATTGGAAGAGGCGAAATCTTTAAATGATTTCGGTGTCGTTTTCTTTTAAAGAAAACGTGGTTTAGGAAAGGCGTTTGATGGGTGCGGAATTACAGAAAACCACAATCTGGCCCGAGTTTTCGTAAGCACGATAGCCACGACGCTGAACTTCTGCCAAAAACAGCTCCATCCCACAGAACCTTTCAATGTCTCGCAGCTTTCGACGCACCACAAACCCATCGCGCGCCGATTTCGACGTGAAAAACGTGTGGATCCATTGATGGGGTTCAAGAGGTTTCGCGGACATGCCTAAAGCAAACCCGCTTTTGGTTAACAAAACCCTAGGATTGCTTGCGCTTGGAACGTTCCTTGGCGACGTTCTCGCTGAGCTGCAGCGTATAGGCGCTGAGCTCCGCCAATTTCGCATCCACCAATTCCGCGTCGTGGTTTTCAACGCCATCGGCTATCGCAGTGTGCAGCTCAATGATCTTTTCCCGCGACCGCGCCGAGAAGGTGATCATATTCATCAAAGGTTGCGTGGCCTCAACGGCCCCAGCCAGCTGATAGGACAAGACATGATTGTCTGCGCTGTCCACCAGCGCACGGTGAAACGCCACATCGGAATCACAGAAACTCTCATCAGACAGCCCCGGCTGCCCCTGACGAAAGATCTCAACCCTCATTGTCGCCAAATGATCCGCCGTGCGCCGCTCTACGGCCAAAGGCGCACAGGCACGCTCGAGCGCATAGCGCGCTTCACAAGCGGTTTTGAAATCCACCTCATTCATCGACATCAAGAGCGTCGAGGTCGTCACATGATGCCCACGCGCTTGATCATAGCTCAGTCGATTGACAAATGCCCCGCCCGAAGCCCCGCGTTGCGTCCTAATCAGGTTCTGAGCCGCCAGCCGCTTTAACGCCTCGCGAACAGTCGACCGAGACACTTCGAAATGATCACAAAGCTCTGTTTCCGAGGGCAACCGATCATCGACCCGCAGGGTACCAGCCATGATCTCTTCGCGAATGGCTTTCGCGATTTGGATCGAGAGATCTGCTTTTGACGTGGGGTCGATTTTCATTTGTCTGACATTTAACTATTGGCGTGTTTCTATTTGTCTGACATTAATAGCGCAGGGATTCAATCTATTTGGGAATTCACATCGTGCTGTCCACACTAAGTCACATAAGCCGCAGCGCCCTTTGGATCGGGTTTTTCGCCCTGATCTTATTGGCGTGGTGGATGATGTATGTCATGGCGATGGACATGGATTTAGACATCTTGGGCCGCCCGGGTCCGATGGGCCAAAACATGGCCGCGATGGATCCGCGTATGCCGATGTATATGCCCATGGCGAATTTCGGCCCTCTCTTTGGCATGTGGGCCGCAATGATGGCCGCGATGATGCTGCCGACGCTCATCCCGACAATGCGCGCCTACAGCGATCTTATGCGCACCGCGAATGGCACGACGGCGGGGATGTATGGGGTTGTCCTAGCTTACTTTCTGATTTGGGTGGGGTTTGCGGCGCTGATCACAGGTGTTCAGCTTGCGCTTCTGTTTGGTGGCGTGATTGACATGCTGGGCGTGGCGAAATCACCCTACGTCGCGGCAGGGCTTTTGATCGCCGTCGGCGTCTTTCAGTTCACCCGCGCGAAAGAAATCTGCCACGGCGTCTGCCACAGCCCCACGATCTATTTCATGTCCCACTGGGATCCGAGTTTCATCGGCGGCCTCAAGATGGGCGCAGGCCTCGGGGCCTTTTGTGTCGGCTGCTGCTGGGGCTTTATGTCTTTGGGATTTGTCGGCGGCGTGATGAACTTGGCATGGATGGGGCTCGCGACCCTCTTCATGATTTTGGAAAAACTGCCTCAGGTGGGTCATGTCGTGACCAAACCGATGGGCGTGTTACTTATACTTGCAGGGCTGTTGCTGATCGCAATGCCCGAGTTGGCGTATGGAGGATAACTCATGGCTGTGAAGAAAAGACCGGAGGCGGATCGCCTGCCGATCTCGCAACGGATCGACAACCGGATGGACAACCCAAAACGTCGCCGTCTTGCGCCGACGGATTGGGCCATCAAAGGTGAGCTCTTTCTGAACTGTTCCTGTGAGCTGTTTTGCCCCTGCGTTGTCTCTTTGGGCAAGCACCCGCCAACCGAGGGTCACTGCCACGCCTGGATGGCGATTGCCATCGATGAAGGTCACTACGAGGGCGAAGACCTCTCGGGCCTGAACATCGGCCTGCTGGTCGACATTCCGGGGCGTATGGCTGAGGGCAATTGGAAGGTTGCCGCCTATGTGGATGAACGCGCCAGCGGCAAGGCCTATAACGGCATCCTGCAGATCTTCTCGGGTCAAGCGGGCGGCACCACAGGTCTTTTCACCATGCTGGTCTCTGAGATCATTGGTGCAGAACGCGAAAAGGTTGAGATCGTCCGCGAAGGCAAACGACGCGCGATCTATATCGGTCGCAAAATCCAAGGTGAGATCGAACTGATGGAAGGAGCGGATCCTGACCATCCTGTGATGATCTCGAACTCCAAATATTGGATGGGCCCGGACATTATCGCCGCCAAAGGCCTCAAGTCCCGCGTGCGCGACTTTGGACGCGTCTGGGATTTCGGTGGCAAATCCGCCGAAGTCTGCCCAATCGACTGGTC
>JABSOU010000205.1 GCA_013215215.1 Cognatishimia sp. | reverse complement strand
TCGATCCCCGTAGTCCCAGGCGCGCCCATCGATGGCCAAGCTGAGCGCATCCCGCGAGACGATTTTCCCGCTGTGTTGTAATAATACATGCACAATTTGAGTTTCGGATTCCGTCAACCCAGCACGTTCGGATATATAAGCCTCGTCCCCCCAGTTCTCGGACTCCAAGAAAAGATCATCGTTTTCTGAGGATTTAAGCATGCCTATTCTTGCGCGCAGCCTCAAAGCCACTTCGCGTAGAGTAAAGGGCGAACGAAAGACGTCGTCAGCGCCATGCAAGAAAGCCGCCTCAACAGAGAGCTCATCCCTGGCCAATTCAATAACGGCCACAAAACATGCGCTCATTGAGCGAATTTCCTTTAGCGCTTCAGCGCGGTTAGGGATTTCACCAATCAGAATGACCTGGGGAAGGTGATCTGCAGAGGCGTGCCGCTGAAAGCTCGCCAGATCAGTAAAGACTTCACAGCTCAACCCGCAAATCACGGTAAACATATGGCGCAAGGATAGTCTGCGGGCGTTATCCCGATCCAAGACAATGGCATATGCTGGTTTGCAAAGCATGCTTCTGCGCCCTCTTTCGCGCTTCCTTCTTAGTTAACGATTGCAGAAATACGCAATGGTTTTTGCTGCTCTTTTTGCACGGATACGCCACAACAAGAACAAACTCAGGGAATAGGACCGATTCCTCAAGGTTTACGGACTTTAATCATTTATTTTTGAGGAACCGCAAACTTTGACCTTATTTTAACCTTGCGTCGCCTAAGGTCTCATCAGGTAGCAGAATGCACCGTTTAACACTCTGAACGGAGTACATTCATGGCACAGACTCAAGCTTACGCTGCCGGAATGGCGGCTGCGCAGGACGCGGTTGCAACTATCGAGAAGCTGCTTTCTTCCCCTGAAACCAATGACTTCATGTTCGATGTGCTGGCTGCGGCCTTTGATATCCTGCATGACATCGAGCCGATGGAAATGCCGATGATGCCAACGCTGGCACGCGCGGCGAACAGGCCACCTATTCTGGAAACACATTACTTGGCAGCCCGTCGCCGCCATCAGTTCTATGTTCTGGAAAATCAGGCACCTGCAATCCAAGAAGCTCGCATAGGTTGATTTTTGCGCCGGTTGCGCAAGTCAAGGGAATCACAACCCACGGTAATATAAGGGAAAATTCGACAAAACTGTCATGAACAGCGCCCTGCTATTCTTGACAATACTTGAGTCGAACCTCTATATACTTCGCAATAAAAAGAGGCAGCCCATGAACGATAAAGACAACATGGAGAACAAGTCGCAACAATCCTTAGACGCCGTCGCACAGGTCGTAGCGTCTTATGCAGGTCGTGCAGATGTCACACAGGACGACATCCTCACGCTCGCTCAGCGGCTCATTCCAGTTTTTGCTAGCACCCCCGCCCAATCAGCATCCCAGGCCCCGGCCGCTGTTGCTGCGGTGGCGACGGAAAAACCCATCGTGAAACCCGCGATCGCCTTGGAAAAGGCCGTCACAGACGACAAGGTCTATTGTCTGTGTTGTGGCAAAGGGTTCACCATGCTCAAACGTCATCTGAAAGCAGAGCACGGTCTGACTGAGGACGAATATCGCACGATGTTTGGCCTGTCCGAGGACTTTCCTCTGGTCGCGCCCAAGTATTCAGAGCGCAAGGCCGCCTATGCCAAAAAAGTCGGTCTGGGCAAATACAGCCGTGATGCAGATGCGGACCAGGGAGCTGTGGCGCGATAAGCGCCGCAATTGTTTCCCAACCTGCCACAATCTTTTCTTAATCGCGCCCCTCTAGGGGCACGGTTCCCCTTCATATCTGTTCCCGAGAAAAACCGCGCAAAAGCCGGTTTACGGGAATCAACCGGCAAAAGCCGGCGATATGAGGCAAGAAACGATGGCAGCCAAAGGCCAAACGATTATTAAAAAGATCGAAGTCGTCGAAGGGCACGGACACCACGGCGGCGCATGGAAAGTTGCGTATGCGGACTTTATGACCGCGATGATGGCGTTCTTTCTGCTTATGTGGATCTTGTCATCCTCGGATGAACAGAAGCTGCGCGGAATTGCCGAATATTTCACGGATGCGACCATGCCAGGTGGATCTGGTGTTCTGGACGGCGCGACTTTGGGCCCTCCGGGTACGCTGACTGCGTCAAACGGTGCGACCGTGGCCCGTGGATCTGACCGCGGTGAGGTGGATGACCCGACCCCAGCGACCTGGGAAATCATGGATGTGACTCAGACTGCGAGCCCGGATCAAGAGATGCGCGGCACCAATCTGGGGGATCATACGAACCCTGCGGCTGGTGCCGTGAGCCCTGAATTTGTCGAGGATTCCACGGCTGAAGGCCTGTCAGATAGCGGCGCGGCCGCAACATCCGCAGATTCCGAAAAGCCTGCGTGGGATGAGGATACCGTCAATCCGAATGTTGCCGCTGGTAGCACCATGGAAGAAACTGAGGCTCTGGATCCAAACAGCACGCATATTGGGGCGAATTCCCAAGCTGTACCTGAACAAAATCCAACTCATACTGCGGACAAGGAACGCTTTGCGGCCCTTGAAGCCGAGGTAAAGCAGGCTATGCAGCAAGCTCCGGAACTGGCGGCTTTGCAGGAAAACATCGTGTTCAAAGAAACCGATGAAGGCCTGTTGGTGCAGATTATGGATCAGGACGGCAAGGCAATGTTTGCCTCTGGGAAGGCCAAGATGAACAAAGCGACCCGTATGCTGATGGAAACTCTGGGCACGGGTCTGGCGAAACTGCCGAACGATATGGTGATCTCTGGTCACACAGATGCGGTGCCTTTCGCCAACCAGACGGCTTATGACAACTGGGATCTGTCCTCTGATCGTGCCAATGCAATGCGCCGCGTGCTACTGCAATCTGGTGTGACGCAGGACCGCATCTTGCGCGTCTCAGGACTGGCAGACACCCAGCTTTTGATGGAAGACGCGCCAAAGGATCCGTCCAACCGTCGTATCGAAGTCCTGCTGGCCTATCAGAAAGCCGATGTTCCGGCGGGTGCCAAAGCCATGGCGACCGAAACCATCGCGGCCCCTGTTGAACAAACAGGCTCGGTTCAGGTCAAAGCAGAGATGGCGAAGGAAGAGACCATGGCGGTCGAAGCCCCTAAAGCCTCTGTCGCCGCAGAGATCATGCCGGTCAAACCCGCAGAAACCGTGTTGGACGAGCAGGTCTTTGAAAACCTGCGCAGCGCACTTCGGTAGTTTTTCGAAATTGCCACACTCTGGAACGCTCG
>JABSOU010000204.1 GCA_013215215.1 Cognatishimia sp. | reverse complement strand
ACGGCCCGTTCGTCTATCGGTTAGGACGCCAGGTTTTCAACCTGGAAAGAGGGGTTCGATTCCCCTACGGGCTGCCAGTCGAAGCAAAGTCGCATCGTTTCATCCTTGCGCATGGCCCGTTCGTCTATCGGTTAGGACGCCAGGTTTTCAACCTGGAAAGAGGGGTTCGATTCCCCTACGGGCTGCCATTCCCACCTCCCTGCAGACGTGATTTTCCCTTAAAAATAAGGGGTTTAACGCACCCTCCATAGTTTAATGAAGTTTAATAAAGACACAAGGTCCCTGAAATTTAGACACAAGCACCCCAAAACAGGCCAAAAATGCCCGAAATAAGGTTTTTTTCGAGTTGCCGGGCGCTGGGCGCAAAAATCGCTCTCGGAGGCCGCGTTCATTCACGTTAATCCCCGTCAATCCACGTTCATCCCCGTTTTTGTGTCTTTGAGGTCCGGGATTTAGACACATATCCGCCATTGCCCCTTTGGTTTCAGGGACTTGATGAATCAAAAAACCCCCGCCGAAATTAATCGACAGGGGCGGAATCGGGCGGAGGATTGCGGGCCTAGGCGGCCATTTCGGAGCCATATGGCCACGGGATGAGTTTGTTATCCCACTTGATCCAAGTGTCGAACTTCATACCATCAAAAGGAACGTAGCCCTCTTCGAGAAGCATCTCGATGGTCCCGATTTCAACACCGAGGCGCCGCAACGCCTCGTCTGCGGAGAGACCATTTTCAGCCCCCGGAATTGCCAACAGGCTCTTGGATTTCTGGCTGCGGGCCGCTCCAACCAGAATGAGCTCGCCCCCTTCACCACTTTCACCGCCGCCAATCTCTGCAAGTTCCCAAAACCAAGCGCCGCCCCCTTCGTTGAGGGTGTCGGCCAGCGCGCTCGCAAAATGACCTACCGCACCCCCCGATCCGTCGAGGCAACGTTTTACCAATGCAGGATCTCCTAGAAGGTTTGCCATTTCCTCTAGATTGACAGAGACACCATTGACGATGGCGTCCTCCAAAATTCCGGAAATGTCAGTGTACTTGCATGAGCCATTTAGGGCCATGGAGAACGCATCGAATACGTTCCGAGATTTAGATTCAGTTGTATTGTTCATAGGTTTCCCCTTTCACGTTAGTATTCAAATGTTTGGGGGAGGTAATGGACACAAACCTTATTTGTGGGCATCAGCCCGAAAGGTCCTTGGTCCCACCAGACGAGTCGGATTGTAGCCTAGAAGATTGAGCATCACTACGACTTTTTTTGACCGCGCCTTAATCGGTGGTCAGTATCGCAAGGAGAGGCTTGATTTCCTCTAGGGTCACTGCGTCCAGACGCGCCATGATCCGCTTCAAGCCCCCCTCGGCATCGTCGCCGGTCTCTGCGAAGGCAGGCTCCGGGAGAAGATCCTTCAATTCTCGGAACGCCTTTAATTCCTCTAGCGTCTTAGGGTCGATCAGGCGCTCTTCGATGCGAGATCGGATCTCTTCTACATCCACTGCGGTCAGGGTGTCCGTCGCCTTTCCGCTAGGCAGAGGAAACCCAAGTGACTCGAGAAAGCGTTCGTGCTCCTCATCGCTTGTTTCTACCCCAGCACCAGCCGCTGCAAAATCTTCGATTGTTGTCATTTCATTCACTCCTTAGAAAAACACTTCGACGGGAGCCCACTTGCGAGCTCCTTTTAGGTTTGGAACAGAGGGCGGCCCTCCGCATTCGTCCCAAAGGCGATTGTATCCTTTGAGCAGGAGGTCCATGTTTCCCGGACCGTAGAGAGTCACGATGTCGCCCGGGTCTCTCATCTCGACCACGGGGTAGCCACGCAAAATCAGCTTGTATGTTTTATACAGCGCCTCAAGGATCTTGACCTCCCCGTCACTGGCCTTCCGTCGAATCCGAACATTGACCACGGGGTGATCTACGTGAATTGTTCGCTTCTTGATTATCACGCCTCTGACTGCTCCTCTGTGATCGTCTCTTCTATGGTCGGCTCACTTGGCAGGAGTCCCAAGCTCTCAAGCAATTTCTGGTCGCGAGCTCGCTCCTGCGCCATCTCCTCGAAGTCATAGCCCAGCAATGCAGCCTCTCGCGTGTGGGAGGTCGTGCCGTTCTGCAGGCGCTGATCGGCGGCCTTCGCGGACTTCACCGGGTCGGCATCAATCGGAGGCGGCCCTTGGAAGTGGCAAGCGGTCAATGCATCGCGGGATTCATAGAAGCTGACATCGCTTGGAAGGATTCCAGGGTTTCGAATTAGCTCTTCTTCGATGAACAGCTCCAGTACCCATTTTGCGAAAACCTCTGTGGTAGCGGCGCGGCGCTGGGCGATTAAACGATGGGATCGCTGGGAGGACATGCGCGAGCTGGAAAACGAAGTGCGAGAGTGATCGCCGCTGTATTCCTCGGCAGACAGGCCAAAGGATCGCGCGCCCTCAAGCTCGAAATAGCTCAGCAATTCCGCGACTTTAGGATCGGCATTTGATGCCTTTTCGAGAGTCAATTTTTCATCGGGTAAAAGGTGCACGAGGCGCGCGCCGTCATTGACGATGCCGGGCTTATTGCGTCGGTAGAAGTCGCCACGCATTTGCTGGAATTCCATCAACGCATTGTGCGCGTCGCCCTCCTCATCGAGGTCAGCTCCGACGATCTCAAGGACCTCTTTCCAGTTCGCATTGGACTGAATCACGGCTGCGAAAACCGTCTGCAGGAGAGCGCTCTGGAGGGTCGCATCGGAAAGTTCATCGACCATTTTCATCGCTTGGATTGCCGGTGCGATCATCGAGATCCCGCGAGATTGATCAACACCCTCGACGGCTGCGACTTGGAAAATGTTGAGGCGTCCACTGCGCCCATATTTCGGAAAGCGGGTCCAAGTTAGCTTGTCGAATTTCTTGTGAGCTGGCACCTCATCGCGAGGGTGACGGCTGGAGATCCAATAGGCGATGGGCTCCCCGGCTTTGCTGTACTCGATACCGCCCCGGATATCCTTGTCTCGCATGGCGGTCGGATTGTCTTTTGGGTCACTCAGCCGTGTCGGGTCGATCATTCGGATCGCGACAGCGCGGTCTTTTCCGCGTGCTGGGCGTGGTTCAAAGGAAGCGAGGATCTCGCCGTGTTTCAGGATCGAGATCTCGGCGGATTGCTGGAGGGCGAGCCACGTCTTTTTGCGAGTGCGATCAACGTGCTTGCGGTTCGATCCGACCCATGCGCGGAACTCACGCTCGATGTGTGAATTGTACTCACGCGCCCAGCCCTCATCCGCGCCGATAGACACGTGATCGACGTGCATCGCGAGCTTGAGGCCGGTGCCAAGCGAGTC
>JABSOU010000203.1 GCA_013215215.1 Cognatishimia sp. | reverse complement strand
CATGTGGTGGTGACGGGCGATACCGAGGTTGGCGAAGAGACGGCGATCTTTCCTTTCTCGGTCATCGGGGAAATTCCGCAGGATCTGAAGTTCAAAGGCGAGGCGAGCAAGCTGGTCATCGGCAAACGCAACCGCATTCGCGAGGCTGTCACCATGAACAGCGGCACCGAAGGCGGAGGCGGCGTGACCAAGGTCGGTGACGACGGGCTCTTTATGCACGGCTGCCACGTGGCCCACGATGCTCAGATCGGGAACAATGTGATCCTCGTGAACTCGGTGGCTGTCGCGGGCCATTGTGTCATCGAAGACCATGTGATCGTCGGAGGCCTCTCGGGCGTGCATCAGTTCGTGCGCATCGGCAAAGGCGCGATCATTGGCGCGCTGACGATGGTGACCAATGATGTGATCCCTTATGGCCTCGTGCAGGGGCCGCGCGGACAGCTTGATGGGTTGAACCTTGTGGGTCTGAAACGCTCTGGCGTGGCGCGTGAGGACATCACTGCATTGCGCGCAGCCTTTCAGATGTTGGCGCAGGGCGAGGGCTCTTTCATGGAGCGCAGCAAGCGTTTGGGCGATGAGGCCGACAGCCCTTATGTGAAGGACATTGTCGAGTTCGTGCTGGGCAATAGTGACCGGTCATTCCTGACGCCGAGCTAACCATGGGGCGTTTGGCGATCATTGCAGGGTCTGGAGCGTTGCCGGTCGGGCTGGCGGAGGCTCATCCCGAAGCTGTTCTGGTGAGCCTGGCCGGCATGGCGCATGATTTGCCTCAGACGCGCGAGCATCAGTTTGAGAAACTGGGTGGCTTGTTCGCGGATCTAAAGGCGCAAGGCGTGCAGGAGGTGGCCTTTGCCGGGGGGATGTCGCGTCCAGATTTGGATCCTGCAAGTTTTGACCCCTTCATGGTCGAAACAGCGCCGCGCCTTATGGAGGCTTTTCAGCTGGGGGATGACCGTCTCCTGCGCCTGATCATGACCTTGTTTGAAGAACAAGAGTTCACGATCCGCGGCGCACATGAGCTGTTGCCTGAAGCCAAAGCTGCTGAAGGCCTGATCACAGGCCCAACTCCGAATGATCAGAACCTGTCAGATGCGGCACGTGGTGGCGAGATTTTGGCTACACTCGCACCGCTCGATTTGGGGCAGGGCTGTGTTGTAGCTTCGGGTCTCTGTTTGGGTATTGAGACATTACAGGGCACAGACGCTTTGCTGGATTTCGTCGCGCGAACCCCGGCGCATCTGCATCGCACGGCTGGGGTCTTTGT
This sequence comes from Cognatishimia sp., assembly GCA_013215215.1. Taxonomy (GTDB): domain Bacteria; phylum Pseudomonadota; class Alphaproteobacteria; order Rhodobacterales; family Rhodobacteraceae; genus Cognatishimia. The sequence goes on along the minus strand of JABSOU010000203.1, from coordinate 2,095 downwards.
CAAAGCACCTAAGGCGGGTCAAGACCTTCGTGTGGATATGCCTGCCATTGGGCCGGAGACCGTGCGCCATGTGGCCGAAGCAGGGCTTGCCGGCATTGCCCTGGCCGCGGGACGTGTATTGATCCTGGATCGTGTGCGCACGCTCGGTTTGGCGGCCTCCCTGGGTGTATTCATCTATGGGCAGGAGGAGATCTAGGTGAAGGTCTACCTCATTGCCGGAGAATTGTCAGGCGACCGCCTAGGCGCTGCTTTGATGGCGGGCCTCAAGACGCTCTATGAGAGCGAAATCGAGTTTCGCGGGGTCGGAGGGCCTTTGATGGCGGATGAGGGGCTGGCGAGTCAGTTTCCCATGAATGAACTCTCGGTCATGGGCATTGCCGAAGTTCTGCCAAAGTATTTTCACCTGAAACGCCGTATTCGCGAATGTGCTGACGCCGTGTTGGCCTGGCAGCCCGACGTCATGATCACCATCGACAGTCCGGATTTTTGCCTGCGGGTCGCGAGGTTGGTGCGAGAGGCCAGCGACATTCGCACGGTGCACTACGTGGCACCCTCTGTTTGGGCATGGCGCCCCAAACGGGCGGCCAAGATGGCGAAACATATCGATCAGGTTCTGGCGCTCTTGCCGTTTGAGCCGCCTTATATGGAAGCCGAAGGCATGCGCTGTGATTTTGTCGGACATCCGGTGGTGAACGAGCCCTTGGCCGAGGCGGCCGACGTGGATGCATTGCGGGCGTCGCTTTCGGGCGCGGTCGAGGATCCGGTCGTTCTAGTCCTGCCCGGCAGTCGCCGCTCCGAGGTCACGCGTCTGCTGCCGATCTTCATCGATGTGATGGAACGGCTAAGCCAGGAACGCCCCGAGTTGCGGTTTGTTCTTCCTGTGGCAGGACCAGTTGCGGAACTGGTGCGCGAGATGATCAAAGACATGGCCGCGCCGCCGGTCCTCATCGATCCCTCTGGTCTCTCGTCGCAAGAGGCCCTGATGCGCAAACGGGCGGGATTTCAGGCGGCAGATATCGCGCTCGCGGCGTCCGGTACTGTGTCGCTAGAACTGGCTGCTGCAAGCACGCCGATGGTCATCGCCTATGATGTCAGCTGGCTGTCGCGCCAGATCTTCAAGCGCATGCTCAAGATCGACACGGTGACCCTGGTCAATCTGGTCAGCGAGACACGCGTCGTGCCGGAATTCATCGCCGAGAATTGCCAGCCTGAGGCCATCACGCAAGGGCTTTTAGACCTCTTGGCTGCGCCCAAAGAGCAATCTGACGCCCTCGACCTAGCCATGGCGCGACTCGGGCGCGGAGACCAGGATCCCGGCCTTCGCGCCGCCAAAGCCGTGCTTGATGGGCTCTCGACGTCGAAATCTACTTAAAATTCGATCAGCTTTTCCAGATCCAGCCACCGCCGAAAATCCGGCTGCCTTCGCTTGCATAAAACACGCAGGCCTGCCCCGGAGACACGCCTTCTTCGGGTGTCAGCAGCTCGACCTCAGCCGTGGTATCAGACAAAGGTCGCAGGATGGCCTCACGCGGTGGCCGGGTCGAGCGCACTTTGACCGACAAATGCCATTCAGACCGCGAGGTCAGAGGCTCATCCCCCAGCCAATTGATTTCACGCACAGGGATCACCCGCGTGGCCAGCATAGACTTCGGCCCCACGATGACCTGTTTGGCGTCCACATCCAGTTTCACCACATAAAGCGGATCTTCGAGGCCGCCGATACCGAGGCCGCGCCGTTGTCCGATCGTGTAGTGGATGACACCATTGTGCTGGCCCAGAACGCGCCCCTCGTGGTCGACAATCTCGCCGGGTTCCGCCGCGCCGGGGCGAAGCTTTTCAATCACAGACGCATAGTCACCATTAGGCACAAAACAGATGTCCTGACTGTCAGGCTTATCCGCCACAGCCAGCCCATATTCCGACGCCAAAGCGCGGGTTGCGTCCTTATCTGGCAGGTGTCCCAGTGGGAAACGCAGGTAGTCCAACTGTTCCGGCGTGGTTGAAAATAGGAAATAGCTTTGGTCCCGCCGCGCGTCCGCGGCAGAGTGCAACTCGGCCCCTTGCGCGCCCATTTTGCGTTGGATGTAGTGGCCGG
>JABSOU010000202.1 GCA_013215215.1 Cognatishimia sp. | reverse complement strand
CGCGCCGGTGTTTTCAACGGTCTGCTTGACCGAGAACATGTAGTTTGCGTCGACCGAGACTTCGCGGCGGAAGGTCAGGCCCGCGCCATTGTCCCACGCCAGAATGATAGGCGAGGTTTCGGTCAGCGCGTCGCCCGTTTCCAGCGACCAAATGGTGTTTGCGCCAGGGACTTGATCAAGGCTCAGCCCCGCGCCCGGAGCCCAGCCATAAAGGGCGTAGTAACCGCCCGGTTCGGTGCGCGGTTTAAACAGGTGAACGATGTCCGCGTCGGGCGCCTGAGTTTCGCGGTAGTCCTTCAGGGACAGATCGTTGATGCGACCACCCTGCAAAGAGATGGAGCCTTTCAGGCGCGCGGTCTCAATAGCGACAGTTTCAACTTGAACCGCTGGCGCCTCAGCCTGTGTGGTTTCGCCAGTCGACGTGGCGGACAAAGGCGCGGCTGCTGTCGGCGCAGCGGTTTGCGTCGCTGTGGTCGCGTTGGGGTCCTCAGTCACCGGAGGCTCTGCTGGTGGGAAGAAATACATCCAAACCAAAAGAACGGCGAGGCTGAGACCTGTTGCCAGAATTAGATTCTTATTGTTGTCGTCCATGACGCGGGGCCACCTGTTTTCCTGGGCGTCCCGGATATGGCCGCGCGCGCCCGTCTTTAACCTTTGGATGCACCTATGCTTTGCCCTGAACAGGGACAAGGGTGCAATAGCTCAGGGAGGTTCAACAGAGGTCAGCGCCAAAGGTCAAGTGGATTCCCCCTATGGCGGCTTGGCAGGCGGGGGAACGGGCGGTTTTACCCTGTTTTTCGGTCCAAAGAGGGGAGCGACGACAGTTTCTTGGCGTGCGCGCGCATCCAGGGAATCGTGTCTTTCAAAGGCATCGGGCGGGCAATTCCAAAGCCTTGTACATGACCACAGCCCAATTGCGCGAGCATCGTGTGTTCGCCTGCGGTTTCCACGCCTTCGGCCAGAGTCTCAATGCCGAGCTGTTCTGCCATGGTCACAATCGCGGCGATCAGTTTCTGTTGGTCCTGATTTCGATCAACCTCTTTGACGAAAGACCGGTCGATTTTGAGCCGATTGGCCGAGAACCTTTGGACGGAACTGATCGACGCATGGCCCGTTCCAAAATCATCCAGATCGATCAGGCAGCCCATTTTCGACAGATCGCGCAGGTTGCGCGCGACCACCCCGTCTGGCGTGCCAGCGATCACGGACTCTAGAACTTCGATCCCGATCCGTCGCGCTGGGATTTCGTGTCGCTCGAGCTCCCAGCCTATGCGCTCTGCAAGCATTGGATTGTGCAGCTCATCGCCCGAAAAATTGATGCCCACACGCTCGACATGATACCCCTTCAAATCCCAACCATGCAGGGCCGAGATGCTTTGGCGCAGCATTTCCTCAGAGAGTTGTTCCAGCTGTCCACATTCTGCCAAAGTGTCCAAAAAGTCGCCGGGCGGCATGATGCCGTGTTGGGGATGGTTCCATCGCGCAAGCGCCTCAAATCCGGTGATCGCGCCGGTTTCGGTGGAAACTTGCGGCTGAAACCAGGCGACGACCTCATTATTGGCCAAAGCGTTCCGCGCCTCTTCGCAGATTTTCTTGCGCGATTGGTGCTTTTGCAGAAGCGCGGGCGAAAAGGCGCGAATAGAGGAATTGCTGGCACGTTGCGCGGCGGACAGCGCGATGGCAGCGCCCTCTTCAAGCGCGGGCAAAGCATGATCCTGCATCTGACCGCTGATGCAAAACCCAACAGAGACCGTGACCCGCGTGCTGTTTCCCTCGATCAAAACCGGGCTTTCAAGCGCCGATTTGATGCGATTTGCCATGTGGATACAAATCTCAAGGTCCAGATGTTTCACCGGATGTATCATGCATTTAAACGACCCCTCGGCGATGCGTGTGATTAGATCGCCATCCCGCAAGACATGCGTCAAACGCTCTGCAAAGCTGCGCTGAAGGTGGAAACCGGCAGTGTCCCCATGCCGTGCCACGAAATCCGAGAGCCGGTCGACTTGGACAATGAAACAAGCGGTTTTCTTGTGGTGCATTGATAGGTTGTCCGGCCAATCGCTTGTCAAAGCTTCAAGTTGGGCGGGGGTGGGCAGGCCCGTTAGACCATCCCCATTGGCTGCGATCACAGAAACAGACCGTGACTTACGAAATGCCAAAAAAAACCTGCAGGCAACAGCAGGCCCGACATGAAAAATCCTGCAGGTCCCGCAACTTGATAGGCGATAGCGCTGAGGGGAACGATGAGAAACACCAAGAGACGCAGGTCAAATTTGGCCACCAAGGATTGAACCGAGGAGATCAGATCGTTCAGTCTCAGAATTTGCCCCATGCGCAGACCATCCAAATCATATCCAGAGTTTGGAATGTCAGACTATGTGCGGAGGGTGAGTCGAAGCTTAACGCAACTTGGGCGGGAGATCGGAATCTGCTTCGAATTTTACAGACCCCAGTGCGAGGCCTGCGAAATCAAAGAGTTTTGGGTCCAATAAGTGTGATGGCCGTGCGTTCATAAGTGCGCGGAACATGACCTGGCGACGTCCGGGGCTGTTCTTTTCCCATTGATCGAGGATCTGTTTAACCTGTTGACGTTGCAGCCCGTCTTGTGAGCCACAAAGGTCGCAAGGGATAATTGGGTAATTCATCGCCTTGGCGAATTTCTCGCAATCCTCTTCGGCCACATGCGCAAGCGGGCGATAGACAAAGAGGTCGCCTTCTTCGTTCACGAGCTTGGGAGGCATTGTCGCCAAACGGCCTCCGTGAAAGAGGTTTATGAAGAAGGTTTCAAGAATGTCATCGCGGTGATGGCCCAAAACGACAGCCGAGCAGCCTTCTTCGCGCGCGATCCTGTAGAGGTTGCCGCGCCGCAGACGTGAGCAAAGCGCACAATATGTGCGGCCCGCCGGCACCTTATCTTTCACGATGGAATAAGTGTCCTGATATTCGATCCGATGCTCAACGCCCATGCGCTCCAGAAATTCAGGAAGGACGGTGGCTGGAAACCCTGGTTGCCCCTGATCAAGATTGCAGGCGAGGATATCAACAGGCAACAGGCCGCGCCATTTGAGTTCATGCAGCACGGCCAAAAGCGTGTAGCTGTCTTTGCCGCCAGACAGGCAAACGAGCCAGCGTGCGCCACGTTCTATCATCCCGTATTGTTCGATTGCTTCGCGCGTATAGCGAACGATCCGTTTGCGTAGCTTCTTAAAACTCGCGGAGGATGGCGCGCCGGCAAACAGTGGGTGAATATCGTGTTTATCTTCGTCAAGCATGTGCCGCATATGCCAAAGTTTCATTGCTGAGAAAAGCAGGAAACACAGCGGATGCGAAGAGTGCCAAAACGGAACCCTCGATTCGGGTGATTGGAGACTTCAATGAAACGCGAATTGCTAG
>JABSOU010000201.1 GCA_013215215.1 Cognatishimia sp. | reverse complement strand
TTGCTCTTCTTGATGATACTATGAGAAGCTGTTAGCCATTCTTTAAGAGCCAAGAGAGTCAGGCAGTGAGAGCCATGTCCAAACAATCCGTGACCGTCGGTCTGTCGACTTATGAAAAGATTAAGCACGACATTATCTTTGGGATTCTGGAGCCCGGCGCGAAGCTGAAGCTGGAACATCTTAAGGCGCGTTATAAAGCCAGCGTTTCTACACTGCGAGAGACTTTGAACCGCCTGGCCAGCGAAGGATTTGTCTCGGCAGAAGAGCAACGTGGATTTTTTGTGCCCCCAGTATCGCCCGAAGACCTGACTGAAATTGCAAAGCTGCGGGTTCTGCTTGAGTGCCATGCGCTTAAGGAGTCTATTGCCAATGGGGACACCGACTGGGAGGCCAATCTGGTGGCCGCTCATCACAAGCTGCATGTGATGGAGAAACAGATGCTCGCGGGGGATCTGTCGGGCAAAGAAACCTGGAAGCGTTTTGACTGGGAATTCCATCTCGCTCTGATCCAGGCCTGCAATTCGCGCAATCTTTTGTCATTGCACTCAACGCTTTACGACAAGTACCTGAGGTATCAGATGTTGGTTCTGACCTATCGGGGCGATGAGGCCGTGCAGGAACACAAAGACATGTTTGAGGCAGCTCTCGCCCGCGACGGGGATCTGGCCGCAGAGGTGCTGGAACGTCATATCCTTCGCGGTTTGGAACATACGTTGCAGGCGATGTAAGGTGGCCACGCACCGCGTCGATACGGCTTTTGCGACGTCGCTATAGGGACAGACACAGAGGTTGTGCGCAGACTAAAACAGGGCATGACCACGCTTAGCCCCACCGCGCATTCTTCTGACCGCACCCTTTTAGGGGTTGCCTTGATGCTGGGATTTTGCCTCACAGCTCCCCTGCTCGATGTCTCGGCGAAACTGGCATCCACGACTGTGCCGACCGGACAAATCACGGCTGCGCGTTTCGTTTTGCAATGCGTGCTCATGGCGCCATTCATCTGGGTGATGGGGGTTTCGATGCGTGTGGACCGCGGCCTTTGGGTGGCCCTTGCGGTGCGCTCTTTGCTTTTGCTCGTGGCCACGTTTTGCTTCATTGCCGCGATCGGGGTGATGCCGCTCGCGGATGCGTTGGCCATCGTTTTCGTTGCACCGTTCATCGTTTTGCTTGTTGGCAAGTATTACTTCAAAGAAGACGTGGGGCGTCGACGTGTCGGCGCAGCATTGGTGGGCTTTGTCGGGGTGCTCTTTGTTATTCAACCTAGTTTTGCAGCTTTCGGAGCCGTTGCCTTTATCCCCCTTGGCACCGCCTTTGCCTTTGCGTTCTACATTCTGATGACACGCGGTCTGTCGCGCCGCATTCACCCGGTGGCTTTGCAACTTCACACGGGTCTGATTGCGAGCCTTGTTTGCGTGCCAATCCTTGTCGTTGCGCAAGGCACCGGCTCTGCACTGTTTGATCCAGTTTGGCCTGATGCGACCTCTTTGATCTGGCTCTTGGGGGTCGGGATTTTCGCGACCGTCAGCCATATGATGATGACCTATGCGCTGTCGTTTGCGCCTTCCGCCACGCTCGCGCCGCTGCAGTATTTCGAGCTGCCGATGGCGACTTTGTTTGGCTATCTGGTCTTTAGTGACTTCCCCAACGCGCTGAGTTTGCTGGGCATTGCGATCATTATTGGTGCAGGGCTCTATATGATCCACCGGGAACGGGTTGCGGCGAGGCCCACGACACTCGCGAAGTGACCAACACGGCGTTTCGCGGTTAGGCCATCGCCTTTGTCACTCATCCAAAAAACCAGTGAACCTGAGGTCTCTGTCCAAGCAAATGAGGTTACGCGATTGCGTTCCGACAATCTCGGCGCGCGCGCCCTGCTCGATCAACCGCGCGGGCACTGTGATTGCGGCCCTCAGGCTCTCGGCCCTATCCAAACCAACCTCATTCGCCAGACGGGCCACGCCCTCTGCCATGGTGACATGCGCGCCCGCAAGGTTGCCCTCAGCATTGACCAAGCGCCCATCCACAAGCGTGACGTTCATGCCATAGAGGTTGAAATGATCGGGACCGCCGACGGTGGGCATGGCGTCGGACACAAGGAACATGAGGTCTTTCTTGGGCCGCGCACGCAGGGCAAGCCCAACCATGTCATCAGCGACATGGATGCCGTCGACGATTATTCCCGCAGCGATCTCAGAATTTATGACCGCGCCTGTCACGCCCGGGGCGCGGCTTTGCATTGGAGACATGGCGTTGAACAGATGGGTGGCACAAGACACACCCGCCTGCATCGCAGCTTTGGTTTCCTCGGCGGTGGCGTCTGAATGGCCAATGGAGACAACAGCGCCTAACGCGCTTAAGCGAGCGATCTGATCAGACGTCGCGGCTTCGGGCGCCAGAGTGATCAGGACAGCCACACTTGCCTCGCGGAGACGCGCAACGTGGCCAATCGTTGCGTTGTCCATCGGTCGTACATGTTGCTCTGCATGCGTCCCGCGGTGAGCCATCGAGATATGGGGGCCTTCGATGTGAATGCCCAAGATCCCTTCAGATCCCTGCGCCTCTAAAACGGCATCAACGGCTTGTGTCAGAACCTCTTTGGTGTCCGTGATCACCGTCGGCAGGATGCCCGTCGTCCCGAATTGGCGATGCGCCGCTGCGATTTTTCGAATGCCATCCGACGTCGGTGTTGTATTGAACAACACCCCGCCGCCGCCATTGACTTGAAGGTCCACGAACCCGGGCGACAGGATGCCAGAGATCTCCTCTGCGGATGGGGGCGCGTCTTGTGTTGACACAAGGCTTTGCACGACTCCATCCACAACCCTGAGCGCCGTGTTGTTCAGCAAATCCTGTCCGTCGAAGACAAGGTCTGGGCTTAGCCAACGGTCAGACAACGCGATCCTCCGCAGCGAGATTCATTGGAATAAAGGTCCTGCACATTCTTTTGACGTCACCTTGCAGCGCACTCAAAGGCTAAGCGCTCTGTTGTCTTGCTTCCCTACCCCCGTCGGAGCGGAAGTTTCGCGTTTACATAAAGGATTTCAAAACCTTTGGACAGCTAAGCCTTTAAGTCCTTCCAATAAGGCACCCGTTGGGCATCAAGAATCAGCTCAAAGGCAACACGTCAAAGCGAGCCGACGCTGCCGACCTAATTCGGCCCAACCATTTTCATTTATTTCAGCAAGTTAAATCGAAATCCTCCATTCGCCAGAAGAAGTGCTTGACCTTTTGTGGAACGTTCCAGTAAACACTTGTGGAACGTTCCATAAGCCATGTATCGACGTTTCAACGGGGGGGAGCTATGAACTGGGCATTGATCGGCGCAAGCACTATTGCGCGGCAATATCTCATACCGGCGATACGCTCTTTTGAGGGCTCTGAGGCAACCTGGGTTGTCAGCGGGTCTGAAAGCCATGCAACGC
>JABSOU010000200.1 GCA_013215215.1 Cognatishimia sp. | reverse complement strand
CCTAGCAAGGACGTGCGCCTGATGCGCGAGGCGATCATGTATCATCGCCAGTCCCAGAAATCCAAAGCCATCGCCGCACTGGACCAAGCCATCGCCATGCGGCCCCGTGATCCGTTTCTTTATGAGCTCAAGGGTCAGATCCTGATTGAAAGCCGCGACCAGCAGGGGGCCTTGCGCGCATATAAACGCGCCGCCCAGCTGGCCCCGAACAACTCGCTTTGTTTGGGCGGCTACGGGCGCGCGCTCTTGTCTCTAAAGCGGTATAAAGAAGCGCGTGCCGTCCTTGAGAAAGCCCGTAGCATCGATTTCCGGGATTCCCGCGTGCTGCGTGATCTGGGCGCGGCCTATGCGGCGCTGGGCAATCGGGGTATGGCGGCGGTCGCGACCGCGGAGCGTTATGCCTTGCAGGGCCGTATGAAAGACGCAGGCATCCATGCCAAACGCGCAGTCGCGCTTTTGCCTCAAGGTTCCGCTGGCTGGCGTCGTGCGGATGATATATTGCTGGCGGCAAAGCGCGCGGCGCGACGTAATTAACGGAGAGATACGTGAAAAACGCCCTTCTGGCCGGCCTGGCCGTTGCAACTCTGCTCTTGGCCGCTGCGGTCTATTCCACACGCACGCAAGAGACACCGAATTTCGATCTGGCAAGCCTAAGTGCAGACGAGAAAACCGCGCTCCGGGGCGAAATCCGCGCCTATCTCTTGGACAATCCCGAAGTGATTTTCGAAGCGGTCGACATCGCGGAATCCCGTCAGGCAGAAGCCCAGGCGCAACAGGATGTGACACTGGTGTCTGTCAATGCCGAAGACATCTTCAACGACGGCTACAGTTGGATCGGCGGCAACCCAGACGGCGACATCACTCTGGTTGAATTCGTCGATTATCGCTGTGGCTATTGCCGTCGTGCCCATGATGATGTGTCTGAACTGGTCAAGACGGATGGCAATATCCGCTTGATTATGAAAGAATTTCCGATCCTAGGCGAAGATTCCCTGCGCAGCTCGCAATTCGCGATTGCGGTGAAACAGATCGCAGGAAATGACTCTTACAAAGCGGCCCATGACGCGCTGATCACCATGCGGTCGGCCGCCAACGAAGTCACTCTGTCCCGCCTTGCCACCACGCTTGGCCTCGACGCGACCCAGATCCTTGCGCATATGAACAGCGACGCCGTGCGCGAAGAGATCGCCACGACCCGCGCGCTAGCGCAACGCCTGCAGATCTCGGGCACTCCGAGTTTTGTGATGCAGGACGAACTTTTGCGCGGCTATGTGCCTTTGGAAGGCATGCAGCAGATGGTTGCGGGTAAACGCGGCTAATTAAGCGTCGTCAGCCTTGGCCGCCTCAAGTTCGGCGGCCTTGGTTTCGACCTGTTCGACGATGTGATCAATCATCTTGTCGTTGTCCATCTTGTGGCTTTGGTTGCCCGCCAGATAAACCATACCTGATCCAGCCCCGCCGCCGGTAAAGCCGACATCGGTCATCAAGGCCTCACCCGGCCCATTCACAACGCACCCAATGATTGACAAGCTCATCGGCGTTTTCACGTGCTCCAGCCGTTTTTCCAGAGCCTCAACGGTTTTGATCACGTCAAAGCCTTGCCGCGCGCAGCTCGGGCAAGAGATGATATTCACACCGCGATGGCGCAGGCCCAGCGATTTGAGGATCTCAAACCCGACTTTGACCTCTTCGACCGGATCTGCCGAGAGGCTCACACGAAGCGTATCGCCAATGCCCATCCACAAGAGCTGTCCCAGACCAATTGCCGATTTGATCGTGCCAGACACAAAGCCGCCCGCCTCGGTGATCCCAAGGTGGATCGGCGCGTCTGTGGCATCCGCCAGCATTTGGTACGCGGCTGAGGACATAAAGACGTCAGAGGCTTTCACCGAGATTTTGAACTCGTGAAAATCGTTGTCTTGCAATATCTTAATGTGGTCGAGACCGGATTCCAGCATCGAATCAGGGCAAGGCTCACCGTATTTATCAAGTAGGTGTTTTTCCAGTGACCCGCCATTCACACCAATTCGGATCGAGCAATTATGATCGCGCGCGGCCTTGATGACTTCTTTGACGCGCGCCTCATCGCCAATGTTACCCGGATTGATCCGCAAGCAAGCTGCACCCGCCTCAGCCGCCTCGATCCCGCGTTTATAGTGGAAATGGATGTCGGCCACGATGGGCACCGGGCTCTCGCGGCAGATCTCTTTCAGCGCTTTGGAGCTGTCAACATCGGGTACCGAGACACGCACGATGTCGGCCCCCGCATCCGCCACCGCCAGAACCTGTTTGATCGTGGCTGAGGCATCAGAGGTGATCGTATTCGTCATCGTCTGAACCGCGATCGGAGCGTCTCCGCCGACAGGCACATTGCCCACCATGATTTGACGGGATTTACGGCGCTCAATCGTGCGCCATGGGCGGATGTGGTTCAGGGACATGGGTCAATCACTCAACGCTGTGCTCGTTGACGCATATGTAGTCTCGCGCGCGCAAAGGAGCAATGCACGCGAGTGTGAATTTACAAAGCTTGCGAGGATTTGCCCCGTTACTCGGAAACGGTCAGCTCACCCGGAGGTGTGATCAGCGAGGCAACACGCGCCAGTTCAGGATCCGCGGTCAAATCGGCGATCTGATAGGTCTGCGTGATCGCGTCTACATCCAACGCCACATCTCGTTCAACGGTCGAGCCCTGACCCACCGGACCATAGATCTCTCCGTCGACACGAATGTAGACGTAGCCCGACATTCCCGCGACCTTCAAAACCGGTGCGGTTTCAGACGCCGGCAAAAGCACTTCGCCGCCAGAATTCAGTGTATTTTCAAAGACAACGGACCCGTCGGCTGCTTTGACACTCAGCCAAGATGGGCGCACGGCAAACAAGACAACTTCGGGCGGCGTGTTCTCGACAACCTGCGGGACAGCAGGAACCTCGGGCTGATAGAGATCAGCCGTCGCCAAAACCGTGGCTTCTGGCGTAAACGCGCCAACTAATTGCGGGTTCAACGTGGAAATCGGCGCATCGCGCGCAACCAAGACAGGAACATCCAAGGCTTGCGGACGATACAGACGGTCCAGATCCTGCGCAGGCGGGTTAAACACGCCCGAGGCCTCTGCCATCGAGACGTTTTCTTGTTCGCGTGCCGAGGTCAGCGGATCCAGATCGGACAGCACCACAGGCGTCTGCTCCACCGGAACAATACGCACCTGCTGGATTTCGTTCACAACACTGACGCCGCCATAGCCAACACCCGCGATCAAGGCGAGCAACACGAGGCTGGAGGCAATCGCTCGTGGCTCAAGATTGGCCAACATGCTTTCTTTTTCAGGCAGATACGGGCCTTTAGACCCTTTGAACGGGTCAGGATTGGCCTGAGAGATCACCGTCGCCTCAGACTTGCGCATGGTCGAGGCCTCAGCCGCCATACC
>JABSOU010000199.1:1166-3595 GCA_013215215.1 Cognatishimia sp. | reverse complement strand
CTGGGCCTGCGTCCGGGTCGGATCATGAACCTGGTGATCCTGCCACAAGCGCTGCGCGTGATCATTCCGCCGCTGATTTCCCAATATCTGAACATCACCAAAAACTCGTCTCTGGCGATTGCGGTGGGCTACATGGACATCACCGGCACGCTGGGCGGCATCACGCTGAACCAGACCGGTCGTGCGATCGAAGCCATCCTCTTGTTGATGCTGTTCTATCTCACCGTCTCGCTGACGATTTCGGTGGTCATGAACATCTACAACAACTCTGTTAAGTTGAAGGAGCGCTGATATGTCTGATGTATCCTTTGTGCGTCACGACCAGATCCCTCCATCGCCGCCACCGGCGCGCGAAGCAGGGGTTATCAAATGGCTGCGCGAGAACCTGTTCTCTGGATGGATCAACTCGATCCTGACCATTTTGGCGGTCTATTTCGTCATCAAGATCGTCATTGGCGTGTATCCATGGTTCGCCAACGGCGTCTGGGAAGGCAGCAGCCGGGCGGATTGTGTTGCTGCGCTTGCAGGTGAGACTGGCGCGTGTTTTGCCATTCTGGCGGAACGCTGGAACCAGCTTTTGTTTGGGATCAGCTACCCATCTGACAGCTACTGGCGTCCATTCCTGGCCTTTGTGCTGCTTCTGCCTTGCGTGTCGCCTGTGCTGTTCAACGGCCTGCCACGCAAGATGTTGGTCTTGACCCTGCTTTACCCGTTCATTGCCTTCTGGCTGATCTGGGGCGGCACCATTCTGGCGCCAATCGTGGGTCTGATCGGTTTCATCGCAGGCTACTATGCCTTCCTTGAAGGCGAGAAGCGCTCTGGCTTTGTGTTGGGACTGGTTGCAGGTCTGGTCGCCGCCATCATCGTATGGCGTGTGGGCGGAATGCTCTCGGGTGCGGCCTCTGGGTTCATGGCGTTTGAGCCGGTGGCAAGCCGCGACATGGGGGGCTTTATGCTCAACATGATCCTGGGCACGATCTGTGTGTCGCTGTCGATCCCGCTGGGTATCGCACTGGCGCTTGGTCGTCAGTCGTCTATGCCAATCATCAAGGGCATCTGCGTTGTCTTTATTGAATTCGTGCGGGGCGTGCCGCTGATCACTTTGCTCTTCGTGGCAAACGTGGTTCTGGCATATTTCTTCCCACCGGATGCCAATATCGACCTGATCCTGCGGGTGATCATCATGATCACGCTCTTCTCGGCGGCCTATATTGCCGAGGTGATCCGTGGCGGTCTGGCAGCCTTGCCGAAGGGCCAATACGAAGCCGCTGACAGCTTGGGTCTGAACTACTCTCAGGCGATGCGTCTGATCATCCTGCCGCAAGCGCTCAAGATTTCCATTCCGGGCATCGTGAACGTGGCTGTGGGTCTGTTCAAAGACACCACGCTGGTTTCGGTGATCTCCATGTTCGACCTCGTCGGCGCCATCCGTGGTCCGATCCTCGGGTCGGCCAACTGGACCGGGATCTACTGGGAAGTCTTTGGCTTTGCCGCCCTTCTGTTCTTTGTCGTGTGCTACGGCATCTCTCAATATTCGCAGTGGCTCGAACGCCAGCTGCAAACTGATCATAGGGATTAATCTCAATGACGAATGCTCAAATGAAAGTATCCGACGAAGTCGCGATCCAAATTCAGCAGATGAACAAATGGTATGGCTCGTTCCACGTTCTGCGTGACATCGACCTGACCGTTTATCGTGGCGAACGGATCGTTATCTGTGGACCTTCGGGTTCCGGTAAATCCACGCTGATCCGCTGCATCAACGCTCTGGAAGAGCACCAGCAGGGTTTGATTGAGGTCGACGGGACAGTTTTGTCCTCTGACCTCAAGAACATCGACAAGATCCGGTCTGAGGTCGGCATGTGCTTCCAGCACTTCAACCTCTTCCCGCATCTGACGATCCTTGAGAACTGTACGCTGGCGCCGATCTGGGTGCGTAAAACACCTAAGAAAGAAGCCGAAGAACTGGCGATGCATTTCCTTGAGAAGGTGAAAATTCCGGATCAGGCTAATAAGTACCCAGGTCAGCTTTCCGGTGGTCAGCAGCAGCGTGTGGCGATTGCCCGCTCGCTCTGCATGAAGCCTCGGATCATGCTGTTTGACGAACCAACCTCGGCTCTGGACCCAGAGATGATCAAAGAGGTTCTGGACACGATGATCGAACTCGCCGAAGAGGGCATGACCATGCTCTGCGTGACCCACGAAATGGGCTTTGCGCGTCAGGTGGCGAACCGTGTAATCTTTATGGATGCGGGTCAGATTGTGGAGCAGAACGAGCCAGAAGAGTTCTTCAACAACCCACAAAGCGACCGGACCAAGCTGTTCCTCAGCCAGATCCTCGGTCACTGATCTATTTTAAGTCTTTGGAAAGGCCTCGCGGTTTCGCGGGGCCTTTTCCATTAAGCGGGGGCGCCGCGCCGGAGCCGACG
>JABSOU010000199.1:0-1156 GCA_013215215.1 Cognatishimia sp. | reverse complement strand
GGGGGGGCCCGGCCGTTGGCCGGGCTCAGACCAATTCGCGTGGGATGATGAAATCGACCAGTTGCCCCGTGTTGATCCGAAGGTCTCGCCAGTCCGAGATCGGGAAATCTAGGATCGCCGTCGCGCAGGTCGGGTAATCAAAGTAACGCGGGTGATCGGGAAAGCGATCAACAAGCTCTCCAGCCAATGCGGCAATGCCGGGGTTATGCGCGATCATCGCAACAGCGTCGGCTTTGGCGTGCTGCAGTTCGTTAAACATGTCTTCGGGTGCCGCATGATAGAGGCTGTCCAGATACCGCGTCTCCATGTCGAAGCCGATGTGCGCACAGGTCTCAACCGTGCGCTTTGCAGTCGAACAGAGAACCTCTTGCGGCCAATATTGCCTCTCGCGCAACCAATCGCCCACCGCTTGCGCAGAGATATAGCCGCGTTTGTTGAGTGGCCGCGCGTGGTCTGGACCGGCATGCTCCCAGCTGGACTTCGCGTGTCGGATCAGGATCAGGCGTTTTGTCATGTGATGTCGGGCCCCACAAAGGCACGCATGTGAAATTCGGATTGTGCGGGCAATCGTCCGAATGTCTTCGACACCGGACACGCCAGCCGCACCTTGCATCCTTGCATACATTCACGACCTTCAGTCGACGATATATGTGATTTGCAGGCAGCGACGTCATAGCCTTCTGGCGTGAGGGCATTGACTGGGCAACTTGTAAGGCAGGGTGTGTCAGCACAGCTCAAACAAGGGCTTGCTGGAGACTCTGGCAACGCAACAGCCTCACGCAACGCCAGAGCGCCTCGGAAGGACACCATCATTCCCGCGCGGTCATGCACCAAGAGGTTGACCGGAGAGCTATGACATCTCTGGGTTCTGGTGGCCCATGTGAAAAAGGGCGGGTAGGGCGGACCATCAGAGGGAAAGAGCGCCCGTCCAGAAAGCTGATCGGCGAGCGCTCCGATAACACGCTTAGACCAGTGGTCCATGGGATCCTTGGGTTCCTGAAATTCGACCGATGATTTGAATATGGACCAAAAGGCAGGCTCATCCGGGCCCAGCATCAACAGCGTTTGAAACCCGGCGAGGTCAGTATCGCGCTCTGGAATGACCGCGAAGGCCCCTAGAATGCGCAGTGCGTTCTTGCGACACAGTTGGTCCAGC
>JABSOU010000198.1 GCA_013215215.1 Cognatishimia sp. | reverse complement strand
GATTTCACTGAGCAAAAGTTCGGTTTCTTCCAACAAGGTAGTGGCAACCGACAGACGCCACTCAGTCAAATAATTCATGGCGCTTTGACCAACCATCTGGCTTTGATGATGTGACCGCCCCCTGACGGCATCGATGTGCCAAGGTGGGTCTGCGATGATCCATAAAGGAGGACGGTCATGTCGGAGATTATCACAGTCGGGCTCGATCTGGCGAAGAATGTGTTCCAAGTGCACGGGGCAGATGCCACGGGCGGTGCGGTGCTACGAAAGAAGCTGCGGCGCGCGCAGGTACTAGAGTTTTTTGAGGCACTGCCATCTTGCATCGTGGCTATGGAAGCATGCGGCGGCGCTCATCACTGGGGTCGCGAGATCGGCAAGTTGGGCCACGAAGTGCGGCTGATCCCGCCAGCTTATGTGAAGCCCTTCGTAAAGCGTCAGAAGAATGATGCAGCTGACGCCGAGGCGATCTGCGAGGCTGCGATACGACCATCAATGCGCTTCGTGCCGGTGAAGAGCGAGGAGACTCAGGGCGCGGCGATGGTGTTCCGCGTGCGCGAGCTACTGATCCGGCAGCGCACCCAGGCGATCAACGCCCTGCGCGGTCACCTTGCCGAGTTTGGGCAGGTCGTGCCGCAGGGCGCTGCCAATGCCTCAAAGCTGATCGCCATCGTCGAAGATCCAGAGAGCAACTTGCCCGCCGAGGCGACAGCAACCCTGCAGGTTCTAATCGGGTCCTTGGCGCACCTCGAGGCGCAGATCGGGAGGCTCGATGCTGAGATCTTACGCTGCGCCAAAGAGAACGAGGTCGCCCGACGGCTGATGACAGTGCCCGGTATTGGTCCCTTGATCGCCACTGCCCTAGCGACGCTTGCGCCGCCACCTGAGACGTTCCGTAAGGCACGTGATTTTGCGGCCTGGCTCGGGTTGGTGCCCAGGCAACACTCGACCGGTGGCAAGCAGCGCCTCGGCGCAACGACGAAGATGGGTGAGCGGTCTCTCAGGCGGCTGCTGATCATCGGCGCCAACAGCGTGATAATCAAACGCCATACCCATCGCGAAGCACAACCCGGAACATGGCTAGGAGATCTGCTGGCACGCAAGCCCGCAATGTTGGCTCGGGTCGCGCTGGCAAACAAAATGGCGCGCATCGTTTGGGCTCTGATGGTCCGCGGTGGCGTCTACCAGTCTCCGGCCGTGACAGCGTAAGTCTACGAACGGTCGCGAGGACGTCGGAGCGGAAGAGGGCAAGGAGCAGTTTGGCGCAACAGTCGTGAGACAGGATCGGGAGACCCAGTGTGCAACAGAGTGCCGTCGAGCACGCGGCTTTGATCTGGACCCGACCTGCGAACACCATACGGGCCCGCGGCATGTATGACGCCGCACACGAGGCCGGATACATGTCAGCACCCGGTGACGCGCCAACAACAGCTCTCAAATTTCCTCTTGCGCAAGGGGCGGTTATACATGTTGCACAAATCGGGTGATGGGCGGAGTTCCCCTTTCCCCGGACGGACTTATCCTACGGGCTCTGTGACGGGTATGCCAAGTGCTGTGTAGCGATTGAGCACGGCGACGCGGATTTGGACCTCAGCGACCTGCCGGTCGAAGTCCCGTGCCATGAGCGATTGGCCTATCAGCTTCATGCAATGCATCTTGCTTTCGACGCGACTTCGGCGGTGGTATCCGCTCCATCGTTTCCAGATGGTTCGGCCGAGATAGCGTGATGCGTTGACGGCCTCGTTGCGGGCGATGGCACCGGCGCTGGTCGGTTTCCAAGGCTTGGCGTTCTTGCGTGGAGGGATGACTGCATGGGCATTCCGGGCAGCAATCACGTCATGGCATTTGCGCGTGTCATAGGCCCCGTCGGCGGTCACTGACCCGATAGTCTGATCGGCTGGGATTTGATTGAGCAACTCGGGCAACATGGGCGCGTCACCGACATTGCTGGTGGTGACTTCGACGGCGCGAACTTCCAGCGTTTCTTCGTCGATCCCGATATGTATCTTGCGCCAGGTCCGGCGTTTGGAGCCACCATGTTTGCGGGCGTTCCATTCCCCTTCGCCTTCCGCTTTGATGCCCGTGCTGTCGATGAGGAGATTCAGCGGACCAGTTCCGCCGCGATAGGGCAGGCTCACGTTCAGCGTCTTTTGACGGCGACACAGGGTGCTGAAATCGGGCACGGTCCAGTCCAGCCCAACGAGCCGCAAAAGGCTTTCGACAAAGCCCGTCGTCTGACGCAGCGGCATCCCGAACAGCACCTTCAGGGTCAGGCACGTCTGAATTGCGGCGTCGCTGAAACTCTGTTGACGCCCACGCTTTCCGCGCGGTGGCGGAACCCAGATCATCTCAGGGTCAAACCAGATCGACAGCGATCCGCGCTGTTTCAAGCTGTCATTGTAAGCCGACCAATTCGTGGTCTTGTACTTTGTAGGGACCCAACTGCTCATACCCTCCAGCTATCATGCTGGATTCATAAGGTGAATCCATAAACGGATTTGTGCAACAAAGCCACTCCAGAGCGTAGAATAGTGCTCTCGGCGGAGTTTTTGCGACGAAGGTGCCCCCAAGACTTACGAGGGTAGGAATATCCAAGATATCAAAAGCTAAAAATAAAAAGCGAGTAAACTTTGCTATTTAATAATAATTTATGATTTAATTTTTAATTTTGTCTACAAACGGAGATGGACTAGCGACACAAGGATTTGCAAGCTGTCAAATATGACGTACGAAAGAAGCGTATTTATGTTGCAACTACAGAATTGCATCAAGTTCATACGGGTGATCAGACATAAGGACTCAGAACATTGAGTCTTCCAACTCTTGTTTAACAATACCAAGCTTGATGAGTTTGGGTAGCACACCTAAACGGTAACCTGATATCGCTTTCTCAAACCCATCTTCGGACATGCATTCTTGCAAATGGCAGCGCTCAATAGTTTCTTTTGATATCTTAGATATCTTAGCCTTTATAGCTACCTTTGCCTCTGCAAAGGTGAGACCGTCAATCAAAATAGTTGCTATGGCATCAAATCCATTTGCGTGACTAATTAATCCAACGCTTGGTGCAGAAACGTAGGTTAGGCCGCTTTCGCCAAAATCGCGCTCAAAAAGCACGCTCGGTAATTTGGAAGTCAGATGATATCGAAAGCTACCAGATGATTCAGGTAATTCGGGTTTAAATGGTAGTACCTTGAACAATCCACCTGAGATCAAATCCTCAATATGCGAGCGCACTAAATCCTTAGGGTGTCCAGCTAAAGAAACCTCATCAATAAGCTGTTTGACCGTCTTTTGCCCATCCTTAGCGAGCTCTAAAATTGCTCGGTATATCGGTTCGTCAAATACGACTGTACGTGCAATCAACTTAATCTTATCGGGAAATCGATAGGGTGTCCGCAACGAAAAGAGGAAGAATTCATCGTAATTATAGAGATGAGTCGACAGACGTCTGGTCGTCGTAGCTTTTCGCTGAAATATATCCCACCTGAAATTTTCAAAAGCCATAAGGCTGGCAAGCTCTTGCTGGGCGTTTGGTGATTGTCCGGATACGGATGCTAAAACACTTGGGTGTATCCAGTTACAGAGATTGTTTTTCGGCAGATCCGACGAAGCGCTATAGCAAAAT
>JABSOU010000197.1 GCA_013215215.1 Cognatishimia sp. | reverse complement strand
ACTCTGGCGCACTTACGCGCCGCCGTCGCGGCCACCCGCGCCGAGAAAAGCGCAGGTACCTACGAAGGTGACAAGGACCAATCCGGTGCCTACCGCGAAGATCTCGCCGACGTCATGCGCCCCCGCCGCAGCGCATCCGCTGCAGTCGCAGCCGAAGCACATGAGCCTGTCGAGGACAGCGCAGCACCCTTGCGCCTGGTCGCATCCCAACGCGTTGACGCAGCCCCCGCGCAAGAAGAGGCCGTCCGTCCTCGCCGCGTGTCGCCAGCGGATATCCAGTCCTTTGAACCCAAAGAGCAAAGCGATTTCGTGGCCTATGCCGAAGAGGTTGGCGCGACAGAATTGCCCGACATCCTAGAGGCCGCCGCGTCCTATCTGACCTATGTTGAAGGCCGCCGCCGCTTCTCGCGCCCAATGCTGATGCGTCTCGCGTATCAACTGGGCCCAGACCGGTTCCAACGCGAAGCAGGCCTGCGGTCATTTGGCCAACTGCTGCGTGACAAAAAGATCGAAAAGATCGCAGGTGGCCGGTTTACGGCTGCGGAAACGATCCGGTTCAAACCGGAAAGTGCTGCGGGTTAAGCGCCTGACATAGAATTAAAAAAAAGCCGCCCATTTGAGGCGGCTTTTTTGATTTACTCTTCTGGATCTGCATCCGGATCGGCCTGCCCGATCCCCAAAAAGATCGACTTAAACGGCAGGATCCAAGCAATGCCCAACCCGACATAGATCACCAGCTGCAGCAAAAACACCAAAGAGCTGTCGCCAAGCAGGCGCACGACGGTCGTTGCCAGCACGGTCGCCAGAATGATGTAAATCGGCAGGCCGACCACCAGAATAAGGATCGCCCAACGCCGACGGGCTTTGTAGCTCAGCGCCATTAGTCAGAAAACGGGTCGGTCACCAGGATGGTGTCGTCCCGCTCCGGGCTGGTGGACAAGAGTGCAACTGGACAGTCGATCAGCTCTTCGACGCGCTTGACATATTTGATCGCATTGGCAGGTAGGTCGTTCCAGCTGCGTGCGCCTTCGGTGGACTCAGACCAGCCGGGCATCTCTTCATAGATCGGGGTGCAACGCGCCTGTTGATCGGCGGCGGTGGGCAGGTAGTCCAGCGTTTCACCGTCGAGTTCATAGCCAACACAGATCTTCAGGGTGTCAAACCCGTCCAAAACGTCCAGTTTGGTCAGGGAGATGCCGGTTACGCCCGAGGTCGCACAGGTCTGGCGCACCAGAGCCGCGTCAAACCAGCCGCAGCGGCGTTTGCGGCCAGTGGTGGTGCCAAATTCATGACCACGCTCGCCAAGGCGTTGGCCGTCTGCGTCTTCAAGCTCGGTTGGGAACGGGCCTTCGCCGACGCGGGTGGTATAGGCTTTGACGATGCCCAGAACATATTCGATAGAGCCCGGGCCAACGCCGACTCCAGTCGCTGCCTGCCCTGCGATCACATTTGACGAGGTCACAAATGGGTATGTGCCGAAATCGATGTCCAGCAAAGCGCCTTGCGCGCCTTCAAACAGGATCCGCTTACCGGCTTTGCGCTTTTCGTTCAGCACTTTCCAGACCGGGGCTGCGAATGGCAGGATCTCCGCCGCGATCTCTTTGAGATCAGCGATCAGCGCGTCGCGGTCCACAGGCTCGATGCCCAGACCTTTGCGAAGCGGATCATGGTGTTGCAATGCGCGGTCAACGCGCGCTTCAAGCGTGGCTTCGTCCGCAAGATCAGCAACTCGCACCGAGCGGCGACCGACTTTGTCTTCATAGGCCGGGCCAATACCGCGACCGGTGGTGCCGATCTTAGTCCCCTTAGAGGCCGCTCCCTCTCGGGCACGGTCCAATTCGCCATGGATCGGCAGGATCAGCGGCGTGTTTTCCGCGATCATCAGCGTCTCTGGCGTGATGTCGACACCTTGCGCGCGCACGGTCGCGATCTCTTTGACCAGATGCCACGGGTCCAGCACCACGCCATTGCCAATCACAGACAGCTTGCCACCGCGCACCACGCCCGAGGGCAGCGCGTGCAGCTTATAGACCTTGCCGTCGATCACGAGGGTATGGCCCGCGTTATGGCCCCCTTGGAATCGTGCGATGACGTCAGCGCGCTCGCTGAGCCAATCGACGATCTTGCCTTTTCCCTCATCGCCCCATTGGGCGCCGACGACGACGACGTTTGCCATATCTGGTCCTTTTCAGAGATCAAACCCGCGCCCTTTTAGCGATAGTCTTTGCGCAGTGAAACCGGAAAGTGCGTGAATTTGGGGCGTGCGACAGTTTTATACCTCACGGGGACCGAACTGGGCTTAGACGTTTTGGCATTTTGGCCCTGCCCCTCGCTTGCGCTGGTTCGCATAGTTGCGCGAAACAGAAAGGACTTTTCCATGAGCTATTGGGTTGTGATTTTTGAAGACACAGACGGGATGCTCGCGCACCGAAAAGCACATGGGGCTGCTCATATCGCGTATTTGCGCGCCAATGAGGACCAAATTGTCACCGCAGGGGGCTTTCGGGACGACCCAGACAGCACCTTTGTCGGGGGCATGTGGATCGTAAGGAACGCAAGCAAACATCATGTTGAGGCGCTCGTGAAAAACGACCCCTACTACAATCCAGAGTGCCGCAGGTTTCGCATTCAATTCTGGGGCAAAGCCATCGACCGGATGGTTTCCGTGTAAAGAAATCGGGGTTTTTAACCTCGTCCCTCTGGACAGCCCGCGCCATTTTGCGCATTTTTCAGGGCAAACAAGCCCGAATGGGACGAGATATGGGTTTTTTCCTCCGCTGGCTCTTTGCCTTTTTGCTGCTTACGGCAACCTACAACCCAACTGGATTTAACTATCTGGAATGGGCAGCGGTGAACTATGTCGAAGAGCTGCCGATGACGGTCTTTCTTGGACTGCTCTTGGCGATTGGCTATCTAATCTATCTGCGCGCCACCCTGCGTTCGATCGGAGCGGGCGGGATGTTTCTGATCCTGATCGTTCTCAGCGCTTTGATGTGGGTGCTTTACGATTGGGGCCTGCTCGCACCAACTGGCGAAGTCGCTTACACGTGGCTCGGAATATTCGCGCTGTCGATTGTGCTGGGCATTGGCCTTAGCTGGAGCATCGTGCGCCGGAACCTTTCCGGCCAAGTCGATATGGACGACGTCGAAGAGGACTAAGCAGTCGCTTTGATCCGGACAGGCTGGCCGTGTGGCGTGGCAAGATAGGCCTCGGTCCATGCCTGTTTCAGATCAGCTAGCAAAGAAGCCTCGGCGATCCCCCGCGCGGTCAACAGTGTTTCCAATGCGGTCAGCCACGCGTTGAAGTAATCGTCTCCGCCATTCAATTCCCGGCTTAAACCGTCGTGTTTCAGCTGTTTGGAAAACACCTCCACCCACTCAGCCCAGGCAAAATGCCCAGCTTCATTCATGGCTACGGTCAGAGCAAAAAGCTCTGCATGCCAAGGGGCTTCAAAGGCGGGTTCTGGACGGTTCATGCTGGCTCCAGATAGCTCTGCCAGAGATCGAGGATCACCTCGTCATTGGGGCTTTCAGGATGTTCCCAAAGCTCTGTGGCCTTGACCGCAACCGCATATAATGGCTCAGGCGCCTCGCCTAACCCATGCGCGCTAGAGTCCGGCAGGATATGGG
>JABSOU010000196.1 GCA_013215215.1 Cognatishimia sp. | reverse complement strand
GACATTGTGATCTTGCCGGACGGGTTTCCCAAAACCACGGAGATGCTCGTCAAAGAGGGCTATGACGTGCGCCTGATTGGCAATACCGAGGCCTCTAAGGTGGACGGGGGCATGTCGTGTTTGTCGTTGAGGTTTTCGCCGCGCGGCTAGTGGCGCCCTAGGGTTTGGTTAACAGATTTTCTTTAGCGTCCTTTGGGATGCTGGAAGAGACCCTTTCACCCCCC
Organism: Cognatishimia sp.; assembly: GCA_013215215.1. Taxonomy (GTDB): domain Bacteria; phylum Pseudomonadota; class Alphaproteobacteria; order Rhodobacterales; family Rhodobacteraceae; genus Cognatishimia. The sequence goes on along the minus strand of JABSOU010000196.1, from coordinate 3,464 downwards.
AAACAAAGATCGCCCCATGCTGGGCGTGTGGTGGCCGTCGTTGTCACCCACAATCGCCTCGCGCATCTGCAAAGATGTGTGGGGGCGCTTTTGTCAGCTCCTGCCGAGCATTTGGCCAAGGTTGTGGTGGTGGATAACGCCAGCCGGGATGGCACGGCAGAGTGGCTTTCGGGGCATAAGGATGGCCGACTTTCTTGGGTGACTTCCCAGGAAAATCTGGGTGGGGCCGGCGGGTTCGCACAAGGGATTTCCCATGCTTTGGACGCATTTGACCCGGATTGGATCCTCTTGCTAGATGACGATGCCTACCCTGAGGCAGATGCTCTGGCCGGGTTCCACCGCACTGAGCGTTCCACGCATCAGGTGGTTTGCGCGTCGGTGTTTCACCCAAACGACCAAGTCAGCGCGCTCAATCGGCCGTTTTGGGATCCGTTTCGGACTAAGTCGCGATTTGTGAGGGCATGTTTTCAGGGCAAGGCGGGGTACTACGTTTCGGATCAAAAGATGCGAGGCACGGATCAACTGCCCGTCGATTTCGCCACCTTTGTCGGGTTTTTTGTGTCCAAAGAGGCGTTGTTGACCGTGGGCTTACCCGACCCCCTGTTTTTTCTGTACTGTGACGACCTTGAGTATTACCTCCGCCTGCGCCGAGCGGGGTTTCAGTTGGTTTTAGACCCTTCTCTTAAGTTTCTGCATGACTGCGCGACGTTTCCTACCGGCCGGCGGGTCTATGACCCCTTGTGGAAAAGCTACTACGCGCATCGCAACGGGTTATGGATTGTCGGTCAGACGGCGGGCTGGCTAAAGGTGCCTGTAAGCCTTGGCCTATGTGGTGTTTGGGTTTGGCGCGCGCTATTTTACCGAAATCGCCGCGACTATCTGACTTTGCTGTGGTGGGCCATCAAAGACGCCGCAAACCGCAACATGTCCCGGCCTCACAAAGACATTCTCCGTCGTGCCGCTTGGGGGAGCGGGTGGAAAAGCACGATCAGCGCAAGACCAATCGTTGCCAAAATCAAGCTACTTAAGGCCACAAAAAAAGGCGCCTGATAGAGCGGGGCGTAGCCATGATACAGGCTTTCACGCAAGAGGCTTAGGACGTGAATCAATGGGTTCCAGTCCAATAGGATTTGTATATTTGACGGCAGATCCCTCGGCAAAAACAGCACCCCAGAGGCGAGGAACAAGAGGCGAGACGTCACGCTCCAAACCGGAAAAATCGCAAAGAATGCGCAATTTAATATGCCGACCGCGACTCCGGTGCACAGTGCGAGTCCCATGGCAAAAAGGATGCCCCAAACATCGATGAAGCCGGGCAGGCCGACCGACCAGACCACTCCGGCCCCCAAGCTGAGCGCGATGCAAATGGCGAGGGTGCCGCGGATCAGAAACCGCGCCAAAAGCGCCTCTGGCCAAAATCGTCGCCCTTTGCGTTTCAAATGCATGAATCCGTTTTCCAACGCGGCTGCCGTGGTTTGAAAGATCAAAAACACGCCATAGCCGCTGGCAAAAAAAGGGCGAAGCTTTGCCCCAACGGCGGGCTGCGCAAGACCAGCGCAAAGCCAAAGCTGAGCAAAGCAACAGTAAAAATAGGCTCCAGATAGGCCCAGAGTAGTCCCCCCGGAATATGTGCATAGGTCGCCTGAACCTCGCGCCTCATGAGGCGCAAAACAACAGCAGCAGATCGTTTCAAATTGTAACCTTCAGAGATTCTTAGGAGGCTCCAAGCCTAATGGCTTTGCGTAAACCAAAGCCAAACAGGATCAGTCGGCGCATCATGCATCCGCAAAAAGAGCTTTCTGAACACGACACAGGGTCCGTGATCGAGCGTACCTCGGTGTTTCCACCTCTCCGCGAGGTCGGGCGGACGGATGTCTATGACGCGCCTCTTTCGGTGCAAGAAGAAGTGCTGTTGCTGCGCCGACGTTTGGGCAAGATCACCCGCCAAAGCAAAGCGCCTGAAACGCGTGCGCGGGCGTCAGGGTTCATGGCCTTGGTTGCCTGTGTCCTGCTGCTCGTGCCTGTCGGTGTTTATGCCTATTTGTCCCAAGTCGCTGTGCCGCAGTATTTTTCAACCGCCGGGTTTACGACGCGCGCCTCTGACACCCCCTCTCAGGCTGATGTTTTGGCTGGGGGCTTCGGCTTTGGACTAGGCTCTCAGGCCAGTGAGAATGACATCCTTTTCTCGTACCTCTACAGTCAGGAACTGGTCGCCCATCTGGACGCGCAACTTGATCTGAGACAGCATTTTTCGGCGCATTGGGCGCAGGATCCAATGTTTCATCTCTCGCCCGAAGCAGCGTTGGAACAGATGCATAGTTTCTGGCTGCGCGCGTTGGATGTGGCCTATGACCGGACGACCGGATTAATCGAAATGCGCCTGCGCGCCACAGATCCCGCTTGGGCGGCCACGGTTTTAACCGAGGTCCTCGCGGCCAGTGGCGCAAAGGTCAACGACATCAACCAAGCGGCTCAGGCCGACGCGCTTAGGTTCGCGCAAACCGCCTTGGCGCAGGCAGAGCAGGACTGGCAGGATTCGATCTCGCGGGTCCAAGCCTTCCGGGTCGCCAATGGGATCGTCGATCCCGCGATTGAGATCGAGGCGCGCATGGGCGTTCTGACCTCGCTTCAGCATCAATTGGCCGAGGCCTTGATTGATCTGGACGAAATGGCGCAAACCACAGATTCAGCGGATCCTCGGTTTCGCAAACTGCAAGACCGGGTGACCGTCATTCGCCAACGCCTTGGGGCGGAACGGTTAAGTTTTTCGGGCGACACACCGCAGGACGGCCAGAGTTTTCCGGAACTGGTCAGCACATATGAGGCGCTTTCGACCGATCTGGAGTTTGCACAGCTGCGGTATACTTCGGCCTTGGCGGCACTGTCTCAGGCCCAGACAGAGGCGGCGCAAAAGTCCCGATATCTGGCGGTTTATCTGGAACCCAGCATTGCCGAGACGTCGGAGTTCCCAAAACCCCTAAGTGCTGCCGCGCTGAGCGCTCTGATTTGCGCCTTGCTCTTTGCGATTTTTTCGATGGTTTACCTTTCTGTAAGGGAACGGCGCTAAATCAGGGTTGGGTCTTGGAAAATTCAGCCGGCGATGCCGGTCAGGACAGGAGTCTGTTTTCCTTTGACGCATCCCCAAGCCGCGCCGCCTGTTTTGCATCGCCTGCAAGGTCTTGTCTTGCCAGAGCCCGGTCTTGCTCCAGATGAAGAGCTGTTTTTTCGACGAACCGGCCCGGTGTCCTATTCGTTACCTCAGCAGAGCTTTTCGTTGGGGTCCGGTGCTCAGCTTAATTTTAGGACGTGGTTCAACCTGTTCAATTTGGACAGATGGAGTGGAACGCAAATTGGCGACATTTACCTCCAGCTTTTCGGCGCGTGTGTTTGAGGTGACCATTCATAGCGCGCGGCGAGGGCGCTCGCAGGAAACCCTGTTTCAGGACCAGGTGACGTTTGAAGGC
>JABSOU010000002.1 GCA_013215215.1 Cognatishimia sp. | reverse complement strand
CGGCCTCGCTCGCCAGATCCAACTGACTCATCCGCCGGATCTGCCGCCATTCTTTCAGGACGGTTCCAAAGCTCTGTTCCATATGCGGCCTCCTCTTACGGCTACATTACCAGAGCCCGACATGATTTCACTTACCTCATAGGTAATTGTTTTGCCCACGCCGCTGCGGCCACTAAAGTGCATCACTGCAAAAGGAGGTCACAATGACCCACGACAAACGCATAAAATCCCTCAAGATCACCATCATCGCGAGCGGTGGCTTCGCGCTCTTCATGTTCGCCAGCCTCTTCACCCCCCTGCGCGAGGTCATGAGTTTCTTTCTGGACCTCGTCCATATGCCGCTGGATGGCGCCCAAAGCCTCAACCGAGACACCGAGGAGGTGCTAACAGCAATCTCTGCAGGTATCTTCTTTGGGTTCTGCGTCCTTCTGTGGCAGGTCACGACCGAGGTCTACGTCAGAGACCCCCTCTTGGGGCGTCGCATGATCCTCACGTCGGTGCTCTCTTGGTACGTGATCGACACGACCGGCTCGCTGATTGTGGGGGCCTGGATGAACGCCATCCTAAACACGGTCTTCCTAGCCGCCTTGATCACGCCGGTTCTCAAGCCCGCGGCCATATCAAACGCGCAAACCGCCTAAATTCATCTTGCCAAAAATACTCAAAAAAAGGGGCCCAACGGCCCCTTTCCTATTCCGCGGCGACTAAGGCACCCTTGAGCATCGGCTTCAGGTAGCGACCCGTATGGCTGGCCTCGACCTCGGCGACCTCTTCGGGCGTGCCCTCGGCCACAATCGTACCGCCGCCATCGCCGCCTTCAGGACCGATATCGATGATATGATCGGCGGTTTTCACCACATCCAGATTATGCTCAATCACCACAACTGTATTGCCCTGATCCACCAATTCATGCAGTACTTCCAAGAGCTTACGCACGTCCTCAAAATGCAGGCCTGTAGTCGGCTCATCCAGAATATAGAGCGTGCGTCCCGTCGAGCGTTTCGCCAATTCCTTGGACAGCTTCACCCGCTGAGCCTCGCCGCCTGACAGCGTCGTTGCCTGCTGACCCACCTTGATATAGCCCAAGCCAACCCGCATCAGCGCGTCCATCTTGTCGCGAATGGAGGGCACCGCTTTAAAGAACTCCTGCGCGTCCTCGACGGTCATATCGAGCACATCAGCAATGGACTTGCCTTTGAATTTGATCTCCAAAGTCTCGCGATTATAACGCGCGCCGTTACAGGTTTCGCAGGTTACATAGACGTCGGGCAGGAAGTGCATCTCGATCTTGATGACCCCGTCACCCTGACAGGCCTCACAGCGCCCGCCCTTGACGTTGAAACTAAAGCGGCCGGGTTTGTAGCCGCGTGTCTTGGCCTCGGGCAGCCCGGCAAACCAGTCGCGGATTGGCGTAAAGGCCCCGGTATAGGTCGCAGGGTTTGACCGCGGCGTCCGCCCGATTGGGCGTTGGTCGATGTCAATGACTTTGTCNAGATGCTCCAGCCCCTTGATGGTCTCACAAGGCGCGGGCGTCTGGCGCGCACCGTTCAGACGCATTGAGGCGGTCTTGAACAGGGTCTCAATCGTCAGCGTCGATTTTCCGCCGCCCGAAACGCCTGTTACGCAGACGAATTTGCCCAGTGGGAACTTGGCCGAGACGTTCTTCAGGTTGTTCCCAGTGGCCTTCACGACCTCCAGAAACTTGCCGTTCCCTTCGCGCCGCTCCACTGGAACGGCGATCTCGCGCGTGCCCGCAAGATACTGACCTGTAATGGATTTCTTGTCCTTCTGGATCTTTTGCGGCGTGCCGTGGCTGACCACCTGCCCGCCATGCACTCCGGCACCCGGACCAATATCAAAGACATAATCCGCCTCGCGGATCGCCTCTTCGTCGTGTTCTACGACAATCACCGTATTGCCCTGATCGCGCAGGTTCTTAAGCGTTCCAAGCAGGCGATCATTGTCGCGTTGGTGTAGGCCAATTGAGGGTTCGTCCAAGACGTAAAGAACGCCGGTCAGACCAGAGCCAATCTGGCTCGCCAAACGGATACGCTGGCTTTCACCGCCGGACAAAGTCCCCGAATTGCGCGACAGGGTCAGATACTCAAGGCCAACGTTGTTGAGGAAACCGAGCCGTTCACGGATCTCTTTCACAATCGCGCGGGCGATTTCCTGACGTTGTTGGGTCAGATGGTTCGGCACGTCTTCGATCCAGGCCAAAGCCTCGCGGATCGAGAGTTCCACCACCTGCCCCACATGCTTCCCAGCAATTTTAACCGCCAAAGCCTCAGGCCGCAGGCGATAGCCCTCACATGTGCCGCATGGACGGTTGTTCTGATAGCGTTCGAACTCTTCCCGGATCCAATTGGAATCCGTCTCGCGATAGCGCCGTTCCATATTCGGAATGACACCTTCAAAGACGCGGCTAACCTGATAAACCCGCCCGCCCTCATCATAGCGGAAGTCAATTTCCTCATTGCCCGAACCATATAGGAACACCTGCCGTACATGCGGCGCGAGGTCTTTCCACGGGGTGTTTTTGTCGAACTCGTAGTGCTTGGCCAGCGCTTCGATGGTCTGAAGGAAATACGGAGACTTCCCTTTCCGCCACGGCGCCAATGCCCCGTCGTAAACCTTCAGAGTCGCATCAGGCACCACGAGGCGTTCGTCAAAGAACAACTCTTTGCCAAGACCGTCGCAATCAGGACAGGCCCCAAAGGGCGCGTTAAACGAAAACAGACGCGGTTCAATCTCGGGGATGGTGAAGCCACTGACAGGGCAGGCAAAATTCTCAGAGAACGTGATGCGTTCAGGATCCGCATCCTTCGGCGCGGTCTCCAAAATCGCGATGCCATCGGCCAGATCGAGCGCAGTGCGCAGAGAGTCCGCCAGCCGCGTTTCCATTCCTTCGCGCACGACCAGACGGTCCACGACCACATCAATGTCATGGCGGAACTTTTTGTCCAAAGTGGGCGGCTCATCCAGCTCATAAAACGCCCCATCGACCTTCACACGCTGAAAGCCCTGCTTGCGCAGCTCTAAGAACTCTTTGCGATATTCACCCTTCCGGTCTCGCACAATAGGCGCCAGCAGATAGCCGCGCGTGCCGTCCTCAAGCCCCATGATACGGTCGACCATGTCCTGCACCTGTTGCGCCTCAATCGGCAGGCCGGTGGCAGGCGAATACGGCGTGCCCACACGCGCGAACAACAGCCGCATATAGTCGTAAATCTCAGTGACTGTGCCAACGGTCGAACGCGGGTTCTTGGACGTGGTCTTCTGCTCAATCGAAATCGCCGGAGACAGCCCTGCGATGTGATCCACATCGGGCTTTTCCATCATATCAAGGAACTGGCGCGCATAGGCACTGAGGCTTTCCACATAGCGGCGCTGCCCTTCGGCATAAATCGTGTCAAAGGCCAGCGAGGACTTGCCCGACCCAGAAAGCCCCGTGATCACCACCAGCTGATCGCGCGGGATATCCACGTCGATGGACTTCAGATTATGCTCGCGCGCGCCGCGCACCTCGATGTTCTTTAGCTCAGCCATTCTGGCCCCCAAGTTCGCATTCTCCAGAGATAGTCCGCGCGGGTAAAAACGCCAAGCAGAAAATGTGAACATTTAGTGAACAAATGAATTGCAGGCGCATTGCTGCCAAATTTTGTCACCAAGGCACGGGATCAAGGGCCGCAGGCCCGCAGTGCCCCGCGTCGGACCGTCCCCCGGTCCGCCGCGCGGCGCGGCTTGCGTTATGCCTTCCGCGCCAAAGCCCAGGTCACAATCGGAAACTGAGGATCATTCTCCAGATCATCCTCATCTTTCACATATTCCGGCGGCCAGACCTCTTCCAAATTCCGAGCCGCAGCCGCACGGTTGCCCCAACCAGCAGCTTTGATGTCCGCCGGTGGAAAGCCACATTCGATCAGGAAATTCCGCAAGCCCCTTGGAGACCAGCGCGTGCAGTCATGCGGCGCAGGATGAAATGGAATATGAAACGGCACCGCAAGCCAGAAGTAACCACCTGGGCGCAGCATCTCGAGCACGTGCTGAGTGGCTTTATAGGGGCGGTCGAGATGCTCCCAGACTTGGTTCGCAAGGATCAGATCGTATTTCAGAACCGTGCCATCCGCATAGGTCACCGGCCCTTTGCAAATGTCATGCTCGCGATGCATATATTGCACGTAGGACCGCGCGGGCAGACTCTTACCCCACTGCCCTGAAATCTCTGCGATATCAAGGTCTTGAGTACCTAACTCTTTGAGGATCGCACGGCTTCGACGGTTCATGACAATGCGGTTCAAGCTTGGCATGGTATGATGGTCACCCTTGGTATGATATTCAGACTTTTAGCGGTATGATTTCAGAAACTAGAAGTGAATTGCACGATCATAAGCGTCGAGCACACTCTCATGCATCATCTCAGACAGGGTCGGATGCGGGAAGACCGTGTTCATTAGGTCTTCCTCAGTGGTCTCAAGCTGTCGGCCCACCACATAACCCTGGATCATCTCGGTCACCTCAGCACCCACCATATGCGCGCCCAAAAGCTCTCCGGTCTTGGCGTCAAAGACGGTTTTCACCATGCCCTCGGGTTCCCCCAAAGCGATTGCCTTGCCGTTTCCGACGAAGGGGAAGCGGCCAACTTTGACGTCATATCCCGCCTCTTTCGCCTTGGCCTCTGTCAGACCGACCGAGGCGACCTGCGGATGGCAATAGGTACAGCCCGCGATGCTCTCCGGCTTCACCGGATGCGGATGGCCGCCAGCGATCATCTCGGCGACCATAACGCCCTCGTGGCTGGCCTTATGCGCCAACCAGGGCGCGCCGGCGATGTCTCCGATGGCGTAAAGCCCATCGACCCCAGTACGGCAGTATTCGTCGGTCACAACATGGGTGCGGTCGACTTTGACGCCCAGGGCCTCAAGCCCCAGCCCTTCGACATTGCCGACGATGCCAACGGCGGAGATCACCGTGTCAAACTCGTGTTTCTCAACCTTGCCGCCGGTTTCGATATGGGCTGTCACCTTGCCCTTGCCGCGATCGAGCTGTTTGACCATGGCTTTCTCCATGATCGTCATGCCTTGTTTAACAAAGGCTTTTTTGGCAAAGGCAGAGATCTCGGCATCCTCAACCGGCAACACGCGGTCCATGACCTCGACCACCGTCGTGTCAGATCCAAGCGTGTTGTAGAAGCTCGCGAATTCGATCCCGATTGCACCCGATCCAATCACCAGGAGTTTCTTTGGCATACGCGGCGGTTGCAGAGCGTGTTTATAGGTCCAGACCAAATCGCCATCCGCCTCAAGCCCCGGCAGCTCGCGCGCCCGCGCGCCGGTGGCGAGGATGATATGCTTGGCCGCAAGCTCCTCGGTCCCTTTGTCGGTTTTCACCGAGAGTTTGCCCTTGGCAGGCAGCGTCGCCTCGCCCATCACGACGGTCACTTTGTTCTTCTTCAGCAGGTGCCCGACGCCACCCGTCAGCTGCTTCGCCACACCGCGTGAACGTTTGACCACGGCGTCCAGATCATAGCTCACGCCCGTTGCGCCAAGCCCATAATCCTTGGCGTGGTTCATCAGGTGAAAGACTTCGGCAGACCGCAGAAGCGCTTTTGTCGGAATACAGCCCCAGTTCAGACAGATGCCGCCCAGATTCTCGCGCTCCACAACCGCCACCTTCAGGCCTAGTTGCGCCGCGCGGATCGCTGCGACATATCCACCAGGCCCAGCCCCAACTACGATGACATCAAATGTCTTGGCCGCCATAGGTTCCTCCCACATTCTTTTGAAAAGAGATTAGCCCCCCTGACCAGAAGTGCAATGTAGAAACGGCCGCGCAATTTTCATGCGCGGCCGTTCTGAATCTGTGGTATTTTATGACTTAGGCAGCTTGCGCTTGCAGTCCCTGAACGGTGAACCCGTAGCCACCTTTGGCGATGTAAGCCTGCTCAGCCGCGGTCGACTTCCGCTCAAGCGCGTCGTTGCGATACGGGAAGCGGCCAAATTCGCGGATCACCTCACGATGGGCCTTGGCGTGCAGAAGGTTCCCTTCGCTTTCCAGCCGCTCTTTCATCAGACGGACGCAGCGTTCCTGATCACAGAGGTTCTCGGAATGAAGAAGCGGTGTGTAAAAGAACTGACGCGCCGGCATATCGATGCGCATGTCCCAGCCCTTGTTGATCGCGATCTTGGTCACCGCGCGGGCCGCGAAGTCAGAGGCAAACGCCTTGCCCGTGCCGCGAAACATATTGCGTGAAAACTGATCGGTCAGGATCACATAGGCNAGGCAACCCGAGGCATAGGCCATCCACTGACCAAGCCCCCCTTCCATCGCCTTGTTCCAAACGGGCTCAAAACGCGTGCGTATCGTCGCGTCCAGCTCAGCGTTCTCAACATACCAATCTTTTGGCTCGCATTCATCCAGCCAAAAACTCAGGACCTCTTCGGGCGTAGACATCGGCATTATCCTCGTGGGCTTTTGTCATGAAAATGTTACCCACAAAAATTTGAGTCTTAACAGTCACAAAATGCAACAAAGCGGATACTTAGCTCGCGGATTGTGACTCAGACTCCTCATCGATGGAATATTGAGCATATTCCTGTGCTGCTTCCATCGCGACCGAAGTCGAGGTTGGCAGAACAGGCGCAAAGCTACCGGTCTCATCCACAGACGGTGCCGCACGTTTGGTCATGCGGTACATGGTATATAGCCCCATGATACCAGTTAAGACCCCGAGAAATAAGAAATAAGCGCTGGTGCCGAGGTTGGTCATCAACCAACCGATGGCAATCGGGCCGAGGACCGCGCCGCAGCCGTTGACGAACAAGAGACCGGCTGAGGCCGAGGCCATATCCTCGCGCGAGATGAAGTCATTGGCATGCGCAATCAACAGGGAATAAAGAGGGTTTGTCGCGCCGCCGACCACGAAGGCCGCGACCAACAGAAGTGTGTAAGATCCTGGAAACAGTAACCCAACTGCCGCACCTGCCGTTGCAAAGGCTGAAACGGTAAAGATGACCACGCGGCGGTCCATGCGGTCTGAGAACCAGCCGATGGGGTATTGGGTAACGACCGATCCGATATAAAACATTGCGATGAACAGCGAGATTTCAGGGATCGTCAGAGCGGCCTGAGAGCCAAAGACCGCGGACATACCGAACTGCGCCGAAAAGATACCGCCGAGGATGAACATGCCGACCACACCAAGGGGCGAGACATGAAAGATCTCGGTCAGCTTCATGCTGTGCGTGCTTTCAAAGGCCGGTGTGGGCGAGATCGACAAAAGGATCGGGGCGAAAGAAAGGGAAACGAGGATCGAGGGGATCACAAAGAGGACAAAGCCAGACGGATCTGCGGTAACCAGAAGGCCCTGGGCAGCGATGATGCCGGTGACTTGCGCGTACATATAAAGCGACAGCGTCTTGCCGCGGTTCTCATTGGTGGCTGCGTTATTGAGCCAGCTTTCAGCGGTCACATAAACCCCGCAAAAGCCAAAGCCGATGACGGCGCGGCAGAACATCCAGACCCACGGATCGGTCAGCCAGGGGAAGACAATCAGGGCAGCAGAGATAAATGAGCCAAGCGCCGCAAAGACCCGCACATGCCCGACTCGGCGGATCATTTCAGGGGCAAGACGCGAGCCCCCGAGGAAGCCGAGGAAGTAGGCCGACATGACGAAGGACATCTCGACGGTCGAGAACCCTTCGATCTCGCCGCGAATACCCAGCAAAGAGCCTTGAACCCCGTTTCCAACCATCAACAGCAACATGCCAAGCATCAACGCCCATGTGCTGGAAATCACTTGTCCCATTTGGAAACTCCTTACTGCTTAAGGTCACCCTAACAGAGTCGCAAAAATTTACGTAGCCATTCGCGACACGCCAACTTGAATGATGTCGTTTCGCGCCCTCGCCCCAAACCCACGATTTCTTTCAAAGAAATCGGCGTCGAAAACTTTCAAAGTTTCCGCCTACTCGGGAAACAAAATCGAAGAATCTCCGTAAGAGAAAAACCGGTACTCATTGGCAATCGCATGGGCATAAACGTCTTTGATCCGGTCCTGGCCCGCGAGAGCTGACACGAGCATCATCAGTGTCGACTTGGGCAAATGGAAATTCGTCATCAAGGCGTCGGCCACATGAAAATCGAACCCCGGATAGATAAAAATATCTGTCTCCCCTTCCCAAGGCGCAATCGCCCCAGACCGGCCCGCGCTTTCAATCAACCGCAGCGCTGTTGTCCCGACTGGGATCACCCGCCCGCCCTTGGCTTTGGTCTCAGCAATCTCGGCAGCCGCCTCTTCGCTGACGCGACCCCATTCTGCGTGCATCTTATGGGTTTTCACGTCCTCAACCTTAACCGGCAAAAACGTCCCTGCCCCGACATGCAGTGTCACAAAACTCATGTCGACACCTCGGACCTTGAGGCTTGCCAGCACGCTGTCGTCAAAATGCAAAGACGCCGTAGGCGCGGCCACGGCCCCGGAATGTTTCGCAAAAACCGTCTGATAGTCGGTTTTGTCCTGCGCATCGGTCGCGCGTTTTGCGGCAATATAGGGCGGCAAAGGCATCATGCCTGCTTGATCCAACTCTGCTTCAAAACTCTCACCGGTCAGATCAAATTCCAGCAGCCCTTGGCCGTCAGATTTCTCAACCAACCGCGCCTTGAGGCGGTCTGAGAAGACAACCTCTTCGCCCTCGGCGATCTTTTTCAAAGGCTTCAACAGCGCCAACCAACGCCCGTTTTCGCGCGGCTCAAGTAAGGTCACTTCGATCTTGGCGCTGGTCGCGCCTTGAGCTGACACACGATGCCGCTGGCCCGTAAGGCGCGCCGGGATCACCTTAGTGTCGTTAAAGACCAAACGATCTCCCGGCTCCAAGAATGACGCGAGCTCTGTCACCTGGCTGTCCACAATCCCACCGGGCCGCGACACCAAAAGCTTGGCCGAGGACCGTGGCACCGCAGGCCGCGTGGCAATCAACTGCTCGGGCAGGTGAAAATCAAAGTCAGAGAGCTGCATGGTGTCTTCCGAAGTTACTCGCTCGCCTCATCCAGCGAGGGAGGCGGGCGGCGGAAAATGTTCCGGAATATCCCCGGCGTCAAGACCGAGAGTGGATTAACCGAAATCCGCAGGTCCTCCACCGGTCCCCGCAGCGTGTAGTTCAGGCCAAAGAGCCCCTCGCCTTTGCGGGCAATCGGACGCCCGATGGCGTTCAAAACGTAAATTGGCGAGACCACGCCCTGCATATCAAAGCTACGCGTGTCCGTGTGATAAATCCCATCCGCCGAGACGCCCATCGAGGGGCCAACCGCGCTGCCCTGGGCGATCGCGATGCGATTGGGACCGATCCGGAAGCGTGATTCCACATCTGTAAACAAAATCCCTTCGCCCGCCATTTGATCAAGCAGGCCAACAACCGAGACAGCGTTTAACAATTCGGCAAAGGCTGGCGCATCCTGAATACGCACATCCTTGATTATTGCTCGCCCATCAAATTCAGAGTCGCCAAGTGGGTTCAGATCAAGTTGTAAGGTCCCACCACTCGCGTTGCGCAAGAATTCTGCAGATCGCAGCACATTGCCCGCGTCTGCCGACAATATCCGGATCGCGCTGCGCCCGCCCACCGGCGTCAAAGACCCCGATATCGCGGCCCCGCCATTGACCCGCGCGCGAAACTCGCCTTGCATGCCGCCGCCTGCCAGAAACGAGCCTCCAAAGCTTGTGAGATCAATGGTGTCAGACACGCGCACACGGGTTAGATTGGCAAGCAAAGGTGTCTTGGCACCCGTCGTGTTAGATGTTTCAGGAATTTTCCTCAGATCCAGAGTGCCGGACGTCAGCTCGATCCCCGGCACCGGTTGCCCGGGGCGGCCTGTCAGTTTAGCCGATCCATCAAACCAAGACCCGACTGTGAGCCGCTCCAACGTAAAGACGCCCATGCCCCCATCTTCGCGCAAGGTGATATCGCCAAGCGCCTCTAACCCACTCGCAGATAGGCGCAATTCCGTGACACTCGCAGGCTGATCCAACGCGACCTTCACGCTCAGTTCCGCCGCACGCGACGCAGGCTTGCGCCAGCCCAATGTCGGGATCGCCATGTTCAACCCGCGCAGGTCCGAGGTCACCGTCAATTGCGGAAGCGTCCCCCGCTCAAAATCCACGCGGATGGCGGCCTCACCTTTGCCGGAAAGCAACTCTTGGCTCAAGCCAAGATTGAACTCGTCAACGGTGCGTTCACTCAGTTCAACCGATCCCAAAAGCTGGCTTTTGCCGCCGTTCTCAGGCCCCAAAACCGTCGACCAGGTCGCCTCGATCGGTACACTGCCCACGCGGCCTTGTCCGCTGACCGAAACCGATTGCGAGGTTGCAATAATAGAAAGCCTCGGTGCCGCGATTTGTTTACCCGGCAACAACTGGGTCGAACGCACATTTTCAGCCGTCGCGGCGATGTCGAAATGGATATCCTCAGGCTTCAACCCCTTGCGCAGGAACAGATCAATCCTGCCCTCTACCTCGACCTCGCCGTCAGCCAGATCCACTGGTAGCCCCGCCTTAGAAAAGACCTCAAGCGGCTTGTGATCGAGCAGGCTAAGCGCCGCGCTGACGGTGCCGCGCGTCTTCAGGTGGACTTCGGCTGGCCCCTTTTTGATCCGCGTATTGGGAATTACAAAACTCGTGCCCTTGGCGTCCAACACGCCGCCCCGACCCGGCGCGACTTCGCCCCCCTCGGCCGTCACGACAAAGCGGTTGTCCACCCAGACCGCGCGCCCCTTGGCCTTCGTCACCGGCGGGAGCGTTTTGACATAGCGCACTTCGGCCTCGTCAAACTCGAAGTCCAGATAGATGTCAGGCTTGGACCCAGGCTCGGCCCGCAGCGCGAAGTTCACGTCACTGAGTTGCCCTGCCAAGATGTTTTCGTCCACCCATTTGCGTGGCTTGGGCTGGGCGTTTTCAGGCCACCAGCGGACCACCTCGCGGGCATCCACCTCTGCCATTTGGGCGTTCAGGCGGACCTTCCACCCCTCTTCCAGAGGCAAAAATTGTCCTTTTGCAACAGCCGTTTGCCCGTCACTCCTCAACAGAAACTCACCCACATCTATGGTGAAATTCGTTAGATCAAGACGAAAATCCGCCTGCGCGTGATCAATCGAAACAGGCGCGCCAAACAGCCCTGCCGGATTGCCGCTCAACTCAGTAAACTGAAACTGCCCCCAAAGCGCGCCTGGAAGCCCGCCCTGCATGTTGCGCAAATAGGCCACGCCTTCGGCGCGCGCCTGCCCCCAAGCGCTGTCAGCCACAAGCTCGGTGAACTCAATAGCGTCACTTTGGGGATCATAGGTGAAATGCGTCCCCGCCGACCTAAACGGCACCGGACGCACCTGACCGCCAGGCTGCACCACGCCTTCACTGATCCGCAGAGCCGCATTGAGTGGACCCAGATCGCCACTCTCGTCGATCTCAAACCGCATAGCCCCCGAAATCGGAGCATCCAGAATATTGAGCCAGGTTAAGGCGGCGGATTGGGATGCAATATCTGTAGAGGGCACATCCTCAAAATTGACCCCAAATTGCGCCGTCGACTGCCCCAATTCGGTTTCAAAATTGAACTCAAGCGTCGAGACATAGTCGCGCCCCCCAAGCAAAGCGATGCTTGTGGTCATGCGCAGGGCTTTGTCCTCTCGCGTCAGAAGGAAGCTGCCCCCGTCGACCGTCCAGCTCCGCCCGGCGCGTTGGTCGTCAAACTGAATGGTGATCGCATCCAGCGACACACGCTGCAGGTTCTCAAATTCCGAAGTTTGCAACAGCCGGTCGATTTCGCGTTCGATATCGCCCAAGGACGTCGCGGTCTCGCTGCCCCCTTCTCCGCCGTCAATCGCCAAGGCCACTTCGCCCTCGCCAGCGCGAGTGGCGTTCAGGATTACACCGGACATGCGAATTTCACGCGGCGCGATCTGGCCTTGCAAGAGTTTGCGATAGGACAAAGAAGTCGCCACCTCAGAAAAGGACATCACCGGGCCACCGTCATCGGGCACCAGATCCAGCCGCTCAAACACCACATGCGGGTGATAGTCGTCCTCAATCAGAACCGTCGCGCCCTCAAAGCGCACCGATCCACCCGGCACGGCTTTAGAGAGTTGCGAGACCAATTGCGCGTTCACCCAAGGCGCCAGTTGTATCGTGCGCCCAATCGAGGTCACGGCCAAAACGGCCAGCCCCACACCAAGCACCAGCACGACACCCAAGCTCCACAGCCCCGCACGCCGCAAGCGCGACTTGGGTTTGACGAGATCAGGCTGGGTCATCTGTTCAGGCACGGCGGCTCGGGTAATTTTTATTGCGGCAATCGGTTTCTTGTCGCGCTCTGCGCACTACCATATAGGCTTCCAACTGAAAGCCCAAGGAGAACTCATGCCTCAGATCGGCGAGAACGCGCCCGACTTTACCCTGCCCAGCACATCTGGCGAGGACGTCACCCTGTCCAGTCTGAAACCCAAGGCGGTGGTGCTGTTTTTCTATCCCCGCGACAACACCTCTGGCTGCACCAAAGAAGCTATCGGCTTTAGCGAGTTGAAAGAGGCCTTCGCGGCAGAGAACGTCGAGGTCTTTGGCCTGTCCAAAGACGATATGAAGAGCCACCACAAGTTTGTTGAGAAACAAGAGCTGACGGTCGAACTGTTGACTGACGCGGACTCGGATGTGTGCGAGGCCTATGACGTCTGGAAAGAGAAAAAGATGTACGGCAAGACCTATATGGGCATCGAACGCTCGACCTTTTTGATCGATGGCGAGGGCAAAATCGCGCAAGTCTGGCGCAAGGTGAAAGTGCCGGGACATGTTGAAGAGGTCATGGAGGCTGTGAAAGCGCTCTGATGAAGACCCTTGCAGACATGGCGGTCGAGGTGCTCTCGACCGCAGATGGCCGCGCCAAGACGGCGCTGTCTCGGGACTATGCGGCACAATGGTTTGCCGCGCGTGAAGCCAGTGAGACACCTGAGATTGGAACGGCCACGCCTCCGTTGCATCCTGCGCGCCCAGAGAAACCTGAACTCCTGTCGCCCCGCGACGTGCCGCGCCGCCGTCCCGGCTCTCGCCCCGGCCAAATCGCACTTCTGCACGCAGTGGGGCATATCGAATTGAACGCCGTCGATCTGCATTGGGACATCATCGCGCGGTTTACCGATGTGAAGATGCCCATTGGCTTTTACGACGACTGGGTCAAAGCCGCCGACGAGGAATCCAAACACTTCAACCTGATCTGCGACTGCCTTGAGGATCTCGACAGTTTCTACGGAGACCTCCCCGCCCACGCCGGCATGTGGCGCGCCGCGGAGGACACGGTGGATGATTTTATGGGCCGTCTGGCCGTCGTTCCAATGGTGCTTGAAGCGCGCGGCTTGGACGTGACCCCCGGCATGATCGACATCTTCCGTAAAGCCAAGCTTGACCAAGTGGTCGAGGCGCTAGAAATCATCTATTCCGAAGAAGTCGGCCATGTGGCCTATGGCTCCAAATGGTTCCATTTCCTCTGTGGCCGTCATGACCTTGATCCCAAAGAGGTTTTTCACCAATTGGTGCGCAAATATTTCCACGGAGCGCTTAAACCTCCGTTTAATGAAGAAAAGCGCGCCGAAGCAGGCCTGCCACCGGATTTCTATTGGCCCCTGGCAGATGACCCTAGGCCTTGAGCTGACAGAGGCGGAAACAAAGCCTTAACAAAAGGTTAAACTTCGCGAGATGCGTGGACAATCAAAGCGGAAACTTGCCTGCGACGTCAAAAAACTTGCCGAAACTTTACCTGCCCGTTAATGAATTTGGGGCGCCTGGGGACATTGGCGCACCAACGGGGAAAACCAAAGGACTAAGACGTCTTGCGTGGAATTGCGTCTAAAATTCATGTGCTGCTTGAAAAGTGGTTCCCGGAACGTCGTTTGTTCCTAAGGTCCGACACGGACACACGCTTTATTCGCCTAAAACCTCACACCCAGCTGATGATTGCCGGATGCGGTGCGCTTGTGGTGGGCTGGGCGATTATTGTGACGGCCGTTCTGTTCATGGACTCGATCGGCTCTGGCAACTTCCGCGAACAGGCCAAACGCGATCAGGAAAACTACCAGCTGCGGCTGAACACCCTGTCTGATGAACGCGATCAGCGCTCGGCAGAGGCTCTGGCCGCCCAGGAACGTTTCACCGCCGCGCTTGAGCAGATCTCTCTGATGCAGTCCGAGCTGCTCTCGGCTGAAACCCGAAGCCGCGAGTTGGAAACCGGCATCGAAGTGATCCAGTCCACCCTGCGCCGCACCATGAAAGAACGTGACGAGGCCCGCACCGAACTCGAGCGCGTTACGGCGGATGCAGATGCCTATGTGGAATCTACAGTCGCGCAGGACCTGAACACCGAAGGCGTCGAATCTATCGTCACCGCCCTCGCTGAAACTGCTGCAGAACGCGACGAGCTTTTTGTTCAAGCACGCGAAGCCGTGGCAATCGCGGACAATATGGAACTCGAGCTCAAACTGCTTGAGGAAATGAACGACCAGATCTTCACCCAGCTTGAGGACGCGATGACCGTCTCGGTTGAACCTCTGGAAAAGATGTTTGCCTCTGCAGGCCTGTCCACGGATGCGCTGCTTCAAGAGGTCAAACGCGGCTACACCGGCCTTGGCGGGCCGACTCTGCCGCTGACCGTGACCACCTCGGGTGGCGAGCTGTCGCCTGAGATGAAACGCGCCAATGCTCTGCTGAGCCAGTTGGACCGGCTGAACATGTACCGCATCGCCGCCGAAACCACGCCTTTCGCCGTGCCCTATAAGACCGCCGTGCGTTACACCTCTGGCTTTGGCATGCGCTGGGGCCGGATGCACCGGGGCGCTGATTTCGCAGGCCCGCATGGCACAGACATCTTCGCCACCGCCGACGGAGTGGTCATCCACGCCGGCTGGTCTTCGGGCTACGGCAAACTGATCAAGATCCAACACGCCCATGGGATCGAAACACGCTATGCCCACTTGGCGAAATTCCGCGTAAAAAAGGGAGACCGAGTGTCGCGCGGGCAACACATAGGTGATATGGGCAACACAGGACGCTCGACAGGAACCCATTTGCACTATGAAGTGCGGATTAACGGTCGGGCCGTAAACCCGATGAAATTTATCAAGGCTGCAAGAGATGTTTTCTAAAAGCAAAATCAACGAACCTGCCGCAACACCTGCAGATACCGCCAAGCCGGTTCTGCCAGAAGCAGCCAAAAAGGCCGCTCCAGCAGCGGCCCCTGCCCCAACGGCGGCACCCCGTCCAAAAGTGGGCGCCTCCGTCTTGTCCGCGGATCTGCATGTCAAAGGCAATCTGAAAACCACCGGTGACGTTCAAATCGAAGGCACCATCGAAGGCGACATCCGCGCGCATCTTCTGACTGTCGGCGAAACCGCCACCGTCAAAGGCGAAGTGGTCGCAGACGACGTCGTCGTCAACGGCCGCATCGTGGGCCGCGTGCGTGGCCTGAAGGTCCGCCTGACATCGACTGCACGTGTTGAGGGTGACATCATCCACAAAACCATCGCCATCGAAAGTGGCGCGCATTTCGAAGGCTCTGTCCAGCGTCAGGACGACCCATTGGGCGGCGCAGGCAAACGCCCTGCCCCAGCAAAAGCGGCTCCGGCCCCTGCTGGGAAGTAAGTTTGCTGACAGGCTGAATTGGAAGAGCACCGCCTTGGCGGTGCTTTTTTTGTTGCCAGAAGGCCGATGTTTAAATCGACCAGCGATGCCCCGTCGCATGCTCGGAAACTTCCCACAGCTTCCGCATAACAGGCTTGTCGTAAGCATGTGGCTCGAGCGTCCCTTNACCCACAGGCCCCACCGCTTCCATCCGTCCGGTCGGCCCATGCAACGCGCGTTGCTCCAAACCGTCTTGCGTGGCGCACATGACTTCGGGATATGCCCCTTTTTCAGCCGTCTGAACCATCGGGGTTTTGGTCATCAACCACCACACAAATCGGGTCAACCCGCCGCCGCTGGTGCTAATCAAGGAAGTCGCCGAAGCCCCCGGGTGACACACATAAACCTCGACTGATTTCTTGGCCGCTTTCACACGATCCTGAAGTTCATAGGCAAACATCATCTGCGCCAGTTTGCTTTGGCTATAGACCGCATTGGGCGCATAGTTTTTGTCCCAGTTCATGTCATCAAACTGAATCGTGCGAATACCCAGCTTGTAGCCCAAACTGGCGACAACAACGATCCGACCAGCAGAGGCGTCGATGCGGTCAAACAGCATCCCGCACAGCACAAAATGGCCATAGTGGTTCGTGCCCAACTGGCTTTCAAACCCATCCATAGTCAGCTTTTGCGTCGGAACCTGCGCGATGGCCGCGTTGCAAATCAATGCATCAATGCGCGGCACATAGGTAAGAACTTCGTCCGCGGCCGCACGCACAGAGGCGAGATCCGACAAATCCATCTTGATGAAACTGACCTCAGCCTCCATGCCGAATTCTTCTTTCAGAGTATCAATCGCGGCCGCAGATTTTTCCGCGCTACGGTTCATCATGATGACCTTCGCACCTTTACCCAGAAGGATCCGTGTGGCCTGATACCCCGCGCCTGCATTCGCGCCGGTAATCAGATAAATCTTCCCTGCGAGATTTCCGAGAAGGTCAGGTGTCCAGCCCTTTGGGCCAAAATCAGTCTGTGTCATGTCTTTACTTTCCAAAACGGCCGCTATGTCCAGACCGCTGTTTCGTCGTTAACCTGACATGGTAGATAAAATTCAGTATTGCCAAAAAATAGACGATATCGTCACGATTACTTGCCTAATTGTATCACAACACTTGAATTGAATGCTCGACCCGGCAATTCTAGGCCAATGAGTAAGGACCACATCAAAACCCAGATAGAAACGGCGCTTCCGTCGGATGGTCTGTTGGAAACCGCAGTGCCAGGCGTAAAGCTTTTCCGCACGTCCACGCCCATTCCATGTGCGCCTGCGGTTTATGACCCCTGCATCGTCGCGATCGTCAGTGGCCAGAAGGAAGCGATCTTTGATGGCGCGCATGTGGTGTATGATGCGTCTCGATATATGTGCTGCCCGATCTCGATGCCGCTTCAGGCAGGCACGCCGCAGGCTTCGCCTGAAAATCCGCTTATGGGGGTTTTGATTTCGCTTGATCAGCGCGCCATGACCGAACTGAGTATCGAGATCGAGACAGCTGTGGGAAGCCTGCCTTCGACACGCACTGCACCTTCAGCGCGCGGGGTGAAATTGGCGCAATGGGACGCGGCATTCACCGACGCTCTCTCGCGACTGGTTGATTTAACCGCCCGCCCAAACGACGCTGCTATTCTTGGGGATGCCCGACTGCGCGAGCTATACTACGCAGTGTTTCAGGGCGATGCAGGTATTTTCGCCCGCCAGGCTTTCGGGACGCAAAACGCTATCACTCGCGCCATCGCGCATCTTTCCACGCATCTGGATGGACAGACCTCGATTGATGACATGGCCGCCCGCGCAGGCATGAGCCGCGCGGTGTTTCACCGCAAGTTCAAACAGGCCACCGCCATGTCGCCGATCCAATTCGTCAAATCTCTGCGCCTGAACAATGCGGCCATGAAGATCGCTGGTGGCATGACAGTGAACGAAGCGGCCTTTGACGTGGGCTATGTCAGCCCCTCTCAGTTCAGCCGAGAGTTCAAACGCGCCTATGGGCAATCCCCCAGAGAATGGGGAGACGCCCAACACGCGCCTGCGGGATTGGTGTAGCGGATCGTCGCGCGGGTTTACCCGTCTCCCAGCATCCACTCCCCATTCGGCCAGAACGCATGATAAGCAAAGGCAAACATCACATCATGCGCCAGGTCTTTGCCGTTCGCATCTTTCACGCGCACAGTGCCAACCTCCTTGCTTTTCGCAATGTCACGCCCGTCTAACGCTGACGCCTGCCCTTCGGTCCATGTCAGCGTCACGCCCGCCTCGGTGACCTCGCCAGCCTCGCGCAGCCGCGTCATCGGCCAGGCGCGGTCGCCCACGCGGATCACGCGCACCAGTGGCGGAATGCCATGGGGTGGGTTTTCGCCCTGATAGAGAAACGGCCGCGCGGAGCTGTCATAATTCACGTAAGGATTGCGCCCATAGGGCCGCCCGAACCGAGGCTCTGCCATCACCAAGCCATCCGGATTGCGCTCGGCGAACTGACGCCAGCTCTCCATCCAGGTCGGCAGGGTCGTGAGTTCGACCCCGTTCATCTCGCCCACAATGCCCGTGCCAATGGCCTGCTGCCACCAGCTTTCGGTCTCGCGGTCATACATCACCATATCGGAATTGCGCAGCTTGCCCGAGACGCCGAAACTCAGAACCCGGTCGCCGACCCGCCGATCAAAGGTGATGCCGGAATTACAAAGCGGACAGAAGGTGACCGCGACGGGAATATCTCCGACCTGATCATTCACGATCTCATGCCATGTGAGGTAACGGATCGGATAGGCCCGCGGCAGCTCGCCTTCGATCTCGACCGTGATGACCGGCTCGCGTTCGCCGATCTGCGCGCCTTCT
Source organism: Cognatishimia sp. (assembly GCA_013215215.1). GTDB lineage: Bacteria > Pseudomonadota > Alphaproteobacteria > Rhodobacterales > Rhodobacteraceae > Cognatishimia. The sequence goes on along the minus strand of JABSOU010000002.1, from coordinate 68,278 downwards.
TTAATGGGCACCATGACCGGATCATCAATCGCAGGGATGCCGTCCTTGGGAGGGCCGCCGGACAGGATCTCTGTCCAATCGTCAATCGAGGTTTGTTCAAAATCAGTATTGGGCCACTCAAAGACCCAACGGGCGGGGCTGGCGAAAGCCGAGCTTACGGCTAGGCTGAGGCCTGCGGCGAAAAGGATAGATCGTGCGAACATGATGAGACTCCCTAAAGCGTTGGCCTCATCTGGGACCAATAAACCCCACCTGCATAGCCCCCCTAACGTGCTTGTGATGGGTGGTCATTGGTGCCGCAGGGCCATCGCCGGCCCGACGGGATGGCGTCCGGCGTGACCCGCGTGGTGCTTTATGCCTTCGACAAACCTCCATCAACTATGTCATATCCAGCCGCCAGAAAATCGCCGGCCCGGTGGGTCGGGCCGGCGGTGGCCCTGCCTGCTTGCAGCAGGCGCTCCGGGCCGCAAGCAAAAAGGCCCGGGAAACCCCAAGCCTTTTCAACCAGATATGCCAAACTTTAGTTCTGTGTGACCTTCACCGAGACCATCCGGTCCGGATCCCCATCCACAGCGCCCGAGCGCGGATGCCCACGTTTGATCGCATCCACCACATCCATTCCAGAGGTCACCTGACCCACGACCGTATATTGGCCGTTCAGGAAATAGCCCTGATCAAACATGATGAAGAACTGGGAATTCGCAGAATCTACGCTATGCCCGCCCCGCGCCATCCCAACCGTGCCGCGCTCGAATGGCACCTCAGAGAATTCCTGCAGAAGGTCGCTATAGCTTGACCCACCGCGACCCGCCATGCGCTTGTCGCCGCCAACTTTGCCGAACTGCACGTCTCCGGTTTGCGCCATAAACCCCTCGATCACGCGATGGAAAATCACGTCATCATAGGACCCTTCCTGCGCCAGCGTCACAATGCGCTCCACATGGTTCGGAGCAACGCCCTCCAAGAGGTCGATCACGATCGTGCCCTCAGCCTCACCATCGACGGTGATTTCCAGACCATAGTCCGGCAGTTGGCTCGACACCTCGGTGATATCAGTCAGCCCCGGCGTGCCTTCCTGTGCCAGAAACACAGCGCCAACCCCCAGAACCGCCACCATCATGGCGACGCCTACGAGTTTGTTGCTCCCGCCGTTCATTATTCCGCGTCCGCTGCGACTTTGACCGAGATCATGCGATCAGGATCCATTGGCGGCTCGCCACGCACGATCGCGTCCACATGCTCCATGCCATCGATAACACGGCCATAGACAGTGTATTGACGGTTCAGGAAGTGATTGTCTTTGAAGTTGATAAAGAACTGAGAGTTCGCAGAATCTGGCATCTGGCTGCGCGCCGCGCCCAAGGTACCGCGATCATGCGGCACGCCCGAGAATTCCGCCTTCAGGTTCGGCAGATCAGAGCCGCCGGTGCCCGCCATGCGGATATTGAAGTCTTTTTCCATATTGCCGTTGGCCACGTCGCCGGTCTGCGCCATGAAGCCGTCGATCACGCGGTGGAAACAGACGTTGTCATACTGACCAGACCGCGCGAGCTCCTTCATGCGCTCACAGTGACCAGGGGCCACATCAGGCAAAAGTTCGATGACGACCGTGCCGTCTTTGAGTTCCATCAGGATGGTGTTTTCGGGATCTTTGATCTCGGCCATTTGGCTGCTCCGTTTATATTCGTTGAAGCTAACCTAGTGCCTCACCAAAGGATTGCCAAGCTGCCATTGACCTGTCGCATTAATCCTATATTCACGAGGAAAATTCGGGACATTGGAGACGGCATTATGGCTTGGAAAACCCTCGACGACATGGATCTGGCAGGCAAACGCGTTTTGGTTCGTGTGGACATCAACGTCCCGATGGAAGACGGCAAGGTTACCGACACCACGCGGATCGACCGCATTGTGCCGACCATCCAGGATNTCGTGAAGGCGGGCGGCTCCCCTATTATGCTGGCGCATTTCGGTCGCCCGAAGGGGCAGTATGTCCCAGAAATGTCGCTGAGCCCGCTGGTGCCTTATCTAGCCGAGGCCTTTGGCAAAGAGGTCACCTTCACCGAACGCCCAAGCCGCGAGATGATTGACGATCTGCCTGCAACTGCTGTCGTTCTGATCGAAAACACCCGCTTTACGGCCATGGAAGAAGCTAATGATCCGCAAATGGCTGGCTTCCTTGCCACATTGGGCGACATCTATTGCAACGATGCTTTCTCTGCCGCCCACCGCGCACATGCCTCGACCGAGGGTGTTGCGAAACTTTTGCCAAACTGCGCGGGCCGTCTGATGCAGGCCGAACTCAGCGCTTTGGAAGCGGCGTTGTCGACGCCCAAACGTCCCGTTGTCGCGGTCGTAGGCGGCGCGAAAGTCTCAACCAAGCTGGAACTCTTGGGCAACCTTGTCGCGAAAGTCGACCATCTGGTGATTGGTGGCGGTATGGCCAATACCTTCCTTGCGGCCCAAGGCATCGACGTGGGCAAATCGCTTTGCGAACATGACCTTGCAGACACCGCGCGCGAGATCCTCGCCAAGGCCAAAGACGCAGGATGCGACGTGGTTCTGCCGTCCGACGTGGTCGTCGCACGTGAATTCAAAGCCGGAGCGGACAATGAAACCGTCGCCTCTGACGCCTGCCCTTCCGATGCCATGATCCTTGACGCTGGCCCCCAGTCGGTCGCGCGTATCGAAGGCATTCTGGCCCAAGCAAATACCTTGATCTGGAACGGCCCTCTGGGTGCTTTCGAAATCGAGCCCTTTAATGCGGCCACCAACGCAGCCGCCAAAGCCGCTGCTGACCTTTCCAAAGCAGGCAGCCTGGTGTCTGTGGCTGGCGGCGGCGACACCGTCGCAGCGCTAAATGGCGCAGGCGCCGCCGAGGATTTCACCTATATCTCCACCGCCGGTGGTGCCTTCCTTGAATGGATGGAAGGCAAGACCCTGCCCGGCGTGGCGGCGCTACAATCCTAACCAATAGGCTTAACCTTTTCTTTTCCGGAGAGGGTTAGCGGTACCAGCATTGCGCGCCTTCTGGGGCTGACCTAGAAGGAGCCTAACACTCCTATTTTCTGCCAAAGGATACACAAATGTCCAATTCCGCCCAGACCGACCTCATCGCCAAAGGCCAAGGTTTTATCGCAGCATTGGACCAATCCGGCGGCTCGACGCCCAAGGCGCTGCGCCTCTATGGTGTTGAGGAAGACGCCTATAATGGCGACGAAGAAATGTTTGGCATGATCCACGCCATGCGCGCACGGATCGCGCAATCTCCGGCGTTTAGCGGCGACAAAGTCGTCGGCGCAATCCTGTTTGAACGCACCATGGACGGCGAGATCGACGGCATCCCAGCGGCACAATACATCTGGGAAAAACGCGGCGTGGTGCCCTTCCTCAAAGTCGACAAAGGGCTTGAGGCCGAGGAAAACGGCGTTCAGCTGATGAAGCCTATGCCCGATCTCGACGACCTACTAGACCGCGCGAATGCGGCGGGCATCTATGGTACCAAAATGCGCTCTGTGATCTCTGCCGCTAATGCCGAGGGCGTCAAAGCCAATGTCGCGCAACAATTTGAAGTTGCAAAACAAATCATCGCCAAGGGCCTGATGCCAATCATCGAACCAGAGGTCACCATCACCATCGCAGACAAGGCCGAAACCGAAGACCTCGTGCGCGATGCAATCCTCGCGGAACTCGACGCGCTGGACGACAATCTGCAAATCATGCTGAAGCTCTCGTTGCCCACCAACGCCAACCAATACAAAGCGCTGGTGGATCATCCACAGGTTCTGAAAGTGGTCGCCCTCTCTGGTGGCTATTCCCGCGAAGAGGCCAACGGCCTTCTGGCGCAGAACACCGGCATGATCGCCTCCTTCTCGCGCGCCCTGACCGAAGGTCTCAGCGCGCAGCAGACCGAGGACGAGTTCAACTCTGTGATCGCGGACAGCATCGACGGAATTTATCAGGCATCGATCGCGGGTTAACGCCCTTTAACGATCTGACTCCAAACCGAAAAAACGAATCGCCCGTGCATTTTAGGGATTCACAGGGCGAATCACCTGTGGCATACTGTGTCTCATAGAGGGTCGCAAAAGACCCCGTCCATTGAGGCAGATTGGCAGTTACCATGGCAGTCACAAAATCCCGTCCGGCCGTTGGCCCTATCCTGTTTTTCGGGGTGGCGTTCAGCTTGGCAGTCTATTTCACCTTCGCCGCTGTGCAGGGGGAATACGGGCTGTTCAGCCGGACGGAGATTCTGGCTGAAACCCAGCTTTTGGAAATCCAACTGGCCAGCATGCAGGACGATGTGGCGCGCATGGAAAACCTGACGCGGCGCCTGTCTGACGACTATCTGGATCTGGATCTCTTGGACCAACAGGCACGCTCTGTTTTGGGCCTCATTCGCGGCGACGAGATGGTTATCCGCTAAGCCACGCCCTGCGCCGAACCGAGGGTTGGCGCTCTAAGCTCTCTTTAGGCCAGTTTATCTCACAAACTCCGCGTGACATTGATCTGTCACGTCTAGGCTCACCAATGCGCCGACCCTTGGGGGTCGGTTCGGCGCAGGGCGTGGCGGGCCTACGGCCCTTGCTCCACGCCAGTCGCAATACATCACGCAAAATTTCTCTGGCCTAACCGCCCTGCCCGTGGTTTTAATAGCTCAAACAGAATTTAGTTTAACGCTAAACAAAGCTGGGAGGAGCGTGCCGAATGGCTGCGAAGAAAGCTGCGAAAAAGCCAAATGTCAGTGGCGACGAGCTGAAAGAACATTACCGAGAAATGCTACTCATCCGCCGGTTCGAAGAAAAGGCCGGCCAACTCTACGGCATGGGTCTCATTGGCGGGTTCTGCCACCTCTACATCGGTCAAGAGGCTGTTGTGGTAGGCTTGGAGGCCGCCACCGAGGAAGGGGACAAGCGCGTCACATCCTATCGCGACCACGGCCATATGCTGGCCTGCGGCATGGATCCCAACGGCGTCATGGCCGAGCTCACGGGCCGCGAAGGCGGATATTCCAAGGGCAAAGGCGGCTCTATGCATATGTTTTCCAAGGAAAAACATTTCTATGGTGGCCACGGCATCGTGGGCGCTCAGGTCCCGATTGGCGCAGGTCTGGCCTTTGCGGACAAATACAACGACAACAAACGCGTGACCTTCACCTATTTCGGCGATGGTGCCGCGAACCAGGGTCAGGTCTATGAGACCTTCAACATGGCCGCGCTCTGGGATCTGCCGGTGGTTTTCGTGATTGAGAACAACCAATACGCCATGGGCACGTCGATGCAACGCTCGACCTCCACGCCCGATATCTACACCCGCGGCGCGGCCTTTGGCATACCGGGCGAAGTCGTGGACGGTATGGATGTTCTGGCCGTGAAAGCCGCTGGCGAAAAGGCCGTCGCGCATTGTCGTGCGGGCAAAGGGCCTTATATCCTCGAGGTCAAAACTTATCGCTATCGTGGCCACTCGATGTCGGATCCGGCGAAATACCGCACCCGCGAAGAAGTGCAGCGCGTAAAATCCGAACGCGACCCGATTGAGCGGGTGCGCGAGATGCTTCTGGAAGGCAAGCACGCCTCTGAAGAGGATCTCAAAGCCATCGACAAAGAGATCAAGGCCATCGTCAACGAAAGCGCCGAGTTCTCCAAAACCAGCCCCCTGCCCGCCGAAAGCGAGCTGTGGACGGACATCGTGGCATAGGGAGGCGAGATGGCACATTTTGAAATTCACCTCGCGGATGTCGCGGCCGGCAAGGCCTTTTACGGTGCGCTCTATGGCTGGAGTTTTGACGCCATGCCGGGCGGCGAAGAGATCGACTATCAGCTCGCCAGCGGCAAAGGTTTGGGCGGCGATCTGACCATTGGCCTCATGAAACGCATGAACGAAACCCCCGCCAAAGGCAGCGCGATCCGTGGTGGCACCATGACCTTTGAGGTCGATGACTGCGACGCAAGCTACGCCTGGGCGCTGGATAACGGCGGGGCCGAGGCTCTGCCGCCGATGGATTACCCAGGTATTGGCCGTTGTGCCTATGTGGAAGACGGCCAAGGCAATGTGGTCGGTATGATTACCCCGGTGGAAGGACAGTAAAACATGGCAATCAATATTCTCATGCCCGCGCTTTCGCCGACGATGGAAGAAGGCACGCTGGCGAAATGGCTGGTGAAAGAAGGCGATGAGGTCAGCTCTGGCGACATCATCGCGGAAATCGAAACCGACAAGGCGATGATGGAATTCGAAGCGGTCGACGAAGGCGTGATCGGGGCGATTTTGGTCCCCGAAGGCACGGAAGGCGTGCAGGTCAACACCGCCATCGCAACCCTGTTGGAAGATGGCGAAGAGGCCGGCGCGGCGCCCGTGGCGCAAGCGGCGGATGAGGCCCCTGCACCGGCGGCAAACGCTGCGCCTGCGGCAGCCGCTCCTGCAGATCCCGTGCCAGTCGCCAACACCACCCCCGATTGGCCCGAGGGCACCGAGGTGAAATCCACCACGGTCCGCGAAGCCCTGCGCGACGCGATGGCCGAGGAAATGCGCCGAGAGGCCAATGTCTTCCTCATGGGCGAAGAGGTCGCGGAATACCAAGGGGCCTATAAAATTTCCCAAGGTCTGCTCGATGAATTCGGCAGCAAACGGGTCATCGACACGCCGATCACCGAACATGGATTTGCAGGCATCGCCGTGGGCGCAGCCTTTGGCGGATTGAACCCGATTGTCGAGTTCATGACGTTCAACTTCGCCATGCAAGCCATTGATCAGATTATCAACTCTGCCGCCAAGACGCTCTATATGTCCGGCGGTCAGATGGGCTGTCCGATCGTCTTTAGGGGCCCCAACGGCGCTGCTGCCCGCGTGGCTGCGCAGCACTCTCAGGACTATGCGGCTTGGTATTCGCAAATCCCGGGCCTCAAGGTGGTCATGCCCTATTCGGCCTCTGACGCGAAAGGTTTGCTGAAATCCGCCATCCGTGATCCTAACCCTGTAATCTTCCTTGAGAATGAGATCCTTTACGGGCGGTCTTTCGACGTCCCCGTCATGGATGATTTCACCGTCGAGATCGGCAAAGCCAAGATCTGGCGCGAGGGCTCCGATGTCACCATCGTGAGCTTTGGCATCGGCATGACCTATGCGCTTGAGGCAGCCGACAAACTCGCCGAGGAAGGCATCTCTGCCGAAGTCATCGACCTGCGGAGCTTGCGTCCGATTGACTATGACACCGTGCTCGCGTCCGTCATGAAAACCAATCGCTGTGTGACCGTTGAGGAAGGCTGGCCTGTCGGATCCATTGGCAACCACCTCTCGGCGACGATCATGGAAAAGGCCTTTGATTATCTGGACGCGCCGGTCATCAACTGCACCGGCAAAGACGTCCCGATGCCCTATGCGGCCAACCTCGAAAAACTCGCGCTGGTGACGACCGACGAGGTCATCGCCGCCGTCAAGCAAGTCACCTATCGGTAAGGAGAATTTGACATGGCAGTAGAAATCCTAATGCCCGCGCTGTCTCCGACGATGGAGGAAGGCACACTGGCGAAATGGCTGGTGAAAGAGGGCGACGAGGTGCAATCGGGCGATGTGATCGCCGAGATTGAGACCGACAAAGCCACGATGGAATTTGAGGCCGTCGACGAAGGCGTCATGGGCACGATCCTGGTGGCGGAAGGCAGCGAGGGCGTGAAGGTCAACACCGCCATCGCAATCCTTTTGGAAGACGGCGAAGAGGCCGGTGCGGCCCCTGCTCCCTCTGCTGCAGCGGCGGCTCCTGCACCGGCGGCGACACCTGCGCCTGTGGCCAGCGCGCCAGCCCCGTCGGCTCCGGCCGCGCCCAGCACCGCAAGTGGAGATCGCGTTTTTGCATCCCCCCTCGCGCGGCGTATCGCGGTGGATAAGGGCATTGATCTGAGCACCCTCAAAGGCTCTGGACCCAAAGGACGGATCGTCAAAGCAGATGTTCTTGGCGCGACAGCCACGACTGCGCCCGCACCCGTTGCGGCCCCTGCGTCAGCACCCGCTCCTGCCGCAGCTCCTATGGCCGCGAGCCCATCTGCTGATATGGTCGCCCGTGCCTATGAAGGCCGCTCCTATGAAGAGGTCTCACTCGACGGCATGCGCAAAACCATCGCCGCGCGTCTGACAGAGGCCAAACAAACCATCCCGCATTTCTATCTGCGCCGGGATGTGAAACTCGATGCCCTGCTGAAATTCCGCAGCGAGCTAAACAAACAGCTTGAACATCGCGGCGTGAAAGTCTCAGTCAATGATTTCATCATCAAAGCCTGCGCGCTGGCATTGCAGCAGGTGCCCGCCGCCAATGCGGTCTGGGCCGGAGATCGCGTGCTGCAAATGAAAGCCTCTGATGTGGCCGTCGCAGTCGCCATCGAAGGCGGGCTGTTCACGCCTGTGCTGCAAGACGCGGACCTGAAATCCCTCTCCGCGCTGTCGACCGAGATGAAAGACCTCGCCACCCGCGCCCGCGACCGCAAGCTCGCGCCGCATGAATATCAGGGCGGCAGCTTCGCGATCTCAAACCTCGGCATGTTCGGCATCGACAATTTCGACGCCATAGTGAACCCGCCACATGCGGGCATTCTGGCCGTTGGCGCTGGTGTAAAAAAGCCAGTAGTCCAAGATGACGGCACGCTCGGCGTCGCCACGGTCATGAGCGTCACCATGTCGGTTGATCACCGCGTCATTGACGGCGCACTCGGTGCAGACCTGCTTAAAGCCATCGTCGAGAATCTGGAAAACCCAATCGCGATGCTGGCCTAAGCCCACCCACAAAACGCAAAACGCCGCCTCAAATGGGCGGCGTTTTCTATTTCTACATCAGAGACTTAAAGCTGCGTTTGGTCCATACTCACCGCAGGCTGCGAACATCCCGCCTCGCCCACGATCTTGGCCGGCACACCAGCAACCGTCTTACACGGCGGCACTTCTTCCAGCACCACAGAGCCCGCAGCAATACGCGAGCATTCGCCCACGACGATATTGCCCAGCACCTTCGCACCTGCGCCAATCAGAACGCCATTACCGATTTTGGGGTGACGATCCTCTTCTTCTTTACCGGTGCCGCCAAGGGTCACCGAATGCAACATCGAGACATTGTCCCCCACAACAGCCGTCTCGCCAATGACAATAGAATGCGCGTGGTCGATCATGATGCCCTGACCGATCTTGGCCGCCGGATGGATATCGATGCCAAAAACCTCAGAACTGCGCATCTGGAAGAAATAGGCCATATCCTTGCGGCCTTCGTTCCACAGCCAATGCGCCACGCGGTAACATTGCACCGCCTGAAACCCCTTAAAGAACAGCATCGGCTGCAAATACCGATGGCAGGCCGGATCGCGATCATAGACCGCCGTGATATCTGCGCGCGCTGCAATCGAAATCCGCGGATCGCTCGCAAAGGCCTCTTCACAGATCTCGCGCAAGAGCTGCTCGGACATCTCCGCCGACGCTAGTTTCAGCGAAATCCGGTAGGCCAAAGCCTGTTCCACAGACTTATGGTGCAGGATCGAACTGTGGATCAAACCGCCCAGCAGAGGCTCTTCGCGCACAGCCGTCTGACCTTCGTCTTGGATACGTTCCCAGACCGGATCGATCGCCGTCACAACATTCTGAATTTTAGCCATCTCGGTGCTCCTTTGGCCTCTATCCTATACGACTTAGGAAAAATGAGGCAAATTCAATAGTGTTGTGGACAGGATCACGCCTATGAATGCAAGTGCAGAGGCCGAAATTAGGGAAATCATTCTCCAAAAGCTTACTGATTTGGAAGAGCAGGATCGTTTGGGGCGTGAAGGACAAGCGGTGGTCGAGCTAGATCAACAGGCCGTCGGGCGGCTCTCGCGTATGGATGCGTTGCAATCGCAAGCCATGGCGAAAGCCACGCAGGCACAGCGAGAAATACAGGTGAAATCTCTGAAAGCTGCTCTGAAACGCATGGATGACGAGGACTATGGCTATTGCCAGGATTGCGGCGAAGACATCCCCGTGGCGCGGCTTAAACTCAATCCGGCGGTTCTGAAATGCATGTCCTGCGCGACTGGCTAAGACGCCACAGGCGCAAAGCCTTGAGCACAATCTCAAACGCAGCACAATAAGCACGATCACTCAGATCGTGCCGCCGATGGCCACCATAGGCCAAAAGCGCAAACCCCATCACGCTGCCATTCCCCCACTTAGGATGCAGGCGGCCAAAGCGTTTGCGGTATTTGTCCGCCACATGAGCGCAGTCAAAGGCCCTCAGGCATTCTGAGACACGCTTTGCCGCAGGCAGTCCTGAAATCCCCCGCGCCAAGGCCATCAGATCGCCAATCATCACAGCGCGCATGGGTTAAAGCCCAACAGAGACCCTTGCCGACCGCCCCGCTCCAAACTGCGCTGAAATCTGCGCGACCTCAAACTGCACAAGACCCGTAGCGGAATCGCTTACCTGATCAGCTGCTGAATAAATCCAGCCCGGCACGTTCACGACCTCTTGGCGCAACAGTTGACCATCCAACAAAACCCGCACCTCATAGCTTTCGCTCTCTTCACTCAAAGGCACATCGTTTAGATCCCAACGATCCCCATCAGTCCTAGTCTGGCGGATCCAAGACAGATCCACATCGCCTCCGGTCCTCGCAGCCTTCAAATGCACCGGTGCAAAAGGCAGCAATCCACTGCCAGCAAAAGAATGAACCTCATGCACATAGCTCGCATCACTCACGGACTGCCTCGCGGGCCCAATCCTAAAATGCCGTGCGATCCCTCGCTGATCACTGGCCAGATTGATCTGCGACGGCACCCCATCAAAGAGCACGAACCAACTGCCAGCAGGCCACACGCGGCTCTCACTCCCGCGCTGCCCGCGCAGACGATCCGAGACCTCATAAGTATTCACCCCAACCAGCTCTGCCGTCTGAAACTGCACAACCTCCCAGCCATCAGGCGTGCCATCCCCGATCAGGGCCACATTGCCCCCGGCCAACAGCGCATCCTCCGTGATCGACGAAAGCGCAGCCGACAGCATCCGTACCTGCACCGCAGCCCCTCGATCCAGCACGCCCAAAGGCCCGTCCCCCAACGGGCTTTCCAAAACGCCAAACCGTGCACGCGCAGGCTGGGTGATATTCAGCTGGTAATTCTCGTCACTGGGCGCATCATAAACCGCGATAGATCCGGGCCACGGCTCAGCCACAGCCACAACATGCGGCGCGTGGGGCTCTTCATCGCCCCGTATCAACGGCAGATCCATAAACAACGGCTGCACGGGCACAGGCGCAGCAACCACCGGCATCCGAGCCTCTGTAGGCTCAAGTTCAGGCCGCTCATAAAGGCTCGCATCCACAGCAACCGCCTCAAAGGTCAGCACATCCCCAAGCTCCACGCGATCAATGCGGTAACGTTTCGGCCCGGTCTCCGTTTCAAACCCAACCACATCCCCGGCCCCAAGCGCCAAGCGCGACAAAGGCAGCGAAAAGCGCACCGTGTCGCGCGCCAACCGCGCCTCAGAGAGCCAACGCTCCGCCGTTGCCTTCCCTTCTCCGCGGAGGAGCGACAGAGCAATTTCAGACCCCGCCACCCCATGGCTCGCTTCATCCGCCAAAACCGCCTCTTCGCTGACGATCTGATAGTCCGCGCCGGTTTCTACAAAACTGATCCGCACACGACCCATCAGCTCAGCCTCAGCCCCGCGTTCAAATTCAACACCATTTGGCACGGCATCGCTTAACGCCGTCAAAGGCGCCTCAACCGCGCCCACAGCCTCCGCGCCTCGCATGCGAAAAATCAACACACCCTCACGCTCAATCGCATCAAACCCAAAGTGCACCATCAAGGGCTGCAATACCGCGCGCGGCTCAGTCACATCCGCGACCGTATACCCGCGCACCATCCCGCGCAGATCACTGACATCCGTTTCAGTTCCCCGAAAACTTCCGCTTTCCCTATATCTCGCGCTCGATCACCGAGTTTTGGCGCCGCTGGCATATCTCGCTGTCGACCTGGCTTAGGGACTATCTTTATATCCCGCTCGGCGGCAACCGGGGCAGCGCCGCGCGCACCTATGCCAACCTGATGATTGTCATGCTGCTTGGCGGCCTTTGGCATGGGGCGAACTGGACGTTCGTGCTCTGGGGGCTCTGGCATGGCGGCTTGCTTGCGGTCGAGCGCAGCACGGGCTGGGCGAAACACGCAAGACATATCGCGGGCGCGCGTGTTCTGACGTTACTAGCGGTCTTGCTGGGTTGGGTCATGTTCCGCGCGGGCTCGGTGTCCGAGGCCATCGCGCTTTATCAAGGCATGGCGGGGCTCAATGGGTTGGAACTCTCGCTGACCGAGGCACGTACCCTCACGCGTGAGAGCCTCGTGGTAACTGTGATTGCGGCGTTTTTGGTTTGCCTTGAACCCAACATCAAAGCGCGCGCGCCACGCCGCGTCCCCGGTCGCCGTGCTGTCACGCCAGAGGGTATACGCTGCTGACCAACCGCGGAGATCTGCTGAGCCTGCGCATGCCCTGCACCTGCACGAGCGACCTGGCCAAAGGGGTCTTTGTCGGGGCCACGGTGCTCAGCGGTGATCCGATCCTGATGTTGTTCTCGGATCAAAGCGAGCCTCTTGCCCAGGCGCGTTTGTCCCAGCGTGGCCTCACGCGCTATCTGGCGGGCGATCAAGCCGAAGTGGTCTTTGTCACCGGCGCGGTCATTCCCGTAACGCTCGCCATCGACACCTCAAAAGCTCAGCCCACGGCCACAATCCTCTGGCCCGAGGGCACCCGCGTCCCCGCGGATGGCACCATCGCGCGGCTGCGATTTAACAAACTGAACGGCCGGTTGGCACGCTCTGTGAAGTCCCGTCTCACAGGTTACGCCAGCCTGATTACTAAAAGGAACTGACCCCCACGAAACGCCCATCTGTGGCACCCACATCGGAGGTCCGATATGAAAGGCATTACTCCAGTTATCCTCTGCGGAGGCTCAGGGTCTCGGCTTTGGCCCCTGTCGCGGGATATGAATCCCAAGCAATTTCAACCGGTTGAAGGGCACGGGTCGCAGACGTTCTTTCAACAGACCGTGCTCAGACATATCGGTGGTTGCTATAACAAACCGCTGGTTGTGTCAGGCAGCCGCTATGCGCATGTGGTCACGCAACAGCTGGCGGCCATCGGACAGGCAGCGTAGCCTTTGCTTGAGCCGCTCGCCCGAGGCACAGGCCCTGCTGTCTTGGCCGCAGCGCTCACCTTGGCGCGCAAAACCCCCAACGCGCTGATGCTGGTGGCGCCGTCAGATCATGTCATCAAGGGCGACGTGACACGCGCCGTCAAAGCCGCGCGATCAGCGGCGCAGAGCGGCCACATCGTCGTCTTTGGCATTCCGCCACGCTATGCGGAAACCGGCTTTGGCTATATTCTCGACCAGGGCGCGGTGGCAGGTATGGAAGGTGTACGTCACTGTGGCGGGTTAGTGGAAAAACCCTCTCATTTCAAAGCCTCACAGCTGATTGCCTCAAATGCGGCCTTCTGGGCCAGTGGGATCTCTCTGTTCACGGCGGACACCTTGATTGCGGAATTTGCCCGCTTTGCGCCAGAAACACTGAAAGCTATGAAAGCCGCTGTCTGCGGCGCGCGCGAGAACCTCTTGAGCCGCCCGTCTTATGCACAGGCGAGCATAGGCTCGACGGAACAGATGATCTTTGAACGCTCCGCACGCATGTTGCTCGCGCCACTAGATGTCGAGTGGGACGATGTGGGCTGTTGGACCTCGATGCATGCCATTGGCAATCAGGACGCAAAACCCTCGAAAATTATGGTGATTGAGGAATTTCAGACGACAGGTCTCAAACCGCTTGTCGCACCCCGCCTGCAACCTGACACGATCCCCTACAGCAAGTTCCGCCGCCAACGGAGACCAGAGCTCAACTCGCCGATCCTCGCCCAGCGTATCGCTCTTAATCAGCCCAAACAGACCCGCTGCCTCACCCGTCAGAACATCCATCCGTCCCTTAGCGAACCAGCCCCCCTCACCGCCCGCCAAAGCGGCCAAACGCACCACACGATTGTCCTCAACCGCCAACACCTCAGCCTCGACCTCATACCCCGAGGTCGTCGTATCAAACCCACAGGTCCGATCCCCGAGCACCGCCGAACAGGCCCGCTGATAAATCCGCCCGCTCGGTTGGTTCAACGGCTCCGTCAGCCCGCGTACTTCCGCGTGAAAGGCCCCTCCAGCCCGGCGCACCTCACCAATTGAGCCACGAAACAGAACCACACGATCCTCCACCTCGACCCAATTCACCAGCCAAGCCGTCACCCGCGCGCCATCAAACCGCCCCGCCGCAATATCGCTCTCCGAAATCGCCGTCGCACTCAAAGCCCCCAAGGCCTCGGTGTTATCCACCGACAACCCCGTGCTCTGCTCAAAACCTGCGCCGTCAAACCTGTGTCGGCCTTAAAAACCGTGTCCGCAAAGGCCAGATCCTGATCGTGATCCGTAAAGCCAAGGATCTCGCCATCATTGCGCACCACCTGCCAACAGCGCGCCAATGTGGTATGACCACTCTCCAAATGCGATTGAAATCGCTCAGAAATCCCCATCAGACCCGCACCTCGATCACCGGCACATTGGGCACATCACCTGCCTGAAAACTCGCCACGCTCGTATGGATCCGGTCCGTGTCAAAGCGCACCGGCACGTCAAACTCAAACCCCGCCGTCACCAAATCCTCCGGTCCCGGGGCCTGATCCAACACCACCACACCACGCGTCAGATCGACCTCAAAATGCACGCCTTCAAATTGCTCGGCATCCCCCACGCCAATCTTGACCGTCCCTGCCACAGGCTTCGCAATCGGCCGCGCATAGCGTTCCTCGCCCGATACATAGTTCTTCGTCAGAGCGAAATCCGTCGTGAAACCATCCCCCCGCGCAATCTCCTGATCGCGAAAATCAACCTCATCGCCGGGCACACAGCTCTTAAAATCCGCCCAATCCTTCCAGCGAAACCCATGCACCTGTCCACGCCGCGCTTCAAAGAATGCCAACAAAAGCGAAATATCATCGGGCGACCGCAGCCCAACGCCCGCATCATACCGCCTGCGCGCATGCGCCCAAGGCGTGTTGCGCTCCTCATGCCCATTCGCCAGCGTCACAATATCCGTGCGCCGCTCTGGCCCACCCAGCGAGCCAAAACTCAGACTCGCCGGAAACCGCACCTCATGAAACCCCATAGCCGTTGACCACACCCTCTCGTCGTTTCTCGCGTTCTTCAAATCGTGCCTCCGTTTCCATTGCCAGCTTGGACCAGTTGCGGATCTCTCCCAAAAGCTTCGCAGCCTCTTTGATCGCGCCCGGCTCGCCCTCCATGACCTCATCCTCCATCAAAGCCAAAAGCTTTGTCAGATAAGTCATGGTGCGTCGAACCTGCTCGATTTCCGCGTCCAGTCCCGCGTCTTCAGGCGGTGTTTTTTCCGTCATTTCTGTCGCCTCTCATGCAAAGTCATCCCCTCCACACGAGCGAAACGAAAACGGCGCCAGGGTAGACCCCAGCGCCCGTTCATGCATCTCTCCAGCATGAGGAAACCCTAGCAAAGACCGTGACGCATGTCAAATTTTCAAACTATAACAGATACTTAATGAAAACACCGAACCAAACGCAACACGCCCATAGCCGCCACACCCAGCTTGACCTAAGCTCACGCCAAAGGAGCCTTTCATGATCGCCTATGTCTCTGTCGGATCCAACGACATCCAACGTTCCAAACGGTTCTATACAGCCTTCCTACCGGCCCTCGGCTACACCTATTGCGAAGGCCCAGAGGGTCTCAGTTTCGAGTTGCCTGTTCCCAAAGGCCAAGCGCCCCAGCCCGATTTCTACGTGAAACCGCCCTTTGACGAAGGCCCCGCAACCCAAGGCAACGGCAGCATGACTGCCTTTGAGGCCAGCTCTCAAGATCAAGTCCGCGCTCTCCACGCCGCAGCCCTCGCCGCCGGAGGCTCTGACGAAGGCACACCGGGCTTTCGCGCCGACTATGGTGCGCGCTTTTATGTTGGCTATCTGCGCGACCCTGACGGCAATAAGATCGCTCTGTTTTCCAGCAATCCCAACGACCCAAGCCGAGATGATTGACGTGCGCCTCTTGCAATTCCAAAATTCGGCGCCTAGTTCCGACTAAATTATTCAACTTTTGAGAGCCGCAGCCGATGTCCATCCTTAAGCCCAAAAGGCCGATGCCCCGCATTTTGACCGTCAAAGAAGCTTGGCATCTCACGCCCCACATGATCCGCGTGACTTTCTCCGGCTCGGACCTCGAAGGCTTCCCCGAAGGCCGCGAAGGTGCGAACTGTAAGCTGATGATCCCGGAACCGGGCGAAACACGCGACGCTTTTGTGCAGCGCTTAGCCAATGGCCCAACCCCAAGCCGCAGAACATACACGGTGCGCGCCTATCGCCCCGAGGCACAGGAACTCGACATCGATTTCGTCGACCACGGACCAAATGGCCTGGCCTCAGCTTGGGCGATCAATGCCAAGCCCGGATCATTCCTCGGCTTCGCAGGCCCCGGCCCCGTCAAAGTCAAAGACTTCTACGCCGACTGGTACCTCGTAGCCGCCGACCCCTCGGCCCTTCCTGTCGCAGCGGCTGCTCTCGAAGCCATGCCGCGCGACGCCAAAGGCATTGCGATCTTTGAGATCCCTTCAGAGGGCGACCGCTACCCCATCAACACGCCGGAGGGTGTCGAAATCCATTGGATGATGCACGAGGACGCCCACTCGCCCTCAGTCGCGCAGGTCGACTTCATCCGCAATATGGACTGGCCCAACGGCACGGTCCAAACCTGCATCGCCGGAGAATCTGGCGTCATCAAAGCCCTGCGCACATTCCTGTTGACGGAAAAGCAGCTGCCTAAAAAAGGACGCCTACATCGCGGGCTATTGGAAAATCGGCCTTGTGGAAGACGAACACCAGATCGAGAAACGCGCTGAGGCTTAAGCCGCGTTAATTGTTGTTGCGCTCACGTTCGATCTTGCGCCACGCCGCCACATTGCGATTGTGCTCATCCAGAGTTTTCGCGAAGGCGTGGCCACCAGTGCCATCTGCCACAAAGTAGATGAAATCCGTAGTGTCAGGATTGGCCGCCGCCTCAAGGCTCGCGCGGCCTGGGTTGGCAATCGGCGTGATCGGCAGACCGTCGATCGTATAAGTGTTCCACGGGGTGTCCCGACGCAGCTCGCTCTGGCGCAGACCACGGCCCAAAGTGCCCTGTCCCTGTGTAATCCCATAGATCACGGTCGGGTCTGTCTGCAGACGAATGCTACGATTGAGACGGTTCGTGAAGACGCTCGCAACCACGCCACGTTCTTCGGCCACGGCGGTTTCTTTCTCGATGATTGAGGCAAGGATCAACAGATCCTGCTTAGAGGTCAGTGGCGTATCCGGATCACGGCTCTCCCAAGCCGCATCGATCAGACGCTGCTGCGCGGCTTCCATACGGTCGAGCACGGATTGCACCGTGTCACCCACGCTGACCTCGTAGCTGTCAGGTGCCAAAACGCCCTCAAGCGGAACTGCAGCCTCGCCTGAGAGAACCTCAATTCCCTTAAGCGTTTCAACAACTTGCCAGCTCGTCACGCCCTCTGCCAATGCCACGCGATAGCGCGTATCGGCTTGCCCGCGCACCTGCGTATATTCCGCAGGCGCTTCTTCTGTGGCCGGATTAAAACTTACGACTTCAGCAAAGCGATTGGTCGACGGATCCATCTCGCGCACTTGAACTGCGGCCCGCGTCACACCGATGCGATAGACCACTTCGGTGCCACAGGTACTCGCCCCGCCGCGCGTTACGATATCCGCGATCTCGGCCATAGACGCGCCTTCCGGGATCAGAAACGCGCCTGCTTTCAGCTTGTTGGCCTTGTCCGTGTAGTCCACCCCAACGCGGAAAATAGAGCTATTGCTCAGCGCACCACGGCTCTCCAAAGTATCGGACACCCGCCGCATATTGCTGCCTGGTGCCACGCGCAAACACATGGCCTCGGCCAATGGTCCTTTGGCGGTATATTGCGCCTGTCCCCAGAGGATCACCCCTCCGAAGAGAAACAGCGCCACGATCAGCATCGTGAACCCGTTAGACGCAATCGCCCGCCACATGGGTTAGACCTTTCCGAAAAGAACCGAGGCGTTGGTGCCGCCAAACCCAAAGGAGTTCGACAAAGCCACGTCGATCTTGCGCGCTACCTTGGCATTGGGTGCCAGATCCAGCTTGGTTTCCACCGCAGGATTGTCCAGGTTGATCGTCGGAGGCGCTACCTGATCTCGGATCGCAAGNATCGAGAAGATGGCCTCAATCGCGCCCGCAGCCCCCAACAAGTGGCCGGTCATGGATTTCGTTGAAGACATGGTCGCATTTGCCGCAGCCTCGCCCATCATCCGCTCAACAGCGCCCAGCTCGATGCTGTCAGCCATCGTCGATGTGCCATGCGCGTTGATGTAATCAATCGCAGACGGCTCAAGCCCCGCATCCTTCAGGGCTGCGCGCATAGAGCGCTCGCCGCCCTCACCGTCCTCGGAAGGTGCGGTGATGTGATAGGCGTCACCCGACAGACCATAACCCAGAACCTCGGCATAGATCGTCGCGCCGCGCGCTTTCGCGTGTTCGTATTCCTCAAGGACAACAACACCCGCGCCCTCGCCCATGACAAAGCCGTCACGGTCCGCGTCATAAGGCCGGCTCGCCGCCTGTGGATCATCCGCACGCTTTGTGGACAGAGCTTTACAGGCGTTAAAGCCCGCAATCCCGATCTCACAGATCGCCGCTTCCGCGCCACCTGCGATCATCACATCCGCATCGCCGTTCTTGATCAGACGCGACGCATCACCGATGGCATGCGCGCCCGTCGAACAGGCGGTCACAACCGAATGGTTCGGACCTTTAAAGCCAAAGCGGATCGACACCTGACCGGAAATCAGGTTGATCAGCGCACCTGGAATAAAGAACGGAGACACCCGACGCGGGCCACGCTCTTTGATCATCACAGCGGTCTCGGCAATGGAATTGAGACCACCAATACCCGAGCCAATCATCACGCCGGTGCGCAGGCGGCTCTCTTCGTCTTCAGGCGTCCAGCCCGCATCAGTGACAGCCATCTGCGCCGCCGCAATGCCATAAAGAATGAAATCATCGACTTTGCGACGTTCTTTAGGCTCCATCCAATCATCAGAATTGAAGGTGCCGTCAGAGCCATCACCCAAAGGCACTTCGCAGGCGTATTTCGTAGTAACCGCCGAGGCATCAAACCGCGTGATCGGCCCTGCTCCGGATTGACCATCCAGAATCCGGCTCCAGCTTTCTTCAACACCGCTGGCCAACGGTGTGACCAAACCCAATCCTGTGACGACGACACGACGCATATTGCTGCCCTTTCCTCTGGTCTTTTGACGGTCATACCTTGGCTTTCGGGTAAGGGGCAAGCCAAACCGAGGGCCAAGGCGGCTTTGAGCAAAAGAAATACAAACGGCCACCCCTCTGGATGGCCGCATTTCGCCGATTTGGCGGTTTCTTAGATGAATTCTGCCTTTGGTTCCGGCACTGGCTGCGCGATCTCGAGTGCCTCAGTCAGATCCACATCCTTGGCAAACAAGGCCTTGCCCACCAATGTGCCCGCAATGTTGGACACATATTTCAGGCGCGAGATGTCATCGGTCGTATGCACGGTCCCGCGCGCCACAACCGGATGCCGCGTCGCCGCAGCCACGCCGGAAATCACACCGAGCTGGCCGTCCTGATCACCAATATCCGCATCAATATCCGTCACGATGATGCCCGACAAAGGCACATCCTCATAGGCGGTCACAAAGGCCTCAGGCTCCAGCGCACCAGCATTGCGCCAGCCATCGGTCATGAGCTTGCCCTGATAGACGTCAATCGCCACAGAAATCTGGTCCGGATAGCGCATCGCCATCTCCTTGACCGTTGCGGAATCCTGCACTGCCAGCGTGCCCACCACCACGCGCCCTGCGCCACGATCAATCCAGCTTTCAATATGTTCGCGCGTGCGAATACCGCCACCCAATTGCACCGACGCACCTGCTTTCAGAATGATCTCTTCGACCAGTTCAGCATTGTCGCCCGTGCCAAAGACCGCATCCAGATCCGTCACATGGATCCAGCGCGCCCCGGCCTCAACAAAGCTTTGCACCGTGGCAATCGGATCCACATGCCAATAGCTCGCTTCTTCCTCACGCCCCCGATAGAGGGTCGCACATTTGCCGTCTTTGAGTTCAATCGTCGGGTAAATAATCATACCAACCTCACCAATAGCGAAACATCAGGGCCTGCCCGATCAAACCTCACCTGTCATGCTATCACGGGTTGATCTGATCAGAAATCGGCAAAACACACGCTTTTCACGCCATGGGCGGCAAGCCACTTGAGCCTAAAAGAAAAATTCGAAATAAATTCTTAAGAAACCCACAAAAAAAGACCCCCGCCAATTGGCAGGGGCCCTAAAACTTTAATCTGAAAATTTCAGATTAGGACGCTTCAGTGATGAATTTCACTGCGTCGCCGAAAGTTTGGATGGTTTCAGCTGCGTCATCAGGGATCTCGATGCCGAACTCTTCTTCGAAAGCCATAACCAGCTCTACGGTGTCCAGGCTGTCTGCGCCAAGATCGTCAATGAAGGAAGCTGCTTCAACAACTTTCGCTTCTTCTACACCCAGGTGCTCAACAACAATCTTTTTTACGCGGTCTGCGACGTCGCTCATAACTATTCCTCGTTCTTTTCGGCTTTAAGGCCTTTGGTCCTCCGCCGAAGCGGAAATTAGATGGTGCCCTACGGGGCGGCTCTCATATGTCTGGGAAACCCCAGAATACCGGAGCGCCAAAAGGCCCACCCGGAAAACTGCGCCGCCTATAGCACAAGTGCGTGACAAGGCAAACGCTTTCGACAGGAAACAGCACCCGCAGTAATACGTCCCGCAGGTGCGGCTCCGCTTACAACATGGCCATACCGCCGTTCACATGCAAGGTCGTGCCCGTGACATAGCCCGCTTCAGGGCTCGCTAGGTACAAAACCGCCGCCGCGATTTCCTCGGGCGTTCCCATGCGACCGGTCGGGATCTGCACGTTGATCTTGTCTTTTTGCTCATCGGTCAGCTTGTCGGTCATCGCAGTCGCAATAAAGCCCGGCGCAACAGCATTCGCGGTAATGCCACGGCTCGCCACCTCATAAGCGATGGATTTGGTCATGCCGACCATACCCGCCTTAGAGGCCGCATAGTTCACCTGACCCGGATTGCCGGTCGCACCGACAATCGAGCTGATATTGATGATCCGACCCCAACGCGCTTTCATCATCGGGCGCATCACAGCGCGACACAGGCGCATAGAGGACGTAAGGTTAACATCCAGAACTTGCTGCCATTCTTCATCCGACATGCGCATAAAGATCTGGTCTTTGGTGATGCCCGCGTTGTTCACGAGGATGTCCAAAGACCCCATCGCCGCAATCGCTTGCTTTGGCAATTCCGCAACCGCCTCGGCAACACCCAGATCACACGGCAGCACAAATGCGCCCTCACCCAGCTCGGCCGCTAGAGCCTCCAAAGGCTCGACCCGCGTGCCGGACAAGCCGACCTTTGCGCCTGCACCATGCAGCGCCTTCGCGATCTCGCCGCCAATGCCACCAGAAGCGCCGGTGACCAGCGCCGCTTTGCCTGTCAAATCAAACATAGTCTTTCCCCAACCATTAACCTTCGGCGTTTACGCCAATTTCTCTGCCGCAGCCTTCACGTCGTCAGGCGTACCCAAAGCCGTGCAAGCAATCGTGCGATCAATGCGACGCACCATGCCCGACAGGGCTTTGCCCGCGCCGATCTCATAGATCTCCGTGACGCCGGCCTCGCTCATATAGCTCACCGATTCGCGCCAACGGACAGAGCCCGTGACCTGCTCGACTAGCAAGGACCGGATCGTTGCTGGATCATTCACGGACGATGCCACGACATTGGCCACAACCGGCACTTTCGGCGCATTAATATCCACATGAGACAAGGCCTCAGCCATCACATCCGCTGCTGGCTGCATCAATGCGCAATGGAATGGCGCCGAGACCGGCAGCAACACCGCGCGTTTTGCACCCTTTTCCTTGGCAATCTCAACCGCGCGCTCAACTGCCGCCTTGTGGCCAGACACGACCACCTGCCCCGGATCATTGTCATTGGCCGCCTGACAAACCTCGCCCTGCGCAGCCGCCTCAGCCACCTCAGTTGCACCCGCGAAATCCAGACCCAACAGAGCCGCCATCGCGCCAACGCCCACAGGCACCGCCGCCTGCATCGCTTCCCCACGGGTGCGCAACAGGCGCGCCGTGTCCGCGACGCTCAAGGCGCCTGCCGCCGCAAGGGCGGAGTATTCGCCGAGCGAGTGCCCTGCCACAAAGGAGGCTGCTTCAATCGAAACCCCTTCGGCCTCCAAAGCACGCATCGCCGCCAAAGATGTCGCCATCAGTGCGGGCTGGGCGTTTTGGGTCAGGGTCAGCGTCTCTTGCTCGCCTTCCCAGATCAGCGCACTCAGCTTTTCGCCAAGCGCCTCATCGACCTCATCAAACACTGCGCGGGCTTCTGGATAGGCATCGGCCAAGGCCTTCCCCATCCCAATCGTCTGCGCCCCTTGTCCCGGAAATACAAATGCTCGGCTCATCTCTGACCTCTTATTTTGCGTTCTATGGCAATACCGCGCCCTGTTCATAGGTGCAACGCTATTGCGCTTTGCTGCACGGAAATCCCGCGGCTTTCACCTTGGCGGGTGACGTAGGGGCGTCTAACGTCAGTCAAACCCTCTTTTCAGGAGCATTCCATGGCCCTAGGCAACACGACCTCTACCTACGGCAGTGTCACCAAGACCTTCCACTGGCTGACCGCCCTTTTAATTTTCACAGCCTTCCCGCTGGGCATCCTCGCCCATGACGCGCCTTTTGACACGAGCGACGAGCTGACCCGCAAGGCGCTCTTATTCTCTCTGCATAAGACCGTTGGTGTGATGGCCTTCTTCACCGCGCTCCTGCGCATCCTCTGGGCATTGACCCAAAAACGCCCCGGCCTGTTGAACGCTGAACATCGCCTCGAAGCCTTTGCGGCCGAGACCGCCCATTGGGTGCTTTACGGCTGTATGCTGCTGGTCCCTTTGACCGGTTGGATCCACCACGGCGCCGCCGAAGGCTTTGCGCCGATATGGTGGCCCTTTGGTCAATCCCTGCCCTTTATTCCCAAGGACGCGCAGCTCTCGGCGATCTTTGGCTCGATCCATACGACACTCACGCCTGTGCTCGCCCTGACGATCCTCGCCCATATCGGCGGAGCCCTCAAACACGCGATCATCGACAAAGATCACACGCTACGCCGCATGATGCCCGGTCTGTCTGATGCCCCAACACCTCCTGCGCAAAAACACTCACGCCTGCCTTTCCTCGCGGCGCTCGGCATTTGGGCGCTCGCGATGACCATCGGCGTATTGGATGCGCCAAAGGCCGAGCAAACCCAGCAGGCTACATTGGCAGAAGTAAGTTCTGAATGGACCGTCCAAGACGGAGAGATCGCCCTGACCATCCGCCAGTTCGGCTCTGACGTGCGTGGCAGCTTTGCTGTCTGGACCGCAGACATCTCGTTCAACGAAACCGCAACTGACGGCAAACACGGCGGTGCCGAGGTGCAAATCTCAATCGGCTCTTTGTCGCTGGGATCGGTTACACAACAAGCCATGGGACCAGACTTCTTTGATGCCACGGCCTTCCCCACGGCGACGTTCTCAGCCGACCTGCTGGCCGGAGAGAACGGGCATATGGCCCAAGGCACGCTCTCAGTCAAAGGCGCAACGGTTCCCGTGACTTTCCCTTACGACCTCACGATCGAAGGCGACACGGCCACGGTCTCGGCTCAAACCACGCTCAACCGTCAGGACTTCAATGTGGGCCAATCCATGCCCGATGAAAGCTCGCTGGGCTTTGCGGTGATCATCGACATCAACTTCACCGCCGCGCGTTAAACGAAAAAGGCCCCCGAGATCTCGGGGGCGTTTTTTTTAGATCGAGCAAGAAGGGCTTATTCAGCCTTCATCGCCTCAATCGAAATCATGACCTGAACCTCGTCGCTGACGAAGGGCGCAAAAGCACCCAGGTTAAAGTCTGTACGCTTCAGTTCCGTGGTCGCATCAAAACCCGCAAACGGTACGCCTGCCATCGGATGCACCATGGCTTGGTTCAGCTTGGCATCCAGAACAACGGATTTCGTAACCTCATTCAGGGTCAGATCACCGGTGATCAGTGCCGTGTTCTCGCCCGTCAATTCGATACCGGTTGAGACGAAAGACACAGTCTCAGCCTCATCCGCGCCAAAGAAATCAGGCCCCATAAAGTGACCAAACCGCGCCTCCCAACCGGTCAGCATTGAGCGCACAGGCATGGATACAGATACAGAGGACTTCGCAGGGTCTTCTTGATCGAATTGAATATCGCCCTCAAAGCCCGAGAACATGCCATAGGTGGTCGAGAACCCAAGGTGATTATAAGAGAACACAATCTGGCTGTGAGATGGGTCCAGTTTATAGGCTTCGGCCTCAGCAAAAGACGCAGTCGCTGCAGCGGTTAGGCCTGCGGCAAGGATAAGAGATTTCATGGTGTTAGCTCCGATTTAAGATGGATCTAAAATCGAAGATGACGCTGGGAAAACAACCTGAGCTTTACAACATCTAATGTGCGCATTCGCACATCACATTCCCTCAAGCTGCCTCAAACCGGGATTGACAGGTTTCAGACACTTGTTTGGCGGATATCGCGTCTTGCATCGCAATGTTGATTTTGAGGCGCGTGTCGTCAGAGACCACCGACAGATGTCTGCCACTCACATCAACATGCGCGACCTCAGTCGACATCACACATTGCGCAGCCTCCCAACCGGCATCGGCAGGCACCAAAATGAACTCGCCGTATTTGGGATCATAGTGCAGCTCGCTCGCTGGCGCGCGATTGCCGGACCTTGCAATCAAAATACCCGTAAAAAAGAGCAGAACACCAAGTGCAAACTTCGCCAAAACATAGTCATTGGGCAGGCTTGGAAAGGGAAAGACAGCAACAGCAGCACCGACAGCACAAAACAGGGCGCCTAAGCTCCCTGCTAGGAAACGCACCCAGAACCGAGCGCTGATTTTTGGGGCCGTCATCGCAACCCCTTTCATGGGGCGCGAGTCCGCTATATTCGCCATGAGTATGCGCCCTTGATTTTACCAAAGGTTAATTCTTGGGGAACCTGCGATCAAAATGAGGCAGGAATGCGGCAGAATATGGCGGAAACAGTCTGTTTCCAATTGAGATAATGCTTGTGAATCGAGGGATGTTCGCTATATAGCGCGCAATCTTTCGCACTTATCTAAAAACCGCGCAGTCTCTCGTGGGTGGGACGCGAAAGAGGTTTAGCCTGCCCTTTGAAATGCGCTTTAAATGAAATGGAGCTCACATGCCACTTTATGAGCATGTCTTTATCTCGCGCCAGGACCTGTCCAACGCGCAAGCTGAAAGCCTCGTTGAACACTTCGGTACTGTCCTTGCGGACAACGGCGGCAAAGTCGTCGAAAGCGAGTACTGGGGCGTTAAAACAATGGCCTACAAGATCAACAAGAACCGCAAAGGTCACTACGCCTTTCTGAAGACCGACAGCCCTGCGCCAGCGGTTCAGGAAATGGAACGCCTGATGCGCCTGCATGACGATGTTATGCGCGTTCTGACGATCAAAGTCGACGAGCACGCCGAAGGCCCGTCCATCCAAATGCAAAAACGCGAAGAACGTGGCGAACGCCGCGAACGTCGCAACTAATTGCGCGAAGAAAGGACACTAAACCATGGCTGCAAAACCATTTTTCCGTCGTCGCAAGGTCTGCCCATTCTCTGGTGAGAACGCGCCAAAGATCGACTACAAAGACACGAAACTGCTGCAACGCTACATCTCTGAGCGCGGCAAGATCGTTCCATCCCGCATCACTGCGGTTTCCGCGAAAAAGCAACGTGAACTGGCCCGCGCTATCAAACGCGCCCGCTTCCTCGCGCTGCTGCCATACGCTGTGAAGTAAGGAGAGACTGACATGCAAGTTATCCTTCTCGAACGCGTTGCGAAACTGGGCCAAATGGGTGACGTCGTTGACGTAAAACCTGGCTACGCCCGCAACTTCCTCTTGCCACAAGGCAAGGCGCTGACAGCTTCCGAGGGCAACGTTGCCTCTTTCGAAGCACAGAAAGCTCAGCTGGAAGCACGCAACCTGGAAACCAAAGGCGAAGCAGAAGCCCTGGCTGAAAAGCTGAACGGCGAGCAGTTCATCGTGATTCGCTCGGCCTCTGACGCTGGCTCGCTCTACGGCTCTGTCACCCCACGTGACGCCGCCGAAGTTGCGACCGAAGCAGGTTTCTCTGTGGACCGTAAGCAAGTCGCTCTGATCGCACCGATCAAAGAGCTCGGTCTGCACAATGTCGAAGTTAAGCTGCACCCAGAGGTCTCTGTTGAGATCACTCTGAACGTAGCCCGCTCTGAAGAAGAAGCCGAGCTGCAAGCCTCCGGCAAATCTATCCAAGAGCTGGCGGCTGAAGAAGATGCAGAAGCAGAATTCGAAATCGCTGAATTGTTTGACGATATCGGCTCCGCCGCGTCTGACGACGACGAAGATTCCGCTCCTATCGTTGACGAACCTGTCAGCGACGAAGACTAAGACTATATCAAAAATCGCTGATGCGCGGCCCTCGCGCATCGGCACAACAAGCAAGGAAACGCAGAAGCGTAAAACATAATTTTAAGCGACGAACTCGCCTGCCAGAACTCGGCTCCCGTGCTTGTCACTACATTACGATTACCCAAGGCGGCGCCTGTGTGTCGGCCTGGTTGTTGAAAAGACCACAGGTGAGAAATGAATAAGATTGACGTTCTTGTTGGCAAGCGCATTCGTGCTCGCCGTCACGCCCTCAGCGTTAGCCAATCTGAACTTGGCGAAGCCATCGGGGTAAAATTCCAACAAATTCAAAAATATGAAACCGGCGCGAACCGTGTCAGCGCCTCTCGTTTGTGGGCCATTGCCGAACATTTGGGTGTCGACGTCGTCTATTTCTTTGAAGGTATCGCCCGAGATAACGACACGCCGGTTGCCGTTGATCCGGTTGACAAGATGGACTTCTTGTCCGACCGTGACACTATCGAAATGATGGAACTGTATCGCAAGCTGCCACAAACGCAGCGCAGTGCAGTTCTCGCGTTCATGCGGTCCATGGCCGTTGAAACGCAAACAGGAAAGTTGAGCGTCGCCAAGTAAGGTTTGGGCGACGTGATTTGGGGGTGACATTTGGATCTGATCAGTCTGCACGACATTCCGGAGTCGGAAGATCGCTACACCAAGTATCTGCATAATATTTGCGAGACCTACGAGTTCGATGACGCAGCTTATGCAGGGATCAATCCGGTTGGCGGCGTCATGCATGCGATCGTCACCTATAGCGATGAATGGCAGGCTTACTACCAAGACAATAACCTGCACACAATCGACCCTACTCTGCATTCCGCCATGCGCAGCGTGGCCCCTGTGGACTGGCTGCGTCTGAAAAAGGATCAGAACTTCCGCAAAGTCTTTGACCCTGCTCGCGAGTTCGGCATCGGCGATAAGGGCATCACCATTCCCATTCGCGGTCCATTTGGCGAGTTTGGCATGCTCAGCGTCACACGTGACTGCAGCAAAGACGAGTGGATCAAACTACGCAACAACGTCATGATCGACCTGCAGCAGGCTGCGGCACATATTCATGACCATGTGATGCATTCCGAGCCTCTGTCGCGCTACCTGCACCACCCTAACCTCTCCAAGCGCGAGCTTGAGGTGCTTCAGTGGCTGGCGGCTGGCAAATCGCAGCAGGACGTGGCGGATATTTTGAATATCTCGACTCGGACTGTCGAAGTTCATGTGCGCTCCGCCCGCGAAAAGCTGGTGGCTCTGACCACATCTCAAGCAGTCGGACGAGCAATCGGGATGAACCTGATCTTCCCTGGCTAGAAAAGCAGCAATCCCTGTGGATATCTCTGTGGAAAACGCGGGAAAACGCGTGTTTTTTGCCTCATTGACCTAGGGAAAACCCGTATGAACCCCATAAAAACTTAGCGAAAACCCGAAACTACGGGTTTCCCACAATACCCGCACCCTCTGGCACGTCGTTAACCTTTATTTACGGCAAAGCACAATTGGGGGTGCACATGATTTTAACTATAGACGCATTGAATATGCATCGGTTCCCGACTGTCCTTGAGGACATGTTTCAACTTCGGGCCCGCGTATTCGCAGGTCGTTTGGGGTGGGATGTGACCATCGCCGACGGCAAAGAAATCGATCAATTCGACAAGATGAATCCCAGCTACATCGTGGGCCTGGACGACGAGATGAACGTCATTTCCTGCGCGCGAGTATTGCAAACCATGGGGCCGCATATGCTGGTCGATGTGTTTGACGCAATTCTGGACGGCGAGCCTCCGGTCCGAAGCCCGAACATCTGGGAATCCACCCGCTTCTGCGTTGATACTCAGCGCATCAAAAGTGAGGACAGCAAGACCACCGTGTCCAAGGCAACCTGCGAGCTCATGGTGGGCATTCTGGAGTACTCACAGATGGCTGGTATCACCGATATCATCACTGTCATCGACCCGGTCATGGACCGCGTCCTGAAACGCTCTGACAACGCGCCACACGGCTATGTGGGCAAGACTGTCCCAATGGGCAAAGTCTCTGCTCTGGCGGCCCTGCTGGACTGTACAGACGAGCGGATCAGCAAGGTACGTGCCTTTGCAGGTATCGAGGGCGATGTGATGCTGGACGAAGATGAGGCCGTGGCCAAAATCGAGGCGCTGGCGAAAACACCGCCGGTCACCGAGATGTCCGATCCCAAGGAGCTGCAGGCCTATTGCGACGAACAAATTGCCATGGCAAAAACTGAAAGCGAACGCGAAGCGGCTCTGGCCCTGCGCAGCGCGCTCTCAGTGCGTCTGACACCGGACCTCAGCGCGACCACATAAGCCTGTCCTAAAGCAAAAACGCATGCGATTCGTCGCATGCCTGACATTTCAACTGTCATTTTTATAAAGCCATTTGATTGGTCGAAGGATGCTACCCTGTGCCTTCGGCCGCACAAATCGCCTTTTTCCCCAAGGCGTGTTGCGTAGAGTGTGGCGCAATGAAAAGGGGCTGCTCAATATTTCTGAGCAGCCCCTTTTTGAATGTCTGAATAGGCGTAACGCTAGGCTGCGCCCAAACGAGGATTACTCCTCGTCCAGTGCCTCAACAGCTTTTTCCAGGTCGGCTTTGCTGACTTCTTTGTCAGAAACCTGAGCCAGTTCAAACACATAGTCGACGACTTTGTCTTCAAACAGAGGCGCACGCAGCTGCTGTTGCATCTGCTGGTTCTGCTGAACGAATTCAAAGAACTGACGTTCCTGACCAGGATACTGGCGCGCTTGGTTCATGATCGCTTGGGTCATTTCCGCGTCGGACACTTCGACTTCGGCTTTCTGGCCCAGCTCTGCGAGCAGCAGGCCAAGACGCACGCGGCGCTCTGCCAAAGAGGTGTGCTCTTCGGTTGGCTCGATCTCTGGGTGGTCGTGACCTTCCACCTCAGGATTTTCCTCGTGCCACAGCTGATGTGCGATTTGGTTTGCTTCTGCTTCAACCAAGGACGGAGGCAGGTCGAAGGACACAACCTTGTCCAGCGCATCCAGCAGCGCACGCTTCTGAACCTGACGTGCAGCACCTGCGTATTCCGCAACCAGACGCTCGGTGATCTGCTCTTTCAGAGCGTTCAAATCTTCGGCGCCGAATTGCTTTGCCAGCTCGTCATCAAGTTCTGCCGCTACAGGCTCTTTGACTTCTTTGATGGTGCAAGAGAAGACAGCCTCTTTGCCCGCCAGATGCTCGGCTTGGTATTCTTCTGGGAAAGAGACGGTGACGTCCTTCTTTTCTTCGGCTTTCACACCAACCAGCTGCTCTTCAAAGCCAGGGATGAACTGACCAGAACCCAGAACCAGTGGGAAATCTTCGCCCGCGCCGCCGTCAAAGGCTTCGCCGTCGATTTTACCAACGAAATCCATGACAACCTGGTCGCCGTCTTTCGCTTTGGAACCCTTGCGGCGGGATTTGAAGTTCTGCGCGGTCTCGGCCAGCTTGCCAAGCGCTTCTTCCACGTCCGCATCTTCTGGCTTCACAACCAGCTTTTCCAGCTCGATGGATTTCAGATCAACTTCAGGGATCTCTGGCAGAGCTTCGTAGGACATGTCGACAACAACATCATCGCCTTCTTTCCACTCTTCGCCGTTCTGCATTTCGATCTTTGGCTGCAGCGCGGGACGATCGCCGGATTCTTCAAAGTGGTTGCTCATCGCGCCGTCGATGGACTCTTGCATCGCTTCGCCCAGAACACGCTGGCCAAATTGCTTTTTCAGCAGCGCCATAGGCACTTTGCCTTTGCGGAAGCCCTTCATTTCAACGTCTGGCTGCGCTTCAGCCAGTTTTTCGTTGACCTTCGCGTCCAGCTCATCTGCGGTCAGCGTGATGGTATAGCCGCGCTTCAGGCCTTCATTCAGGGTCTCGGTGACCTGCATTGTATCGTCCTTCTTTCAACCTAAATAGCGGCGCCGATTGGCACCGCCTTTAACTTCTTCATGCGTTGACGTCGCTCTCTATAGATCAGGGGGCAGAATGACAAGGCAAAAGGCACGTGTGAAAGGCATGGATTTGCCAATGATCTAAGGGCAAGGCGCAAAGAAAAGGCGGCCCGAAAGCCGCCCCTTGTCACAGATACCCTTCCGCGATGAATCGCCGTGCTGCAAGCCGCCCTATCACGCGGCTGCCCCAAGCACTGACATGGGTGCCGTCTTCGATATATCCGGTGGGATGCGCGATCGTATTTACTCCGGCTTGTGACAACGCGTGGCCGCTGTCTTGATCCATATTTTGCTGGGTTTGCCGGAAAAGATCCTGATAGGTCGCTACGCCATCTGGCGGCGGGCCAAGGATCAGCCACGGGATCGATCCGGTGCCCAGATCGACCTGCATCTGACTGCGCATTGCCGCGAAGGCTGGCGGATAGTCGACATCAAACGTCGCGCTATAATCCCCCTGTCCCTGCGCCCAGAGCGCGCCGATGACCTCTGACCCCGCAGGCAAGTTCGCCAGCCCCGTCGTCACCAAATCCACCGCATTCTGGTAGGCCGCCTGATCCGCAGTCGTCGCGGCGGGGTTCCAATCCCCATCCGCGCCCAATAAAGACGTCTGCGACCACGCCCCCGCGGCTATCACCAGGTTGTGGCTCTCCGGCACAAAAGGCAGCAGCTCCTGCGCGAATGCCGCCGCCGGAGACACGCCCTGCCCGATGGAGTGATACTGCAGTGGCACATGCATCGCATGCGGCTCTGCCCGCGTGGTCCCGCGCCCGACATATGTCGCACCCGGTAGATACAAACACCGCGCTCCGGGCCAATAATCAAAGCTGCGATTGACACCGAGCGAGACCGACGAGCATTCCATCAAGGATTGCCCCAAGGCCAGCACCACCTTGGCCGGCTTCGCCAAAACATCTCCCATATCAACCACTTGCAACCCAAGCAGCCGACAGGACGAGTTAGTCCCCGTCAGAAAATCAAGCGATCCCTGATTGCTCGCGGCCGGGAATTTCCACGTCTGCATGCCCTCAGCCTGACGCGTTCCTTCAGGGCTGTACGTCGGGCTCAAAAACCGCGCCCGCGTCGTGCCCGTGACATCTGCCGTCACCGAATGCACCCAAAGGTTGCCCGAGAAATTCCCCGCGATCGTGACCCGCGAATTCGCGCCCATCAGGATCTCGCCCTCGCCCAGCGTCACATCGCCCGTGGTCGAGGTCACATGACTCATGTCCTGCAGGGTCGCCTGCCTGATCGGCAAGATCCCCGCCGGCATCCGAGCTCGTGCCTGCGCTGCTTGGCCCGCGCTTTGCCCTATGTTCACACCCAAATCCAGCATCAGACCACAAACGCCTTGATGCCAGAAGCCGTGGTGCCCGTCGCATAAACACGGCGCACGTTCAGGTTAAGCTCTGAAAAATCAGTCACTTGCACGGTCACGCTCGCCGTCCCGTTGACCCCTATCACCACCAGCGCCCCGCCGGTTTCCACATAGAGCTTCATCGCAGGCTGCGGCAGATCAGCCCCATCATTGGGCACCACATCGACCATATTGCCAAAGGTGCCGGCCAGACTGCGAGTCATGCCCAGAGTTTCGTCGTAAATATCCATTTCCCATCCTCACATACGCGTTTTGAGTAAGGATCAGGGCTAGGTAAGATTGACGAACACGCCGCCAACAAAGCGTGCGGCGCCTAAATGCTTCATTAACTTAAGTCATAAGAAAGAGTGGTGCGGGTGGAGGGACTTGAACCCCCACGCCTCGCGGCGCCAGAACCTAAATCTGGTGCGTCTACCAATTTCGCCACACCCGCACATCGCTGGCGCATCGCTGCCGCCAGTTCGCGTGTCTCTAGCAAAGCTATTTGCGGGATGCGAGTGGAAAATGCATATCTGTTCCAGTAAATTTTCACGCGGCACATCCCGCCAAGCGCCCATATTCACAAGGCCCAAACCGGCAAAGTTTTCATTTCGCCCCTTTTCGCGCCTATTTGCCTATTTTTTAATCACACCACAAAATCTGACCCTAGCCTTTCGGCCCAAAACGCCCTATCCGATTGTCGCCCCCTCAGGAACATGGGATCAGCACGACATAACTCAGGTGAGGAGACCCCGAGATGAAAAAAATCGAAGCCATCATCAAGCCATTCAAACTTGATGAAGTGAAAGAAGCTTTGCAGGACGTAGGTGTCCAAGGTCTTTCGGTGATCGAGGTCAAGGGTTTCGGTCGTCAAAAAGGCCATACCGAACTCTACCGCGGCGCAGAATATGTCGTGGACTTCCTGCCAAAGGTCAAAATCGAGGTTGTTCTGGATGCCGACATGGTAGACCAAGCAATCGAAGCGATCGTCGACGCAGCGAAAACCGATAAAATCGGGGACGGCAAAATCTTTGTCAGCTCTGTCGAACAAGCCATCCGCATTCGTACCGGTGAATCCGGCGCGGACGCCCTGTAAACACTCCGAACTCTTTTTGTAGAAGGAAAGCAAGCATGAGCGCAGATGCAGTTCTCAAGCTGATCAAAGACGAGGAAGCGGAATACGTAGATATCCGTTTCACAGACCCTCGTGGTAAACTTCAGCACGTCACCGTGATGTCCACAGAAGTCGACGAAGACTTCCTGGAAGAAGGCTTCATGTTCGACGGTTCCTCCATCGCTGGTTGGAAATCCATCGAAGCTTCTGACATGAAACTGATGCCAGACACCAACTCTGCTTACGTAGATCCTTTCTACGCAGAGAAAACCATCTGTGTGCACTGCTCTATCGTTGAGCCAGACACCGGTGAAGCCTACGAGCGTGACCCACGTTCCACTGCTGAAAAAGCAGAAGCGTACCTCAAGTCCTCCGGCATCGGTGATGTCTCCTACTGGGGTCCAGAAGCAGAATTCTTCCTGTTTGACGACGTTCGCTTCTCCAACACCATCAACAAAGTGTCCTACGAAGTTGATGCACAGGACGGTTCCTGGAACTCTGACACTGAATACGAAATGGGCAACACCGGTCACCGTCCAGGTGTCAAAGGTGGTTACTTCCCTGTAAACCCAATCGACGATGGTCAGGACATCCGCTCCGAGATGCTGTCGACCATGAAGCGTCTGGGCATGAAAGTGGACAAGCACCACCACGAGGTTGCGTCCTGTCAGCACGAGCTGGGCCTGATCTTTGGTTCCCTGACTCATCAGGCGGACGAGCTGCAGAAGTATAAGTACGTGATCCACAACGTGGCTCAGTCTTACGGCAAATCTGCAACCTTCATGCCAAAGCCAATCGCAGGCGACAACGGCACCGGCATGCACTGTAACATGTCCATCTGGAAAGACGGCAAGCCTCTGTTTGCTGGTGACCAGTACGCGGACCTGTCCCAAGAAGCTCTGTACTTCATCGGTGGTATCCTGAAGCACGCGAAAGCGCTGAACGCCTTCACCAACCCATCCACCAACTCCTACAAGCGTCTGATCCCAGGCTTCGAAGCCCCAGTTCTGCGCACCTACTCCGCGCGTAACCGTTCTGGCTGTGTTCGTATCCCTTGGACCGAATCTCCAAAAGCCAAGCGCGTTGAAGCACGTTTCCCGGATCCATCCGCGAACCCATACCTCTGCTTTGCAGCGCTTCTGATGGCCGGCATCGACGGCATCAAGAACAAGATCGATCCAGGCCCGTCTTACGACAAAAACCTGTACGATCTGCCTGCAGAAGAACTGGCTGGTATCCCAACTGTCTGTGGCTCCCTGCGCGAAGCAATGGAAGAGCTGCAAGCGGACATGGACTTCCTGCTGGCTGGCGACGTGTTCACCAAAGACCAGATCGAAGGTTACATCGAACTCAAAATGGAAGAGATCGAAACCTACGAACATACCCCACACCCAGTGGAATTCGGTATGTACTACAGCTGCTAAGCTGCTGGAACATTACGGAAAAGGCGTCCCTCGGGGCGCCTTTTTTGTTTGGATTTGTGCGTCATTGGATGCAGTATGTTTAAAATTTTTTTTCGAAGTGAGAAAATATGCAACAATCAGATACTTATACGTTCCTGAAGCTCCAATTCAGCGAAATCAAAGAGCTCGAAATCGGAAATCTACTGAACGAAGATCTTGAACGCAGTAGAAACTCATTTCTCACTTGTTGTTTTCTAACCGTTCTAGTCGTCTTCACTGAAGTTGAGAAATTGGACCTAGGTGTTGCAAAGTTATATTTTGCTGAAGGAGGTCATAACATCTTGGTTTTCTTTTTTGCTTTCGCATCAATGGCTTTGGCCCGGTACTATTGGCTAAACGTCTCTAACGCTGAAATCGCAAAAATGACTCAACTCGCATCACTAGAGCTTACAGCGAAAATTCAAACTTGGGAATTGGAAGAGCTGGAAAAACAACTTTCGTTAGCTCGAGATTGCCTAGATGACGAGCAAAGTAGAGTTAATGTTTCAGATCTTGAAAAACAGGAGATCCTTCTGAAGTCGCAAAAAACCAGCCTCGAGAAATTTAGATCAGATTTTGAAATTCAATCAGAAAAAGTGAAAATTCTACCCAAATACATCATTATGGTAGGGCTCTTTTTGGTCGTTTTATCTCTTTTGGACCACATTGTTTTCATTTAACCGAAGGAAACACCGTTTTAATCAGTGGAGAGCTCACAAGAGCGGAACGTTAAAATCTTTCCATTTATTTGGTCATCACGAACATCCGCCAGACCGTTAACTTGCATTGGAGCGACAGTCCCGTCGATCCATTTAGGCAATCGCTGTCCCCACAACCGAGAGCGAAACGGTTTGTCTAAGCATTCCACAGCCCCCGAACGCCTCTTAGAAAAAAAGTACGTTTTTTCATCTTCACTTGAAAACTCTCGGCTTCCTACCGTGACCTTAATGCAAAAATGATATGTGTCTTTCTCGTCAAAAAATGTCTCTAAGTCATCTGAGCTGTGTTCCAGTAGGTTAAATTCGCATTCACCTGAATCGTGATACTGCAAGCTGTGTGCTGCAGACAGACATGGAACCAAACACACAAGTATGAAAAATAGAAAATTCCGCATGTATGATTACCTAATTAAATTTGAACCGATGATAATGAAGTTATCAAAATAGTACTAGCTCGTCTATGAAACAGAGAATATCCCAGCTTAGTCAGAATGAACATTGGTTAAATATGTGTGGATAGAAAAGACAACGGCATCCGTCTCAGGCAACCGTATAATCACCTGACGCTCACTGCGCAAAAACCTCTGCTCTCGGTGATCATCCTCACGCGGCGCATCCTCTGTCCTCGGATGAAACAACTCCGCATCAGCATAGTGCAACGCATTAAACCGCCAGACCGGACGCCCCGCACGCACCCCATCAAACAACCGCTGCACGCGTTTCGCGATATTGGTGTCATAGCTCTCGACTGGCTTATGAATCCGTACCAAAGGCCGCATGAACTTCTCGGCCAAAGTCCAGCTCGCCTGAAAACACAAAAGCGCGCCCGTTAGCACATGCTCGTCGCCCTGTTTCTGCAAAATACAGAAGTCCTCCTGCACCAATTGCGCCAGCGTCCCAAGCGGATCCTCGAAATTCAGCGCAACCGCGCGCCCGTCAGGGCGCGCCACCGAGTCCCCTTCGTCAGAAAACCCATGCCTTTCAATGAGTTCTCGAACAACCATCCGCAGCAGCTCTTGCGCCGCCGGCAAAGCGCCAGCGTCCAAAGCCACTACATCCGCACGCCGCTCCGCAAGCAACTCCGCCTTCCGCGCCAATTGCGCAGCGTAGGCCTCATCCAGATGCAACCAGCTCGCCTCCCCCAAGGGCGCAACGCCCGGCAGCGGTTTTTCCGCTGTCACATCATAGGGAATCTCAGTTTGCAAAATGACAGACATCACCGCACGGCCTCAAAGCGTCTTTGACGCAAAACCTCCCTCAAATCCCAAGAAAAGAGAACCCCATTTCCCAAAAGCGCCGCCCAAACCCCGTCCAAAGGTCGCTTTTTGACCGGACATAGCCGTATCTCGCCCCGCATCCTGACCCCAGAAGGAGAGCCAGATGAATTATTCCCGCGACCGCCGCAAGATCGACCCATCCAAAGGTGTTATGCTGGGGGACAACACCCCCAACGACAACGACCGTATCGAGATCGGCCCCACCCAACTTGCCTTCCGCGAGTGGGAAGCCGCAGGCCTAACTCTGCCCGACCTGCCCCGCATGCGCGAATTTCGCCTCAAGCGACTGACCAAATTCATCCAGGATCGCGACTTCGCGGGCCTCTTGGTGTTTGATCCGCTGAACATCCGCTATGCGACCGACAGCACCAATATGCAGCTCTGGAACACCCACAACCCCTTCCGCGCGACACTGATCTGTGCCGATGGCTATATGGTGATGTGGGACTACAAGAACTCGCCTTTCCTCAGTGAATTCAACCCCTTGGTACGGGAACAACGCTCTGGCGCTTCGATGTTCTACTTCTCTGTCGGAGACCGGATCACCGAGGCGGCAACGAAATTCACAAACGAAGTCATCGACCTCTTGAACGAACACGCGCCGGGCAACAAGCGCCTCGCGGTCGACAAAATTATGATCGACGGTCTGCGGGCGCTGGAAAGCGCAGGGCTTGAGGTCTTCCCCGGCGAAGAGCTCACCGAGAAATGCCGCGCGGTCAAAGGCCCTGACGAAATCCTCGCCATGCGCTGCGCCTCTGTGGCCTGCGAAGCCGCCGTCAAGGAAATGGAAGACTTCGCCCGCGAAGCGATCCCCGGCGGAGGTGTATCTGAGGACGACGTCTGGGCGATCCTGCACAAAGCCAATATCGAACGCGGCGGCGAATGGATCGAAACACGTCTGCTTGCGTCTGGACCCCGCACAAACCCCTGGTTTCAGGAATGCGGCCCGCGCCTCATCAGTAATAATGAGATCGTCAGTTTCGACACCGACCTCGTCGGCGCATACGGAATTTGTATCGATATCTCAAGGTCTTGGTGGATCGGCGACGAAAAGCCGCCTGCCGATATGATCTATGCGATGCAGCACGGGGTCGAGCATATCCAGACCAACATGGAGATGCTGAAAGCCGGTGTCTCCATCAACGACTTGTCAGCCAACGGCCATGTTCTGGACCCGCAGTTCCAGAAACAGAAATACAGCTGCATGATGCATGGCGTCGGCCTCTGTGATGAATGGCCCCATGTGGATTATCCGGGCACGGGGCATGAGGGCGCCTTTGACTATGAACTCGAAGCGGGCATGACGCTCTGTGTCGAGGCTTTGGTCAGCCCTGAGGGCGGCGATTTCTCGATCAAGCTCGAGGATCAGGTGCTGATCACGGAAGACGGCTATGAGAACCTGACACAATATCCGTTTGATCCGGCGCTGATGGGCGAAACCTAAGTCGCGGCTCTTCACCTTGGCGTGACCCTTGTTTCGTTGGGGTTGGCCTTGCTCTGTGGATGTCCCAAGTTAAAGCATCCACAGCCAAGGATTTGCTCCATGCCAAGCGAACGCGTCTCATTTATCGGCCACAGCGGCGAAAAGCTGGCCGCCCGTCTGGATCTGCCCGAAGGGCCGCATCTGGCGACCGCCCTTTTTGCGCATTGCTTTACCTGCTCCAAAGACATCCCCGCCGCGCGCCGGATTGCCGGGCGATTGGCCACCATGGGCGTGGCGNTTCTTCGGTTTGATTTCACCGGGCTCGGGCATTCCGAAGGAGAATTCGCAAACACGCATTTCACCAGCAATGTGCAGGATCTGACCGCAGCCGCGGACTATCTGAAAGAGCGCGGCATGGCGCCGAGCCTTCTGATCGGCCATTCCCTTGGCGGCGCGGCGGTTTTGCGGGCGGCGGGTGAACTTGAGAGCGTGAGGGCTGTGGTCACGCTCGGCGCGCCCTTTGATCCGGCCCACGTGACGCATAATTTTGGCGGCGCATTGGATGAGATCACCGAGAAAGGCGAAGCGCAGGTCAGCCTTGGCGGACGCCCCTTCAAAATCCGCGATAGCTTTGTGCAGGATGTTGAGGCGCAGAACCTTAAGCCTCTAATTGCCAACATGAAAAAGGCATTACTTGTGATGCACGCGCCTTTGGATGACATCGTGGGGATCGAAAATGCCTCCGAAATTTTCCTCGCCGCCAAACACCCCAAAAGCTTTGTCACATTGGATAACGCCGACCACCTTATCAGCCGTGGCGAAGACGCTGAATATGCGGCCGAAGTGATCTCGGCATGGGCCGCGCGTTATCTGGACCTCGCGCCACCTGCCCCCCCGATTGGCGCGCCCGAAGGCGTTGTGCGCGTCTCGGAAGCGGATGCTGATGGCTTCCTGCAGGACGTGAACTCTGGCCCGTTCCACCATACGCTCGCGGACGAACCGCTGGCCTATGGCGGCACCAATAAAGGCATGACGCCCTACGGGTTCCTATCCTCTGGCCTGGGCGCTTGTACATCGATGACGATCCGCATGTACGCGCGCCGTAAAGGCTGGAAACTGGACCACGTCTGGGTGGATGTCAGCCACAATAAGGTGCATGCTCAAGACGCTTCGACCGGATCAGGCGACAAGATCGATAGCTTTAAGCGGGTGATCCACCTTGAGGGCACGCTGACCAGCGATGAACGCGCGCGACTTTTAGAGATTGCGGACAAATGCCCAGTGCACCGGACGCTGGAAAAATCCAGCCAAGTGGTCACCGAACTCGCGCCCAGCTAAACAAAAAAAGGCGGAGAAACCTCCGCCTTGTATTTGAAATCCTTAGATTTTATCCATGCTAGAGCGTCAGCTGATATGTCGCCGGTTCATATTCAAACCCATCACCGCGCGTGGAGACATATCCAATGGCCGGGAACGGCATGTGATAGCCCGTGAAGGGGATTTTGTCCGTCGCCAGCATGTCCAAAATCTGCCGACGCCGCGCCGCCGCACCCGACTTGTCCATGTCAAACCGCACTTCCCAATCGGGGTACCCCAACGACCAGACATAGTGGTTCGCAAAATCGGCCCCCAAAAGCATCGACGCCCCGTTGCTTTCCAGCATATAGGCCATATGCCCCGGCGTGTGCCCGCTTGCATCCATTGCGGTGATGCCAGAGGCCACCGACGCGCCATCAGACACGAAAGAGAACTTCTCAACCAGCGGCATGACCTTGGCGTTGTAGTTCTTGTTGTCCTGCCCTGCCCAGAAGTTGTTCTCGGCCGCACCAGAGACATATTCCGCACCGGCAAAGGTCTCGCCCGCATCGCCCATGAGGCCGCCGATGTGGTCGCCGTGCATATGGGTGATGATCACTTTGTCGATCTGATCAGCGGTATATCCCGCCGCCTCGATCTGCGCCAAAGTCGCCTGACCGTTGAGGCCTGCGTCAAACAGAACCAGCTCGGACCCTGTGTTTACAAGCACCGGCGTGAAATAGAACCGCGTGCGATCGGCGGGGATGTTCGCCATGCTGGAAGCTGCCGCGAAGTCTTCGGCGCTGACGTTCAAGCCAAATATCTTTTGCGGCTCTTCGACAACGCGGGTCCCGCCGGCCAGAGTTGTGATCTCGAAGTCACCCAGGGTGACGCGATGAAACCCTCCAAAGTTCACGCCAAGCTTTGGCGCAGCCGCGCCCAAAGGCGAGGCCAGCGCGGCGCTCGCCACGCCGCTGGCCAGGAATGTTCTGCGATTTAGGGTCATCTCTGCGTCCTCCCGAGACAAAATCATAACATGTTACACTTGCGAGCTAGTGCTCGTCGTGTGAGGGACCAGACAATTTTCAACCTTTGCGCGAAACCTCACGGCTGTGTGAACCCGTTACTCTTCGACAAAAACGCCTTCGCTCACGTCATTGAAAGCGCCGATGAAGCGGATCTGGTCGCCCTTTTGCGAAACGTCATAGCAATCCCAAGGCGCTTGAGGCGGCCACTGACTGCAGTATTGATCGTCCCGCACGGCCCAATAGCCCCAGCTATCCCGCCCCGCGTTATAGAGCGTTCGACCCGAGGCGCGGAAATCTTGCCAGGCGTTCTCATATTGTAGTTTTTTGCCCGTCAGAGCCTCTTGGATCTGCGGCCCCGTCAGTGGAACCCAGTCTTCTGCCGCGGCGGGCATGGCCAATACCAATAAAACAAGGGCTTTGCGCCACATTTTCCCGTCCTTCACTTGTTCATTCGTCATGTGCAGTCTATACCGCCCGCAACTTCCCAAAAGACACAAGGCTGTGACATGATCCCACGCTATTCCCGCCCCGAGATGGTGGCCATCTGGTCTCCGGAAACAAAGTTCCGCATTTGGTATGAAATCGAGGCGCATGCCTGTGATGCACAAGCGGATTTGGGTGTGATCCCGCGCGAAAACGCAGAGGCGGTTTGGAAAGCCAAGGATGTCGAATTTGATGTGGCCCGCATTGACGAGATCGAAGCGGTTACTAAGCACGACGTCATCGCCTTTCTGACCCATCTAGCGGAACATGTCGGCTCGGAGGAAGCACGTTTTGTCCATCAGGGCATGACCTCCTCGGATGTTCTGGACACCTGCCTGAACGTGCAGCTGGTACGCGCCGCGGACATTCTGATCGAAGACATGCACGGTCTGCTCGCCGCCCTGAAAAAGCGCGCGATGGAGCATAAGAACACCGTTCGCGTTGGTCGTTCACACGGTATCCACGCAGAGCCAACCACCATGGGTCTGACTTTCGCGCGGTTTTATGCGGAAATGGATCGCAACCTCGAGCGTCTGAAAGCGGCGCGTGAGGAAATCGCAACCGGCGCGATCTCTGGTGCTGTTGGCACATTTGCTAATATCGATCCGGCGGTTGAGGAACATGTCTGCGAGAAGCTGGGCCTGAAACCAGAGCCGATCTCTACGCAAGTTATCCCGCGTGACCGCCACGCGATGTTCTTTGCGATCCTTGGCGTGATTGCGTCGTCTATCGAAAACGTAGCGATCGAGATCCGCCACATGCAGCGCACCGAAGTTCTGGAAGGCGCGGAATTCTTCTCGATGGGCCAGAAAGGCTCTTCTGCGATGCCGCATAAGAAGAACCCTGTTCTAACCGAAAACCTCACCGGCCTCGCGCGTCTGGTGCGCATGGCTGTGGTGCCTGCGATGGAGAACGTCGCGCTGTGGCACGAGCGTGATATCTCGCATAGTTCGGTAGAGCGGATGATCGGCCCAGACGCCTGTGTGACGCTTGATTTCGCACTGGCCCGTCTGACCGGTGTGATCGACAAGATGCTGATCTTCCCTGAGAACATGCTCGACAATATGAACAAATTCCCGGGCCTTGTGATGTCTCAGCGTGTGCTTCTGGCCCTGACCCAAGCCGGTGTCAGCCGCGAAGACGCCTATGTCATGGTGCAGCGCAATGCTCTGAAAGTCTGGGAGTTCCGCACAGATTTCCGCGAGGAACTCTTGGCGGATGAGGATGTGGTAAACGCGCTTGGCGTTGACGGTATCAACGAGAAATTCGACATGGGCTATCACACGAAACATGTTGACACGATCTTCAAACGCGTCTTTGGCGAGAGCTAAGTCACCCTGAAAATCGTTTAAAAACAAAGGCCGCAGCAGAAAGTTGTAAACATTTTCGTGATCACGGGAATAAAACCCCGCTGTCGAACGTATTCTTCATGACAACGTCAACAGATCCCATGGAGGAAAGATCATGAAACTTGTTTTAGCTGCGGCCCTGACCCTCGCCCCCCTGACTGCCTTCGCAGCAGGCACGGCCCCAAGCACCCCAGAGCCGACCGCTGATGAGAAATGCGAAGACGGGCTGGTCTGGGACAAAGACACCAAAGAATGTGTGGAGCCCTCTGAGTCCACGCAAAACGATGCCTACCTTTTGGATAGCGCGCAACGCTATGCCTATGCCGGCGATTATGGCGATGCGCAAAAGGTTCTGCGCGCAGTGAACTCGCAGGATGCCAGCCGGACTCTGGCGCTCTGGGGCTTTACGCACCGCAAGATGGGCAACATCGAGGTTGGCTTGTCCTTCTATGACCGGGCGCTGGAGGTGGATCCCAACAACATCCTCGCGCGCTCTTATCTGGGTGAGGCCAAGGTCAACATGGGCGACTATGATGGTGCCCTCATGCAACTGGCCGAAATCCGTGCCCGTGGCGGCGAAGGAAGCCGGGCCGAAACCCTTCTGCTGAAAGCGATGGCGGGCTCTAGCACCTACGACAGCTAAGCGCTTTTCTTGCGTCCCGCCCGTGCAGGCATTAAGTCTGATGAAAACACGAGCGGGACCATGGCCGAGAAACTCTCTTTTTCACAACGTGCAGGCAGTTGGCTGCTGAATGCTATTGGCCGCTCTGTGATCCTGATGATGCTCGCGTTGCCTTATGGGCCTCGTATGCATTTGGCGGGTTGGTTTTTTGCACGCGTACTTGGCCCGCTCTCTGGCGCAAGAAAGCGCATCAAGCAAAACCTAGCCTATGTTTGGCCCGAGTTGCCTGCAAGCGAAGTCGAGAAACTCTGTATCGCAGTCCCCGACAATATCGGCAGGTGCCTGCTAGAGCAGTATTCCGCGCGGGAATTCAACGAACGCGTCTCAAAACTGGCCCCGATTGGCCCTGGCATTGCGGCACTCGACGAAGCGCGCGTCAACAATCGGCCAATCATTGTGGTCTCTGGGCATTTCGGAAACTGCCATGCGGCACGCAGCCTGATCATGCAACGGGGGCATAAAATCGGCGCGTTGTATCGCGATATGTCGAACCCCTATTTCAACCCGCATTACGTTGAGGCCCTGGCAGCTATCGCAAGCCCGATGTTTGGGCGCACGCGGCGCGGCATGGCTGAGATGGTGAAGTTTCTAAGACAGGGCAACACGGTCGCAATCCTACCTGACCAGTATTACAGCAGCGGTATGATCGTGAATTTCTTTGGCAAACCTGCGCCGACGGCCCCTTCGGTTGCCGAACTTGCCCTGAAATACGATGCGCTAATCGTGCCGGTTTACAGTCGCCGCCTTAAAGACGGGATCTCGTTTGAAGTTCTGATCGAAGAGCCCATACCGCACAGCGACGTGAAAACCATGACTCAGGCCATCAACGACGGGCTAGAGGCCCAAATCCGCAAGTCACCAGAACAGTGGCTCTGGTCTCACAAAAGGTGGAAGCCAGAGCGTGCGCATCTGGACAAGCGCAAAGACATGAAACTGGATATGTCAGTTTAAACGCGCAGCCGCGACGATCTGGCCGTGACCTTCGCGTTGGACCAGAACCACAATCGGCTGGTCCCCTTCCACATTGGCCTTAAACGTTTTGTCAGACCGCATGTTCCAAGTGCCCACGCGCAGCCATTCCGTCACAATATTCGCATAGTGCAGCTCACGCCCTGCGTTCTCACCGCGTTTGATGTCACGGGTTGCCCGAGGCATATACCGCACCAACTGCACAGACATGCGCGAGCGCTTAACTGTGCCGGGATCCAAGGAAATCTCTAAAACATCCCCAGTACGGGTCAGCGAGACTGCCACATCATTGGCCGCCTCTGCGTGTTTGCCGATAAACTGCTTCACCTCACGAGGATGGCTGCCGATCACATGATCAAGCCCGCCAATGATCATCTGAGGCGTATAGATCGTGCGCTGCCCCGCCGCGCGGGCATAGCCGCGCTGGCGGTCGGTATAGGCAGGATCGGCGAAATCATCTTTCCAGCCGATGTAGTCCCAATAATCAACATGTAGTGCCAGAGCGATCACATCGTCCCGCTTGGCCAGCTCTTTGGCCAGAAAC
Source organism: Cognatishimia sp. (assembly GCA_013215215.1). Taxonomy (GTDB): domain Bacteria; phylum Pseudomonadota; class Alphaproteobacteria; order Rhodobacterales; family Rhodobacteraceae; genus Cognatishimia. The sequence continues at coordinate 23,897 of JABSOU010000002.1, read as the reverse complement.
GCGTCTGCGGGCGGACAGCTTGAGCAACCCTGAGAGGTATAGAGCTCTACGACCACGGGCCCACCGGCCTGCACCGCACCTGCAGAGACGCCAAGTCCAACGCTAAGAAGGGCCGCCTGTATCCACCGAGAAAATCGCGCCATCAGATCCATCCAAATCTTGCTTAAGTCTCATCTTGATAAGAAACTTCGCGTTGAAACACCAATCAAGCCTTCGCGAGATCGTTACGAAAATCCGTGAGCAGCGCATCAGATCGTAGCGAGAAACATGTTCCAAGACAGGCCCTTAGCCTACCCCGCACATGTCTTGTTCGTTTTTGCCGCTTGCAACACATGGGGCGTCCCCCCAAGTTTGCCAGCATGAAACAGACAGACACCATCACGGACTACCACGTCCATGTATATTTTGATGACGCGACCTTCGATCAGGCGCGCGCCTTCTGTGAAGCAGCGCGGGACACATTCGACGTGCCCATGGGACATATGCACCCCCGCCCCGTTGGGCCTCATCCCATGGGATCCTGCCAGCTAAGCGTGACACCTGCTAAGTTTGCCGAGCTTCTGCCCTGGGCTGCACTGAACCGGGACGGTTTGATCGTTTTTGCGCACCCAAGCACAGGCGACCATCTGGCGGATCACAGAGACCACGCCATTTGGCTGGGAACCGGGTTAGACCTGGATTTGTCGATCTTTGGTTAATTAACGGCTATCCAGAAGTGGCTGCACCCGTGCGGCCATTTCGCGCTGGGTTAGCGGGCCTGCGATACGCATCAGCACAGTGCCGTCTCCGTCGATGATATAGGTCTCGGGCACGCCATAGACGCCCCATTCCAGCGCCATGCGCCCGTTGGGATCGGCACCGCCTTTAGCAAATGGATCTCCAAGTTCCTCAATGAAGCCTGCTGCATTCGCTTCATTGTCTTTGTAGTTCACGCCCATTATCTTGATGCCAGAGTCTTTCAGCTGCTTCAAAGTCGGATGTTCTGTCCGACAAGGCGCGCACCAACTGGCCCAGAAATTCACCATGGTCAGCTCGCCACTGCGCAAATCGCTTGCCTCAAATGTCTCGGCATAGCTGACAGGCGCGACAGCCACCTCGGGCGCTTGGCGACCCACCATTGCACTTGGCAGCTCGTCCGGATTGTCCCGCTGCATACCGACAAAAAACAACGTGGCAAGGCCCAGAAAAATAGCCGGGGGCGCGATCATCAAAGGCGAAATCCTAGCCATCCTGACGGCCCTTTTCCAAAGCCTCAAGCGCCATCTTGGCTTTGCGAGAGGCGCGCAGGCTGACCACGACCAAACCCGCCAACAACACCAAAGACGCCGCATAGGACGACAGCACTTCGCCCGCGTATTTTCCGAGTTCTGGCATCATGATAAACGCTCCCGCGCGATGAGCGCTTTGGCACGGCGTAGACGGATCTCGGTCCGCGTCCGCAACAGCACCAAAGCGATGAAAAACAACACAAACCCGGCCATCGAGATGAACAGCGGCACGGCAAAGACATTGCTGACGCGCTCTTCTGTATCGCCAGCCAAGGCCCCTGCCCGCAATACGCTCGCACCCTGATGCAGACCTTGGTTCCAGAAGTTCACCGCATAGCGGCTGAGAAACGCGAATACTGACCCCACCAGACAGAGCGCCGAGGTCAAATCAGCCGCCGTATCCCCGTCCTCGACAGCTTCCCAAAGGGCGATATAGCCGAGGTAGAACAGGAACAGGATCAAAAAGGACGTCAGCCGCGGATCCCAGGCCCACCAGGTGCCCCACATGGGCTGCCCCCAGATCGCGCCGGTGACCAGCCCGATGATCGTCATAACCGCCCCTACGGGCGCTGCAGCCTTAGCGGCCAACGCGCTGACGTGATGGCGGCGAATGAGCCAGATCAGCGAGGTCACCAACATCATGAACCAGGCCGAAATCGCCATCATGGCGGAAGGCACATGCAGGTAGATGATCTTAACTGTGGACCCTTGCCGAAAATCGTCGGGCGTAAAGAAAAAGCCCCAGACAAGCCCGACGACCATCGCCGCCAAAGCCAGCATAGACACCACAGGCAGCACACGGTCGGTCAGACGCATGAACTTCACTGGGTTGGCGTATTCCCACAAAGCGTTCAGCCTCATGATCTTACTCTTCCTTCCTTGCACGGTGATCCCGTGCTTACCTCAAATTCACCCGCAAGACCAAGGCGCTCGCGAAAGGCAAAAGCGCCATTGACCCAAATGTGATCCCCGCGAGCAGTAGCAACGGAGTTTGAACCGCCAGACCTTCGCTGCCCCGCCGCGCGACCTCTGCACCGAAGATCAGCGTCGGCACATAGAGCGGCAGCACCAAAAGCGATAGCAACAGCCCGCCGCGTTTGATGCCCACTGTGAGCGCAGCGCCAAAGGCGCCGATGAAGCTCAGCGCGGGCGTGCCGATCAAAAGCGACAGAACCACAAAAATATATCCCGCCTCAGGTAAGCCCAAAAGCAGGCCAAAGACAGGGGATGCGACAACAAGCGGCAGCCCGGTCGTGAGCCAATGGGCGAGCGCTTTGCTGACAGCGACCGCCTCAAGCGGCAGCGGAGAGGTCGCCAGCAAATCCAGCGAGCCGTCCTCCCAATCGAGAGCAAACAGCCGGTCCAGCGACAAAAGGCAGGCCAACAGCGCGCCGACCCAGAGGATGCCTGCTGCGATGCGTGAGAGAAGCGCGGTCTGAGGGCCGACACCAAAGGGCACCAGAACGACGACGATCAGGAAGAACGCAAGGCCAAGGCCAAAGCCACCGCCCGCGCGGAAGGCCAGCTTCAAATCACGCATCAAAAGCGCGATCATAGAAAGCCCTCATCAAAGCTGGACAGGGTGCTGTCGCCTTTGGCGTGGAATTGCATAACGTCGAGGGTGTCTCCCACAAGCCCCAGATCCACATGGGTGGCGATCAAGGCGCAGCCTCCACCCGCTAAGTGCGCCTTTACGATCTCGGCGAAGGCTTTGACGGTGAAGGCATCAAGCGACACAGTCGGCTCGTCCAACACCCAGATATCACGGCCCGTAACCAAAAGACGCGAGAGGCCCAGACGGCGTTTCTGACCCGCCGACAAAGTATTTGCGGGACGTTGCAAGAGCCCGCCCAGATCAAAAGCCTCAACCGCTTTGCTCATCTGATCTGACTGAAACACATCGGCCCAGAACTTGAGATTTTCCTCAACCGTCAGATTGGCTTTGATCCCGTCCAGATGCGCGGCATAGGCGATGCTGTCAGGCGCACAGTCCACCTGTCCCGCCAGCGGCTCTTGCAGGCCTGCAATCGTGCGCAGCAAAGTCGTCTTGCCCGAACCATTGTCCCCGCGCAGGATCACGGCTTGGCCTTTGGCGACCTCAAACGTCACGCCTTCCAGAACGGCAATCCCGCCACGCGCGACTGCAAGATCCGTGACCTTCAGCATTTAACCCTCACCCGCTGGCAAAAGCGCTGCCGCCACACGACGGCCCTCGGAGACCAGCACATTGTAGGTGCGGCAGGCCGACGAGGTCTTCATGACCTCAACCCCAATGCCCGCGGCCTCCAAAGCCTCGCGAAACGCTTTTGGCGCGTGGCGCAAGTCAGCGCCGGTGCCCAGAAGGATGAAATCAATCTCGGCGGCCAGCTCGATCACCTTGGCAGGATCGTCCAACCCACCCCAGACCGTCGCGCCTTTGGCATGCACCAAAGCGGGGGCTGCGATCTTGTCGTCTCCGATGCGGAAGAAATCCGGGCCATAGCTCTCGATGGGCTGCGCGTCTGGGTAGTCGATTTCGGTCAGTTGCATGTTTTCATCCTCAGTCCCACAGAGGTAACCCAATCACCACCGAGGCGGCAATGATACCATAGGCCGCAAGGCGATAGATCTGTTCATAATCAGGGCGGAAGAGGCGCTGCCCGATCAGCGAGGTCAGGAAATACGGCACGCTCAGCACCAAGGCGAGCCCGACGATTTCCGCGCGGATCAGGTCTTTGGCAAACAGATTAGCCGCCAACGCGATATCCAGAGTGGCCAGAAACAGGATCGTATTGGCGCGCACGACGGCCGCGCGAGAGCCATTCGCCAGATAGAACAGGATCACCGCTGGGCCTGTCAGCCCTGTGAGGCCTCCGAAAATGCCACCCGCGCCACCAATCCCGAAGAGGCGCGGCGTGGTGATCGGCCCACGATAGCGCCAACCCAAAAGCAGCGCGACTACCAGCCCTCCGGCGATGAAACAAGCCAGCCAGCGGATCGCATCCGGCGTAAAGAGGGTGATCAGCCAGATCCCGAAGGGCACTGTGACGATCGCCGCGATGCCGAGTTTAGAGACTTCTTTAATGTCTCCATCCCGCACTGCTTTTGGCAACAAGGCCGCCGTGCTGGCAAACCCCGTGATCGCCAGCAACAGCACGACGTCTGTGACTTCGAGGAACAAAAACCCAATCGGCGCAAAGATCATCCCGGTCCCAAAACCAGTGAAGCCGCGGACGATGCCCGCGACTGTCATGGTCAGAACCAACCACCCTAGCCCATCGGTGGCTAAGGCTTGGCTAATGAGATCAGGCATCAATATTGGCGTATTGGTTGCCTGCGTTTGCGTCAGGCTTGGACCAGTCGCGTTTCACGCCCAGTTTCAGCAGAACCGCCGAGGCGACAAAGACGGACGAATAGGTCCCGACAATCACGCCCCAGATCATCGCAAAGACGAAGCCCCGGATCACGTCGCCACCCAGAACGAACAGCGAGATCAGCGCGAGCAAAGTGGTGACCGAGGTCATCACGGTCCGACTGAGGGTCTCGTTGATCGAGAGGTTGAGGACTTCTTTGAGGTCTTTCTTCTTATACTTACGCAGGTTCTCTCGCACGCGGTCAAAGACAACCACGGTATCGTTAAGCGAGTAACCGACGATGGTCAGAAGTGCTGCGATGATCGCCAGATCAAAGCGGATTTGCAGCTCGGAAAACACCCCGATGGTTAGCACAACGTCATGCACAAGCGCAGCCACAGCGCCCACGGCAAACTGCCATTCAAAGCGCAACCAGATGTACACAAGCACCGCCGCAATCGCGAGTACCACCGCGATGACCGCCGTCTGGATCAACTCTCCGGACACTTTCGGACCAACGGATTCCACCTGCACAAAGACAATATCCGGCGCGACTTCTTTCAAAGCGGCCTCAACATCCCGCACCACATCGGCGGAAACAGACTCTTGTCCTTCTTGCGCCTGAATGCGGATCATCGAGACGTTCTGGTTTTCTTCAAAGGTCGGATCAAAGACCTCGGTGATCGTAACATCGCCCAGACCAAGCGGCTCGATCGCGCCACGATAAGCCCCAACATCAATAGCCATGGTGCTTTCGGTCCGGATGGTCGTCCCACCCCGGAAGTCGATGCCAAAGTTCAGCCCTTGCAGGAAGAAGGACACCAAGGCCAGCACGATCAGGAACCCGGAAAACCCAAGCGTCAGCGTGGATTTGCTAAAGAAATCCCAGTTTGTTTCTTTTGGAACAAGTCTCAGGCGCATCTTTACACCTCCAGCTTCTTAGGTCGGCGGCGTTCAAACCAGATAATCACCATCAGGCGCGTGACAAAGATCGCGGTAAAGACCGAGGTCAGGATGCCGACGCCCAGCGTGATCGCAAAACCGCGCACCGGGCCCGAGCCCATCGCGAAGAGGATCACAGCGGTGATGAAGGTCGTGATGTTGGCGTCCAGAATGGCGCTCAGCGCTTTTTCATAGCCAAGGTCAATCGATCTTGCTGGGCCTTTGCCGGATTTGATCTCTTCTCGGATCCGTTCAAACACCAGCACATTGGCGTCCACTGCCATACCGATGGTCAAAACGATCCCCGCAATCCCAGGCAGGGTCAGGGTCGCGCCCACCAGAGACAGCAAGCCAAAGATCAGGCCCACATTAATGATCAGTGCGATATTGGCGAATATCCCAAAAGTGCCGTAGCTCAAAAGCATAAAGACCAGCACAGCGGCAAAGGCGACGATACAAGCGATGCGTCCCGCCTCGATAGAGTCCTGCCCCAGCTCTGGGCCAATCGTGCGTTCTTCAAGGAAATCAAGCCCCGCAGGCAGAGCCCCTGCCCGCAAGAGAACCGCGAGGTTGGTGCTCTCGACCACATCAAAGTTGCCGGTGATGATGCCCGATCCACCGGGGATATGGCTTTGGATCACAGGTGCGGAAATCACCTCTTCGTCCAAAACAATCGCAAAGGGCGAGCCAATATTCTCGGCGGTGTAGTCACCAAACTTACGCGCCCCACTTGGGTTGAACCGGAAGGACACCGCAGGGCGACCGTTCTGGTCAAAGCTCGGCTGTGCATCGACCAGCTCTTCGCCGGTCACAACAGGGGCGCTTTCAAGGATATAGAAGGTGCCCTCTTCGTCCAAGGACGGCAGCACCTCATTGCCCGATCCTGCAGGGGCCTGCGCATCCGACGTGCGGCTCACAACCGGCTGGAAGGTCAGCTGCGCCGTGGTGCCGATGATGTCTTTCAGCTCGCTCGCCGAGCCAATGCCCGGCACTTGGATCAGGATCCGATCCGAGCCCTGACGTTGAATGGTCGGCTCTCGTGTACCGACTTCGTCGATCCGGCGGCGAATGATTTCAAGAGATTGCTGTACGGTGCGTTCGTCTGTGGCGACACGCTCTGCCTCAGACAGCGTGACGACAATCGTATCGCCGTCCGTGCTGATCAACAGATCGTTGGACCCTACACCTGTCAGCGAAACAACCGGCTGCGCCAATGTCCCAACAATCGCGGCCGCTTCTGAAATCGCCTCAGGCTTGGAGATCTTAACCCGCAGTTCATCATCCGCGCTTGGCTGCAAACGGATCGTGCCCACCGTAGCGCGCTCGGCCCGCAAGAGGTTGCGCACTTCAGGCCACAGAGCCTCCATGCGCGCCGCATACACATCCGCGACCTTCACCTCGGCCAACAAATGCGCACCCCCGCGCAAATCCAGACCCAAGTTCACCAATGAGGACGGCAGATAAGACGGCCACATGGCCGCCTGCACTTCGATGCCGTTGCCGCTAAAGCCCGCCTCAAGCGAAGCAACAGCGTCGTTATGCGTTTCCACCCGGGTGTAAAACCCGTTGGGCATCGCAAGCAAAAGACCCAGCGCACAAGTCGCCCAGATCAGAACGCGTTTCCAGAGCGCGATTTGCAGCATAGGGCTGGATCCTTTGATCGTTTAGGATTTGACAGGTTCGGTCTTGGATTTCACATCCGCGATGGTGTTCTGCACAACGCGCACTTTGACACCATCCGCGATCTCGACTTCCAGCTCGTTCTCGCCGTCTTTGACCTTAGAGACCTTGCCAATCAGACCACCCTGCGTGACGACTTCATCCCCGCGACGCACAGCGGCCACCATGGCCTGATGCTCTTTGACTTTTTTCTGCTGCGGGCGGATCAGCAGGAAATACATGATCGCAAAGATCAGAATAAGCGGCATAAACTGGGCGAAAGCTTCCATGTTTTGGATCCTTTGTCTGGCGCGGCATCCCGCGCGAAATTTGGATGGAACCTATGTGTGATGGGGGGCAGATGCAAGGCGGGAAAAGAGCTAGCGTTGACGCAAAAAGGCTGCCAGAACATGTAAATCAGTTTCTTACAGCAAATTTCAAAAAAGACTCTACCACCTAATGAACGATCCCGTTGTACTAACGCTTCCCTTTTCTCAGAAAACCTTTTGGATCTTAGTAATCCTGTTAAGCTTCATTGCCCTGTCCTGCGCGTTCACTTTCTTGGGTGTTGAGCGTGCTAAAAAAGGAGAAATATCCGCGGATTGGCTGGTAAAAACCATCTCCGGGGCAGCGGGAGTATTCGCTCCAATTTGGGTGCTACTTCTCGGCCTAGTCTTCTATAGTCTATGGGCGTTGGCCTCGGACTTTAACTCTAAACTAACGGGAAGTGATCTACGTTGGCATGTCCTCGCATTGGTTGGCATGATTACGGCGCTTGGAGGATTGTTGGGGGCTCCTCTGGCTTTGCTTCGTGTCATAACAACTGAACGGCAAGTGAAAGCGGCGGAAGAAAGCCTTGTCACAGAACAGATTTATAAAGCCGTCGAGGGCTTAGCAGCGAATATAGAGGGCGTTGAAGGGGCTAAGATTCAAAAAATTTACCTGTAAGGCTTGGCGCTATTTACACGTTGGAACGCATTGCGAAGCACAATCTCGATTTTCATACGCAGGTTATGGAAATTCTTTTAGCCTACTTGAAAGAGAACTCACCGAATAGTTCTGCCGGCCACAAATTTGACGCTCAGCTTCTTAGCGAAGTCGACGGTCCATCAGAACTTAGCGAAGCGATTTCAGCGAGGTATGACCCATTTGAAAGGTATGAAGGTGAAATCTGGAACTACCGAAAATTTATTCTCTCGCAAGCTGATATACAAGCAATCGTCACAGTGATTGGTCGCCGTACAGAGGAACAAAGGCAAGAGGAACAGAAAACTTCGGGCTTCTCTTTGAAAATCTTCCACACTGATTTTCAAGGAATAGATTTCGCCTCTGGAAACTTCGAGAACGCTATTTTCCACCAATGCGAACTAGATGGCGCAAAATTTGCCTCGGCAAAATTCAACAGAACACGATTTTCTCAGTGTAGTGCCGTGGGCGCAGTTTTCATTGGTACTTTCTTAAATGAATCCCAGTTTGACAAATGCAAATTGGAAGGTTGCTTGTTTAAAAACTGCCACATGAAGGCCAGACTCTTACTAGAATGCAATCTTTGTGGCGTACATTTCAACAGATGTAATCTGACGGGCGCTCGCATAAAAGGCTGCTCTGCCATTGGCTCTACGCTTACCGCATCGAATATTGACGGAACTTTGATTTCAAGCTCAGATTTTAAAATGAGCGGACTAGCGGTTCCAAATCTCTTCCAAAACAACAATTCGAGATAACGACTTTGACGGGTCAATCTTTGCTGGAGTGGATTTCGGGCTTTTGGACCCCGAGTTCCGCTCATCCTTGGATGGCATGAACCTCTTCGTAAAACCGAGAAAAAATTTAGAGTATGACCTTTCAGCGTTCTTTGTAGGGGAGGGCGACTATAGTGGGGACGAATTGCGTGATCGCTGGGTCGAATGGCGCAAAGACCCCAAGGGTTACGATCCGGATAGTTTTACGCCATAAGCGTGCTCACAACCTGAATCACTTCAAAGGATAAGTTCCATGCATGACATCCGCGCGATCCGTGAAAATCCGGCCGCTTTTGATGCCGCCCTCGCCCGCCGTGGGGATGCGCCGATGTCCTCATCCCTTTTGGAGATGGACGCCGCAAGACGCGCCAAAATCACCGCAGCAGAAACTGCGCAGGCAGAACAGAACAAAGCCTCCAAATCCGTCGGTGCCGCAAAGGCTAGCGGAGACGAGGCCGAGTTCGAACGCCTCCGCGCGCTGGTGGCCGAGAAAAAGGCCGAAGTCGCCGCTATGCAGGCCGAAGCCAAAGAGCTTGACGCCCAGCTGACCGACGCTCTCGCCCGCATCGCCAATGCACCCGCCGAAGACGTGCCCGACGGGGCGGATGAGGACGACAACGTCGAAATCAACCGCTGGGGCGAGGCAAATGAGCTGCCGTTTGCCGCGAAAGAACACTACGAGATCGCAGGCGTCGCCGCCTCGATGGATTTCGACGTCGCCGCCAAGATTTCCGGCGCGCGGTTTGTGATGTTGAAAGGCGCCGTCGCCCGAATCCACCGGGCCTTAGCGCAGTTTATGATCGACACTCATGTGGATGAGAACAGCCTCACCGAGATGAACTCTCCGGTTCTGGTGCGCGATGAGGCGATGTATGGGACCGATAAATTGCCGAAATTTGGCGAAGACAGCTATCAGACCACCAATGGCTGGTGGCTGGTGCCGACCTCTGAGGTGCCGCTGACCTATACGGTGGCAGGCGATGTGCTTGAAGAAAGCGCCCTACCGATCCGCATGACCGCGCATACTCTGTGCTTCCGTTCTGAGGCGGGATCTGCAGGCCGTGACACCGCGGGCATGCTGCGTCAGCACCAGTTTGAAAAGGTTGAGATGGTCTCGGTCGTGCATCCTGATGATTCCGATAACGAACAAAAACGCATGCTGCGCTGTGCTGAAGGGATCCTTGAGAAACTGGGCATCCCGTATCGCACGGTTGTGCTTTGCACCGGAGACATGGGCTTTGGCGCCCGCCGCACTTACGACATTGAAGCCTGGATCCCGGGTCAGAAAACCTATCGCGAGATCTCTTCGGTCTCCACCACAGGTGATTTCCAAGCCCGCCGTATGAACGCGCGGTTCAAGCCTGCGGGTGGCGGCAAGCCTGAGTATGTCCATACGCTAAATGGCTCAGGTCTGGCCGTGGGTCGTTGTCTAATTGCTGTGCTTGAGAACGGGCAGCAGGAGGATGGCTCGGTGAAGCTTCCCGAGGCGCTCGCGCCGTACCTCGGTGGCAAGCTGACGCTGACGGCTGAGGGCACCCTCGCCTAAATCACGAATGAATTGGGATAAAGGCGGCTCAGGCTTTTGGGTCTGTAGCCGCTGTCTTTGCCGAACAAGGTGTCAGCCGAGGCAGACAGGGTGTGAACCGCCTGTGGTTCGGGCCCCTTGCGCCACGCATAGAGCTTTTTTCTATTCAGCTTATAGATCACTTTCGTTTTTATTTTCAGTGGCTTACGATTCGTGGGATCCCTCGGCACGCCGATCATCAGCGACGCCGGGTCTATTTGTAACTCTTTCAAAACCGCACCTTCGACGATCCAGTCGATCGTATGCGAGGTTAAGGCTTTGTTGCCCCCACTGCCGCCGATCATACTGTGATCGCCCGCAAACCAGACTTGCTGATAGGGGCGTTTGGGATCGTCCTCTGCAACGCCTGTATTCAGCTTGCTGAGATTGTCCCAAAGCGCTGGCTGAAAGAAGTACCGGCGTTCATCCAAAGCCATCGCATGCCGCGCGGATTGCACAGAACTGCTGAGAACCATGTCATGGAAGGCATGCCTCTGGTTTCATATCTCGGACAACTTGCCCAAGAGGTTTGGTACCCCCATGGCACCCACCGTATCCCAGACACCCATATACGCGATCTTAATGATGGCACCCTGTCCGTTTCGATAGGCCAAATCCTCATCAGAGGTGGCGAAGTTCGGAGACAGGTCCTTGCGTTTCTTCTGAATATGCGGGGCGTCTGGATGGTTTTTTTCACCCCGCAACCGGTAAAGCTCAAGCGCTTGTTTTACTGAGCTTTTTGTCACCTCGGAGGGAAAGCCAGACTTGCGGATCATCCCAGCCAAGGAGCGTACGGTGAAGGCTCCGCGCGAAAAGCCGAAAAGGAAAATACGGTCACCGGGCTCGTATTGCCGCGCAAGAAACTCATAGGCCTTGAGGATATTCTTTGTCAGCCCCCAGCCGAAGGCCCCGCCGCCGACTTTATCAAATGCTTTCCCTAACTGACCTGAAAAACTAGCCCCCGCACCGACGCCGGGGAAATAGCCACATACCAGGTTAGAGTTCACCTGTTCGACTTTATGCGCCGCTTCGTAAAGTCTCTGAACATGTGTGGAATATGGCGCGCGAGGCGAATTCCACGTCCCATCACAAAACACAGCAATACTTTTAGGCATAAAACACCCTCAATAAAGGTCACTCGGAAAAGCAAAAATAAAAAGGCAGCCCCCGATAGAGCTGCCTTACCTTAGGGGAAATACCCCTAAAAATCAAGTTACTGACTACTTCTCGCGCTTGGCACGCGGCGTGATGTGCTTCTTCAACGCTCCGGCGTTTTTCTTGCGCGTGCCCTTATAGGGGTTCTTATCCCCTTGGCCGCGCATATGCAGCCGGATCGGCGTGCCGGGCATGTCAAAGTCCTCGCGTAAACCGTTGACAAGGTAGCGAGAATAGCTGTCGGGCATCTTATCGGGATGGCTGCACATCACAACAAATCCCGGAGGCCGAGACTTCGCCTGTGTCATATAGCGCAGCTTGATCCGCTTGCCTTGAGGCGCGGGCGGCGGGTGTTGCTCCAACATGCCCGTCAGCCAGCGGTTCAGCTGAGCCGTGGTCACGCGGCGGTTCCACACGTCATAGGCGCGTAGGATGGCATCGTGCAGGCGTTCCAGACCTCGGCCAGTTTTCGCGGACACCGTAATCAGTGGTGCGCCCCGCAGCTGTGGCAATAGACGCCCAAAGGCTTCTTTGAGGTCGCGCAGTTTTTCCTGCTTGGCGTCCTCAACGTCCCATTTGTTCACAGCAACCACGACGGCACGGCCTTCGCGCTCGGCCAGGTCTGCGATCCTAAGGTCTTGTTGTTCAAAGGGAATTGCCGCATCCAGCAAGACCACCACCACCTCGGCAAATTTCACCGCGCGCAGACCGTCAGAGACCGAGAGCTTCTCGACCTTATCCTGCACCTTGGCCTTTTTGCGCATGCCCGCGGTGTCAAAGATCCGCATCGGCGTGTCATTCCACTGGGTGCGCAGGGAAATCGCATCGCGGGTGATGCCTGCCTCGGGGCCGGTCAAAAGACGATCCTCGCCAATGATCTTGTTGATCAGCGTAGACTTGCCCGCGTTCGGACGGCCAACCACCGCAATTTGCAGAGGCTTTTCACTTGTTGGCTTGGGAACGGCGCCTTCTTCGGCGTCCTCATCCAGTTCCACATCCGTTTCCGGAGCGGTTTCTTCAGCCAGTTTCATAAATTTCTCTTCAACGGGCAGAAGCTGCACAAAAAGGTCATTCATGCCTTCGCCATGTTCGGCAGAGAGCCGGATCGGCTCACCCAGACCCAGGGAATAGGCTTCAATCACGCCCGCATCGGCGGCAGAGCCTTCGCCCTTGTTCGCAGCCAAAATCACATGGGCAGATTTCTTACGCAGAATCTCGGCGAAAATCATGTCGGTCGGCGTGACCCCTGCCCGCGCGTCGATCATGAACAGACAGACATCCGCCATATCCACAGCGCGTTCCGTCAAGCGACGCATGCGGCCCTGCAAACTGTCGTCAGTCGCATCCTCAAGACCCGCCGTATCAATCACAGTAAACCGCAGATCTCCCAGACGCGCCTCGCCCTCGCGCAAATCACGCGTGACGCCCGGCTGGTCATCGACCAAAGCCAGTTTCTTGCCCACAAGGCGATTGAACAGCGTGGATTTGCCCACATTTGGGCGCCCCACGATGGCGAGTGTGAAACTCATGATACTCTCCAGAGGTCTGAAGACGCGGCCTTACAGCATATTTCCCTTAACGGAAAGCCAACAATTGGCCCTTTTTGCTGACAACATAGAGCGTGCCGTCCACAACAATCGGGCTAGAGGCTGCGCCACCGGGAATTGCGGTGGAATAGACCATCTCACCCGAGGCCGGATCAAAGGCGCGGAGCGTGTCATCAGAGGAGGCCACATAGAGACGACCACCAGACAGAACCGGTCCGTAATGGGCATAGCGCGCCACCTGGCGACGCGGGCGTGCCTTGACGAAATCAGGTAGACCTTTGACCCAGACATGCGAGCCGTCAGAGGCATTCAAACGCACCAACTGGTTCTGTTCATTGACAAAAAACAGATCGCCGCCCGCGGGCCAAACCGGACCAATCGCGCCTTCAGCGGTGGTCCATTTGCGCTCGCCGCTTTCCAGGTCCAGCGCGGCAATGCGGCCAGAGTGGTTTGCGACATAAACCGTAGAGCCGACGATCACGGGATCGCCGGTGATGTCTCCGACCGTCGACAAGGCGCGACCGATACGTTGGCCTTGGATGCCTGCGTCCCAGAACCGCACGCCTCCCCGACGGAAGGCGGTTTGCACTTCGCCGGACCCAAAGGCAAAGACGACAAATCGATCAGAGAGCGCCGGGGCTGACGGCACTTGCAGGTTGTTCACGGAGGGAGTCGAGGTCAGTTTCCACTCGATCCGACCGTTGGATTTGTTGACGGCCCAGGCGACATCGTCACCGGCCACGAAGTAGATCAGGTTGCCATAGACAACGGGTGCGCCATTGCCGGTTGCGCCGAGGCGTTGCTCCCACTGCACCGCGCCATCCGAAGCATTCACCGCCAAAAGACGGCCAAAACCCGTGGTCACATAGAGAACGCCATCGGAAATCGCCAAACCACCGCCCGAGGCATCCCGTGCATCGTCGCCTGCTGGCGTTAGGCTGCGCGACCAAATGCGCGCGCCTGCGGTCGAGGTCGCCACAAGGTTGGATTCGGCATCAACCGTAAAGATACGCCCGTCGGCCATGACAGGATCGGTAGAGATACGCGCACGACGCCCCTCACCCGCGCCGATATCCGCAGACCATGCCAATGTCGGGCTCGCACCCAAAGCAGGATGGCTCGTGCGATAGCGCGGTGTGCCGTGACGGTGGGTCCAGCTTGTGTTGCGGGTCACGCCCGGCAGGCGGATCGCTTTACTTTCAGAAGGCAGCTCCAAAGCAATCTCATCGCCTCGGATGCTTTCGCGTTCGCCGGTCAGCAGAACTTCGCGTTGCGCACAGGCCGTCAGAACCAACGTGCTGGCCGCTGCCAAAAGCAGTGTCCCGAATTTCATACGATGTCCCTCCTGCCGAGTGGTTTGCGTGATCTTACTGACCTTCTGTCCCAGCCGGCAAATCTTCTGGTTCGCCCCCAAGAGCCACAATCAACTGACTTGCGCGTTGACGCAAGCCCGCAGATGCGCCCGCATCCAGCGAAATTGTCTGCAAGCGTGTGATGGCGGCCTCTGTATTTCCTGCCTCAATTTCCAGCAAAGCGATTTGTTCTGAGGCAAAGAGCGCCATTGGACGACCGGGTGCCGACAGCGCTTCAAAGGCAATCCGGCGATCCTGAGCGGACAATGTGTCGCTTTGCGCCAGCACCGCTTTAAAGGCAGCGAGGTCTTTATAGACGGCATCAACATCCGTGGTGGCCGCCGCGTTCAGCGTAGCCGCCGCAGCCTCAACGTCGCCCGCATCCAGTTGCGCCGCACTCAGCAGAAGTTGACGCACGATTTCCGCGTCAGAGGATTGAAGATCTGCGCCTTGCAACGCCGCAGCCTGCTCAGACGCCTCAGGTGTTCCCAAAGCAAAAAGCAGAGCATCCCCAGTGGCTTGCGCAGCACTTGCGGTTTGGGACTTGTTGAATTCATTCCAGGTTGCCCCGCCCACAATGGCGACAACGGCCACCACCGCAATCCAGCCATAACGGCGGAACTGCGCGAACAAAGCATCGCGGCGCACCTCTTCGGTGACTTCATCAATAAAGCTGTCGGTATCGCTCACAGACCTTACCCCTATTCGATTTTCTCTCTCATAGCCTTTGCCACACCAAAGGCCAAGTGTTGACGGCAAAACTATGCTGCTCTTGCAACGGTTCTCAGAGAAAAGTAAACTAAACTGGTTAGTTCAAAAAAATCTGATTGCACCATTGTAATCAGACTCCTTAACCCTAACTGCAAATCAGAGGTTGCCAACATAAGGCAGGGGAAATGAAGCCAGTACCAGTTATCATTGCCGTGATCGTAACGGCGTTTTTGTTTTTCTTTGTAATCCAACGTGAGCAGTTGTTGGAATTTGCATCCGGTGGCAGCGGAGACAGTGCGCCCGAAGTCGCTGAAACTTCGCCTCCCGAGGAAACAGTAGAATCATCGACAAATGTCGTGCGCGTGGTTGCGATCCAATCCACAGCCCGCGTGATCGACAGCGCCGTTGTCCTGCGTGGCGAAACCGAAGCGACCCGTCAGTTGGATGTGATGGCCGAAACCTCAGGCCTCGTGATCTCCGAACCTCTGCGAAAGGGCGCGCTGGTTGAAGCAGGTCAGTTGCTCTGCGAAATCGATCCGGGCACGCGTCTGGCGTCCCTGGCCGAAGCGCAGGCGCGTCTGGCCTCTGCCAAAGCAGCGGCTCCAGCCGCCCAGGCCGTTGTTGAGCAGGCCCGCGCTGCTTTGGAAGAAGCACGCATCAATGACAACGCCGCCGAGCGTCTGTCTAAAGAGGGCTTTGCTTCTGAAACGCGCGTGGCTGCGACCCAAGCGGCAGTTCGTGCAGCGGAAGCGGGCGTTTCCTCGGCTCTATCCGGTCTGGAAAGCGCACAGGCCAATATCGAATCCGCCGAAGCTGGCGTGGCCTCGGCACAAAAGGAAATCGACCGCCTAAAGGTTTTCGCCCCATTCGGTGGTCTCTTGGAAACCGACACTGCCGAAATCGGCGGCTTGCTCAGCGTGAACAGCCCGAATGGCGCGCATTGCGCAACCATCATCCAGTTGGACCAAGTGAAACTCGTGGGCTTCGTGCCGGAAACTGAAGTGAACCGCGTTCAGCTCGGCGCACGTGCTGGCGCGCGATTGACCGACGGGAACGAGGTGATCGGAGAGGTCACTTTCCTGTCCCGCGCCGCTGATGAAACCACCCGCACCTTCCGTGTTGAAATCACAGTCGACAACGCAGACCTGAAAATCCGCGACGGTCAAACGGCTGAGATCATCATCGCCTCGGACGGCAAATCCGCGCATCTGCTGCCGCAATCTGTTCTGACGTTGAATGACGAAGGCACCCTAGGTGTCCGCACCGTCACAGCAGAAAAGAAAGCCGACTTCGTCCCTGTCACAATGTTGCGTGACACGATCGACGGCGTCTGGCTGGCAGGCCTTCCTGAGGCCGCCGACGTTATTGTCATTGGTCAAGAGTACGTCATCCCCGGCGTTCCCGTGGAGGCGAGTTATCAGGAGACGAACGAATGACTGGGATCGTAGACTGGGCCGCCTCGCGCGCCCGCATGGTCATTGCATTCATTATCTTATCTCTGGTGGCAGGCGGGTTCGCCTATTTCACGCTGCCCAAAGAGGGCGAGCCGGATATCGAGATCCCGGCCCTCTTTGTCTCTGTCCCCTTCCCCGGCATTTCCGCGAGCGATGCGGAAACCCTGCTGGTTAAACCGATGGAAACCGAATTCGCCGATCTGGATGGTCTTAAGGAAATGACCGCCACGGCGGCCGAAGGCTATGCCGGTGTCGGGCTGGAATTCGAGTTCGGCTGGGACAAAACCAAGATCATGGCCGATGTGCGCGACGCCATGGGCACCGCCGAAAGCCAGTTTCCCGACGGGTTTGACAGCTATTCTGTCAATGAAATCAACTTCTCTGAGTTCCCGATCATCATCGTGAACCTGACAGGCCAGGTGCCTGAACGCACCATGTCGCGTGTCGCCGAGGATCTGCAAGAAATGCTTGAAAGCATGGATGCGGTTCTGGAAGCCGGTATCGCGGGCAAGCGCGAAGAGATGCTTGAGGTTCTGATCGATCCATTGCGGCTTGAGGCCTATAACGTTACGGCCTCTGAGCTAATCAATGTTGTGCGCAACAACAACCAGCTGATTGCGGCGGGCGAAGTGGAGACCTCACAGGGTACTTTCGCAGTCAAAATCCCGTCGTCCTTTAGTGACGCGACCGACGTCTATGGCCTGCCGGTGAAAACCAATGGCGACCGGATCGTGACCTTGGGCGATCTGGCCCAGATCAAACTAACATTCGAAGACCGCGTCGGCACCGCGCGCTTTAACGGTGTGAATACGGTTGCTTTGCAGGTCGTGAAACGGCGCGGCTTTAACCTCATCGGCACCGCCGAAGAGGTGAAGCTCGCAGTCGAAGAAGCCTCTGCCGATTGGCCACCTGAACTCAAAGCCTCGGTTGAGCTTGGCACATCCAACGACCAAAGCCGGATCGTTGGGTCCATGGTCAGCCAGCTTGAAGGCTCGGTCATGACGGCGATTGCGCTGGTAATGATCGTGGTTTTGGCCGCCTTGGGCACGCGCGCCGCGTTGCTGGTTGGTTTCGCGATCCCGACGTCCTTCCTCTTGTGTTTCGTCCTGCTCGCGCTGATGGGCGTGACCGTGTCAAACATCGTGATGTTCGGTCTAATCCTAGCGGTGGGTATGCTTGTGGACGGCGCGATTGTGGTCGTGGAATACGCCGACAAACGTATCAAATCCGGCGTTGGCCCGATGCACGCCTACACCGAAGCCGCCAAACGCATGTTCTGGCCGATTGTGTCCTCCACTGCGACGACGCTTTGTGCCTTTTTGCCGATGCTCTTCTGGCCGGGGGTTCCGGGGCAGTTCATGGGCATGTTGCCTGTCACGCTGATCTTCGTTCTGTCGGCTTCGCTCGTGGTCGCTCTGATCTATCTGCCCGTCATGGGCGGTGTGTCTGGCCGTCTCAGCCGCAGCTTCCAGCGCGCGTCTGATGTGCTACGCAAACGCACCCCTTGGCTGGTGCGCGCAATTTTGGTGCCGCCTTCGCTGCTCCTCGTATTTGCAGGCGCAATGACCATCCTGAATCCCGGCTACCTTTTTGGCGGCGAAGCGCCCTTCCCGGCCATGGTCGGCTTTATTCTGGGCTTTGTGATGTTCCTTGGAGGCGCTTTCGCGGGCTCGATCACCGTAGACGCCGTCATGTTCACACGCCGCCAGAAACGCGTGCGCGCAGGCCGTCGCCTGTCGCCCTTTGGCTGGTTCATCAAGCTGATCGCGGGCAACCCGATCATGCCGATTGTCTCGATCGTCGCCGTTGCTTTCTTCGTGGTCTCGGTCTTCACCTACTTTGGCGCCAACAACAAAGGCGTCGAGTTCTTCGTGGAATCCGAGCCTGAAATGGCCATCGTTTATGTGAAAGCACGGGGCAACTTGTCGCTGGAACAAAAAGACGGCCTTGTTGAACGCGCCGAAGAAATCGTGCTCTCCCACCCCGGCGTCCAAACCGCCTTTGCCTTTGCCGGCGAAGGGGGGCTGAACAACAACACCGGCGGGGCGCAGCCTCCGAAAGACACCATCGGTCAGATCCAGTTTGAAACCATCCCTTGGGAAGACCGTCCGGACAACCAAGAGCCGTGGTTCACCATCCCGTTCATCGACTACACGGTGATGCGCGAGATCAAGGACTTTGATTTCGATGGGGACACGATCATCGACGAGCTCACAGCCGAGCTGGAAACCATTCCCGGTGCGCAGGTCGAGATCCTTGCAGCTGACCGTGGCCCTGCCTCGGCCAAACCGGTGCACCTGCGCCTGAAGGGCGACAATTGGGAAGACCTTTTGGCCGCCACCCGTATGGCACGCGCTCAGTTTGACGCGACCGAAGGGCTCAACCTGATTGAGGACACCCTGCCCCTGCCTGGCATCGACTGGGAGATCGAAGTCGACGTGGAACGCGCGGGCCGCTATGGCGCCGACGTGGCCACTGTTGGCGCGATGGTTCAGCTGGTGACGCGCGGGATCCTCTTGGACACCTACACGCAGGACGGATCAGACGAGGAAAGCGAAATCCGCGTGCGTTTGCCGGAAGAGGA
This sequence comes from Cognatishimia sp., assembly GCA_013215215.1. Lineage (GTDB taxonomy): Bacteria > Pseudomonadota > Alphaproteobacteria > Rhodobacterales > Rhodobacteraceae > Cognatishimia. The sequence continues at coordinate 4,587 of JABSOU010000002.1, read as the reverse complement.
TCGTGTGCTGAGCACGCTGGATACGCTCAAGGTACGTACCCAAGGCGGTCTGGTGCCTTTGTCGAACTTCATCACCCGCCAGCCGGTTCCAAAACTGGCCGAAATCAACCGCGTCGATCAGACACGCTATTTCGATGTGAAAGCGGGCGTGGAAACCGCGCGGATGCTATTGAAGAACGAGACCACCGGGGAAACCCGCGTGATCCCAGCGGCAGACTATGAAGCGGACACAGCGCTCCAAGCCGAACTGACTGAAGCCGGCTTCACAGCTGTGCCACTAACTCCTGCTGAGCAGATCACCTTGATCACCTCGTGGCTGGAAACCTCACCCTTTGCGCATGGCATCGAATGGGAATGGACCGGCGACCAAGAGGATGAAGCGGAAAGTCAGGCCTTCTTGGGCAATGCTTTCCTCGGCGCACTGGGGCTGATGTTCATCATCCTGCTGGCGCAGTTCAACAGCTTCTATAACTCGGTTCTGGTACTTTTGGCGGTGATCCTGTCCACCACAGGTGTTCTGATCGGGATGCTCGTGATGGATCAGGCCTTCTCGATCATTATGACCGGCACGGGCATCGTGGCTTTGGCGGGGATCGTGGTGAACAACAATATTGTTCTGATCGATACCTATCAGGAATACAGCCAATACATGCCGCGCATCGAGGCAATCATTCGAACGGCGCAAGATCGTCTGCGCCCGGTGTTGCTGACCACTATCACCACTATGGCAGGCCTTGCCCCAATGATGTTCGGCCTCTCGCTGGATTTCGTGAACGGAGGCTATTCCATCGACAGCCCCACCGCGCTCTGGTGGAAGCAACTCGCGACGGCTGTAGTCTTTGGCCTTGGCATCGCGACGGTGCTGACGCTAGTCTTCACCCCATCGATGCTCGCACTGCGCGTCTGGGCCACCACCTATGCGGCCTGGTTCTTCCGCCTACTGGCGCGCATCACCCGTGGTCGTGGTAGCCGAGTGGCTCGCGATTGGGCCCTGCGCCGCGAGGCCAAGAAATTCCGTGCACCCGAGATCCTCTGGGATGATGGTCAGGATGTGATTGAACCTTTGCAGCCCACCAAAGGAGACTTGCGCGCTGCAGAATAAGTTTGCGGAACGCTTGCGGCGTAAACGCCGCCGCAAGCTCTGAGGACCGCCCAGCATATAGGCTTTGGAGTTCCCTTGCGCGTCATACCGCACCAGAGCCCCCCTGCTCCCAATCAGGACTATGCTGGGCGACCTCATTCAATCTCAAGCGGAACCTTACGTAAAAGTAAGCTTTGTGCCGGATCTAAGCACGGTCTGTGACCGATTTGAGACCCAAAAGTACGGCCGCCGCAATCATGAACCCACCGCCCAATCGTTCAATCCAAAGCTTTGCCGCGCCTTTGAACCGCGCCGCGATCCAGCTTGCGCTGCCGCCATAGGCACAAAGAAACGCACCATCCTTCGCGAGATAGGTGGCGGACAAGATCAGGAATTGCGGCCAGAACGCTGCCTCTGCTGAAATGAACTGCGGAAAGAGCGCTGCGAAAAACACGACGGCCTTCGGGTTTGCCGCCGAAGTGATAAACCCCTGCATCCACAAGGCACGGGCGGACACGTCTACCCGCTCTGCTCGCGCATTGGGATCATTCGCTTTTGCCTTCAAAATCATCCGCGTACCCAACCAGATCAGATAAGCCACCCCCGCCCATTTGATCACCGAAAGCGCAGTGGCCGAGGCTGCAATCACAGCCGCCAGCCCAAGCCCAGCGGCCAACATCTGCAACATATTCGCGCTCAGATCGCCCGCGGCTGTGGACAGAGCCTTCCGAAACCCATGTGTGCCACTGTTGGAGAGCATCAAAAGCTGACTGGGCCCAGGCGTACTCATCAATGCAAAAACAGTGGCTACATAGATGACCCAAGTTTCAACCGTCATCTGGACCTCCAAACTCTTGTACTTTCAGCTTAGACGCTGCAAAGCCGCAGTCGCAAGATGTGCGATTTCTAGGGGCTACACTTTTGGTCAGAAAATTCACCTACTCAAAATCGCTTGCCAACTGTAACGTATTCTAAGACCCGCATAGGAGACAGACCGCTTTGGAGCTTGAGACAGAAGTCTTAAAGATCATTGCAGACTATGAAGCCGCAATTTTCAGCAAGGACAATGCTGTGATTGCGAACCTTATGTCGTTCCCTTTCGAAGTCATCGTGAAGGGCCGCAAAAAGCATTACTATCAAAATCAGGCCCAAATGATGGCCCGGCTTGAGACATTCCGTGCCATCCACAAAAAGCTTGGGATCGCTGCGATTTCGCGCGAGGTGGTCAAAGTGCACCAAACCCATGCCGACGAAGCCTTGGCCTTCACACTGGACACCGCGCGCAATGCAGAAGGCGAGGTTGTCACCTCCTGGCGCACGAGCTTTTATGTCAAACGCACCCCGCAGGGCGTGAAACTGGTGAAAGCAGATTCAACTGATCAAAACCGAGCCATGACAGAGCTCGGCTTCCCGCTTTATGAGGCCAAGTCGGTTTCGTTCAGCTGACGATGCCAAAGCTGGGCATAGCGCCCGTCGCGTGCGAGCAACTCATCGTGCTTGCCCTGCTCTACGACCTCTCCAGCCTCTAGCACGACGATCCGGTCTGCTTCGGCAATAGTAGACAGACGGTGCGCGATGGTGATCACAGTACGCCCATGACCCGCATGCGCCAGCGCTTCTTTGATGGACTGCTCGGTTTCCGTATCCAGCGCCGAGGTTGCCTCATCCAACAACAGAAGCGGCGGATCCTTTAGCAACGTACGGGCAATCCCGACACGTTGCTTTTCACCGCCAGACAGCTTAAGCCCCCGCTCGCCCACCATCGTGTCATAGCCGTCAGGCAGGCTCTCCACAAAGTCATGAATCTGCGCCGCTTTTGCAGCCGCTTCCACATCCGCCTGCGTTGCCCCATCGCGACCATAAGCGATGTTGTAGCGAATGGTGTCGTTGAATAGCACGGTGTCCTGCGGCACGACGCCAATAGATTTATGCAGGCTTTCCTGCGTCACATCGCGAACGTCCTGACCATCAATGAACAACCCGCCAGCTTGAACGTCATAGAACCGGAACAAGAGCCGCCCGATGGTAGACTTGCCAGAGCCTGACGCGCCGACAATAGCGACCGTCTGCCCTCCGGCGACATCGATGTTCACACCTTTCAGAATGGTGCGATCTTCTTCATAGCCAAAGACCACATCACGCAGCTCTATATGGCCTTTATCGATCTCAATGGGTTTCGCATTCGGCTTGTCTTTGACTTCGGCCGGTTGCTCGAGCAGATCAAACATCTCGCCCATATCCACCAGCGCCTGCCGGATCTCGCGATAGACGGTGCCAAGGAAGTTCAACGGCATGGTGATCTGCACCATATAAGCGTTGACCATAACGAAATCGCCGACGGTCAGCGTGCCGTTCTCGACCCCCAGCGCGGCCATGATCATCACGATCACAAGACCTGATGTGATGATAAAGGACTGGCCAACGTTGAGGCCCGCCAAGGAATAGGCGGTTTTCAGCGCCGCGCGCTCATAGCCGCGCATCGAAACATCATAGCGCGCGGCTTCCCGTTTCTCGGCCCCGAAATACTTCACGGTTTCAAAGTTTAAGAGGCTGTCGATGGCCTTTTGGTTCGCGTCCGTGTCCTGATCATTCATCTCCTTGCGCAGCTTTACGCGCCATTCAGTGACCTTAAAGGTGAACCAAACATAGGCGGCAATCGTGACCAGAATGACCAAGAGATACCAAGCGTCCAACTGCCAGGCGAGGATGCCCATGATCATGACCAGCTGCAGGATCAAGGGACCAATGGAAAACAGCAAAAACCGCAGCAGGAATTCAACGCCTTTGACGCCCCGCTCGACAATACGGCTCAGCCCGCCAGTCTTGCGCGTGATATGATAGCGCATCGAGAGGCGGTGAATATGGGTGAAGGTCTCGAGCGCTAACTGCCGCAACGCCCGCTGGCCGACGCGGGCGAAAATCACATCGCGCAGGTTCTGGAAGCCGATCTGCATGACGCGTGCCACGCCATAGGCCACAGTCAAGCCGACCGCGCCAAGCATCAGCACGGAAGCGCCCTCCTCGGCCAAAGCATCCACGGCCATCCCGTAAAGCTGCGGCACGCCCACAGCCAAGAGCTGTGAGACCAACAAAGCCAACATGGACAGGACCACGCGGGTCTTAATGTCCATGCGCCCCTCGGGCCATAAATACGGAATGACGCGGCGGATAATCTTCCAGCCGGATCTCTGTTCGTGGCGGGCCAGTTCTTCGTCAGAAGCGGTGCGCCAGCGCTGGGTACTACCTCGTGCCATGGCCCATAGGTAGTCCTCTGCACTGGGGAATGCCAGCCCTCAAAGCGCGTCGTTTTTCATCTTGCCACAAATACTCAAAAGCAAACGCCGCCTCAGTGGGCGGCGCTGGCTTTAGTTCTGATCGGGAACAGTGAAAACCTGCCCCGGATAAATCAGATCCGGGTTGCGGATCCGGTCTTTGTTGGCCTCAAAGACCTGCACATAAAGACGTCCGTCGCCGTAATTTTCCTTGGAAATCGCCCAAAGCGTCAT
>JABSOU010000195.1 GCA_013215215.1 Cognatishimia sp. | reverse complement strand
GTTCAACAACACCGATCTGTCTGATCGCATCAAGACGAGACATGCCTTGCCCCATCAACACCTCAACTTGCCGTAACTTCGAAACTATCTCTTCTGGCTTCGGTCTCTTGTTTGCCATTCTTGGTCCTCCGTTTCCTAAACATAGGGGCGGACCAGTTCAGTTGGGGAGGCTCAGGATTTTTTCACGACACCACGAGCCATCGCGTCGAGTTCGTGGCGGTGTACGGTCATATAAACTCGGAACCAGGCTGCGAACTGCTGTCGGTTTTGGCGCATTTCTTTTGCGATGATCGGAAGCGACACAAAGCGGGTTTCTGACACTTCACTTGGGTTAGGGGAGGGCTGCTCGTTGATTTGCCCAACGAAAGCATGGACAAGTTCGTGCTCGCGCAGACCGTTCCCGACATCGGCCTGATAAATCAGTTTTGTTTTGTACTGCAGCGGGATATCGACATTTAACTCTTCGCCCATTCGCCGCATGACCGCGTTCATTGTCTGCTCGCCCGGTCTTGGGTGACTGCAACACGTGTTCGCCCAAAGATCGGGTGAATGGTACTTCCCGGCGGCGCGACGCTGAAGCAAAAGGTCGCCACATGCATTGAAGGCGAATACAGAAATTGCGCGGTGAAGCGCGCCGGTGCGATGCGCTTCCAATTTGCCTTCGACACCGATCACACGATCCGCCCGGTCGACGAGGAGGACCTGTTCATTTGCGTCGATCACTTTACGCTATCCCATTCGCGTTGCCGGAAGCCATCGATCAGCACAAGATGCGGCACTGTTAAGGCGGCAAGGCCAATAAAGATAATCTGAACGGCTGCATCGCTGATGGAAGTGGTCGAGGGCATAATGGCGAAAGCGCAAAGTCCAAGGGCGAGCGTCAGAAGGGTAAACACGAAAGCGACTTGGATCGCGGATCGCCGTTCGGCATTGCGAAATCCGATCAGCGTTTCGCGCATGTGCATCGGACTGTGCAGTGCGCAGAAGTAGACGATGAAATAGATTGTTGGTGGCAAGAGTGCGGCCGTGGTTATCAGGATGGCAAGGTCAGGCAGGCGGGCGAGAACCTCGCCAGATGAATTTTGCCTGATCATTTCGACGAGCAGAAATGTTGCAGCACAAAGGGAAGTTGCCGAGAGACCCTGGACCAGCGCCAAAGCATTTTCGCCGGACAGCACCACAAAAATGTAGGCCACCTCTGTTGGAGCTAATACGGCCGGAAGTGCGAGGATCAATCCCCCAAAAGCAAGACGTGGCAAAATTCTGGCGCTCCAGTCGCCACCGAAATGCCAGGCTGATGCAGCGAGAAAAAGCCCCAGGCTTAGTACCGGCGCGATGACCCAGAGACCAACCACGATCCCGGCCAACGCCAAATATAAGAAGCTGAAGACAATCAAACTAGAGCCAGATTTCCAAACCCCGCGACGTTTAGCGATATATGGATCAAAAGCACCATGAGGTAGCCCGGTTGCGGCGACCAGCACCACAAGCGCCGAGACTTCCGCCCATGGCGGCATTGTTGGAACGAGCAGGGCAGTGGCGAGAACGACAACCGCGATGAAGCGAAACAGATGCCAATCGGAAAATGTCATCGGGGCGCGGTTTCGGTTGATATTTTGTGTTGATGACCGGTCCCGGCACCATAAAACAACGTGGCGAGAAATGGCGATTTAGGCAGCGACCAAAGCAGTTTTGCCCAAATCGCGGCGTTCGTTTTCCCCATCATGAAGCGGGCAAAATCGGCACCGCAGAGTTGTTTTGCCATGGACATAAACCAATCGGGCGATTGGCGTGGTGTGCGACGTAACGCGTGCAGGAAAACCCGGTCCATCGCCGCATTAAAATAGCTTTCATAACGGTGTGGCTTGGGAACTCTTCCGGAAGCGAATTCTGTGGCAGCATTGCGCGCCCAGTCCTGAATGCGCCAGAATCCGTAGCCGGATGACGCACGGAGTGCGCCCGCCGCCTGACCAGCTCGGATAACACGGCCGTCGACGGGTTTCACCAGCGTATCTTGACCCATTGGCAAAGCACCGCGTTCCTCGCGGACGACCCGGTATTGAATGCCCAGATGGTTTTTCAGATCCCGGTGAAATTCACCGTTGAGTTTCGCAGGCGGAATTCGATTCGTCATGAACCATGTGGTCTGAATCAAGGCGTGCCGCTGGGTTGTTGGCAGGCAATAGGTGAATTTCAAGCCCTGATCACTGCCAGTGAGACCGTCCATCAAACCAGCAGTGGTTGGGTCGAATACGTCCCGGTCCACCTCAATCTCGGCCCCGCTGAAAACCTGCCAGATCAAGGCGGCGTCCTCGCCTTTGGTTCTAGGACGCGTGTCGACGACATGCTTGGCGTTGATTGTGCCAGCGTCGGTATTGACCTCGACATACGAATGGTGGGATCGAACGCCATGCGCGATAGTGCCGGTCATCAAGGTCATGTTCGCCTTGGACTGAATACAGTCGACCGCATCAGCATAGAAGCTGTCGGAACAGATTTGTTGGTAGGAATATTCCCGACCAGACATCGTTACCCTTTGGTCGACCGTAGATATTGACCAGTTGGGCCATGTTTTGGTGACAAGATGTCCGAAGTCATGGTTGCGCGGCGCCCAAAACCCCCATGTGCGGTCGTGATGGTAAGATGTGCGCGGTTCGACTATCACCGCCTTTCCATCGAACCCGGACGCCACAAGCTCCCGCCCCAACGACAGCCCCGCGCACCCGCCGCCCAGAATCGCGATATCAACGTCGTCGGTCATAGGTTTCTCTGTAGGGTTGCCACGTCACGCAGTGGGTTATGTAGCCTGTCGTCGTGGGTGCGCGATTGAATGTGCAAGCCGGGTGTTGTCGCGAATGCAACAATCGCGCGCATCGCCACAACGATCTTTTCGTGGGTCGCAACAACGGTGCGACCGCGCCAGACGGAGCAGCCTTTGCGGCGCAGCTTGATGCCAATTTGCCGATAGACACGCGCTGCAATGAAGATAGCCAAACGTGACCGCAGCGGTAGGAGCCCGAAGCCGTCGAAGGCGCTTTCATAATATACTTCTGCAAGGGCCAGAAGGTTGCGAACAGCCGCGGCGATTTTCTGCTTCTGGGGTTCGGTTGGTGCCCGCAGCGCGTCCTTTGCCATGTCACCGATCCAGTCGCCAGGCAGATAGCGGCGACCGAGCCAGGCGTCTTCCCAGACATCGCGGGCAATGTTGGTCAGTTGCATTGCGATCCCGAGATCAACAGCGAAATGACGCGCTTTTGGATCATGCGCGCCCAAAACCCCGCACATCATCAGGCCGACCGTACCGGCGACCCCATAAGCATAGCGGATCAGGTCGTCCGGCGTTTTCAACGCGACAACGTCCAAGTCGGTTCGTACCGTGTCGATGAGGTCAATTGTAGCGTTGGGGTCCATTTCGGTTTGCGCGATCAAGTCCAACATGTCGCGCGCTTCGGGCCCGGGCGATTGGTCGCCTAAAATCTCCTGCCGCAACTGCAATAGCATGCCTTCGGCCAGAAGCGGGTCAACACATTCGTCTGCAAGGTCATCAACATAGCGGCAGAAGGCATAAAGCTGCGCCGCGTGTTTGGCCTGTTGTCGGTTCAGGAACAGTTTCGCAAAGTGGAAAGAGCGGCCGTTTTGGCGCAGAACCTCTGCTGCGGGCAATGGCGTGGGGACGGGGTCGGCTAGGAAAGTCATTCAGCCGCTTCCAGATTGGCTGTGGGCTGAGCCTGAGCGACAGTAGGAATCATGCCGTCGACAACTTTG
>JABSOU010000194.1 GCA_013215215.1 Cognatishimia sp. | reverse complement strand
CAGGGACACTCGATTGCGGATTTCGCGTAGTTTTGCGCCGGCATAGAGTTTCCGCGTGGCCATGGCTGCCCTCTGAGTTTGCAAGTTAGCTTGGGTGCAAGCATAGATTTGCAAACCAAAGAGCGCTAGCCCTGAAGGCGTCTTTCGCGACGAATTGTCAGCATGATGGCCACCAAAGCCGCCAGAGCGGTTGCCAGCATCAGCAGCAAAAGCGGGTAGGGCGTTGGCCAGATTTCAAGCAATACACCTGCCAAGGCAGAAAGCCCTGCGCCGCCGCCAATCATGATGGCACTGGCGAGGCCCGAAGCGGTGCCGGCAAGATGCGGACGCACCGAAAGCGCACCTGCGGTCGCGTTTGGGATCACCATGCCGTTGCCTAGTCCGACGAAAGTCATGAAGGCAAAGAAGCTAAAAGCGGATCCGGTCCCGGCGGCAAACAGAAGCAGCGACAGGCCGACGCCGATGGCATTCACGACCGATCCCCAAAGCACCATATTGTTCACGCCAATGCGTTGCGAATAGGCGCCGGAGACGTAGTTCCCAAGGAAATAGCCAATGGCCGGAGCGCCGAAATAGATTCCGACCTCAGTTGGATCCAATGCAAAATACCCGCTCGCGACAAAGGGCGCGCCGCCAAGGTATGCGAAAAACGCACCTGACGCGAAACCAGAGGCGAGGCTGTAGCCCCAAAATCTTGGGCTCATCAGCAGCTCGGGGTATTGTTTGAATTGTGCGCCAAGTGTAAGGCCGCTGCGACGTTTGGTTTCTCCCAAATCGAAATAGACCAACGCCAGTGCCAAACTGCCTGAGCCAAACATTAACCAAAAGCACGCGCGCCAGTCCCAGGTTTCCTCAAGAAGGCCTCCGAGGGCCGGGGCCACCATGGGAACAACGGACATGCCCATGGTTACGAAGCCTATCTTGGACGCGGCCGCACTGTCTTCGACCACGTCGCGGACAATAGCACGGCTCAGGACAAGGCAAGTTGCGATGACGGCCTGCGCGATACGAAAGATCAGGAAAATCGTCGCATTCGGCGCGTAGATGCAGCCTAAGGTGCTGACAAGGAAGAGGAAAATCCCCCACAGCAGAACTGGTCTGCGTCCGATTTGATCTGAGATTGGCCCAATGAGGACCTGCAATACAGCGCTCGCGCCCAGATATCCGGCGACCGCCAGCTGCATCACGCTGTAATCCGTATCGAAATAGATCGTCATGCCGGGCAGGCTTGGCAAAAAGACGTTCATGACCATCGCGCTGAGGCCAGCGAGCAGGATCAGGGTGGAGATATGAGGGGGCGATTTACGACTTAAATACATAATAGGCACGCACTGTTGACCTGTTATGTTTAGGCCTGCGCGGCGGCGTTGAACAGCGCTATTGCGACCATAAGTTGAAAAAATGAACCATTTGGTTCAAAATTTGCTGATTTGCAATTTGCTCGCAAGTAGCTCGTTGGGATTTGCAAATTTGCGGGAAAACCCTTTCGGCACCGCAGCACTCGGGCTATCACTCCTTAACAGACCAGAGGGTGTGATATGGACAATATTCTTCAAGAACTCGAAGCCCGCCGCGAAACCGCGCGCCTTGGTGGCGGTCAGCGCCGCATTGATAGCCAGCACGCACGGGCGAAACTGACCGCGCGCGAACGGATTGAACTGCTGCTGGATGAGGGCAGTTTCGAAGAGTTCGATATGTTCAAAACCCACCGCTGTGTTGAATTCGGCATGGAAGAGCAAAAGCCAGCGGGTGACGGTGTTGTCACCGGTTGGGGCACGATCAATGGCCGTATGGTTTATGTGTTCTCGCAGGATTTCACCGTGTTTGGCGGCTCTCTGTCAGAAACCCACGCGCAGAAGATCTGCAAAATTCAGGATATGGCCGTTCAAAACGGTGCACCGATCATTGGTCTGAATGACTCAGGTGGCGCGCGAATTCAGGAGGGTGTGGACTCTCTGGCAGGCTACGCCGAAGTGTTCCAGCGCAACATCATGGCCTCGGGCGTTGTGCCGCAGATCTCTGTGATCATGGGCCCATGCGCGGGTGGGGCGGTCTATAGCCCTGCGATGACTGACTTTATCTTTATGGTCAAAGACACATCCTACATGTTCGTCACCGGCCCTGACGTTGTGAAAACCGTGACCAACGAAGTCGTTACGGCCGAAGAGCTGGGTGGCGCGTCCACCCACACCAAGAAATCCTCTGTAGCCGATGGTGCCTTTGAAAACGACGTCGAAGCGCTTCGCGAAGTGCGTAACCTTGTGGACTTCCTGCCGCTGAACAACCGCGAAAAGCCTCCGGTGCGTCCGTTCTTTGACGATCCGGCGCGTATTGATGCGTCGCTCGACACATTGGTGCCGGAAAACCCGAACACGCCGTATGACATGAAAGAACTGATCCATAAGATCGCGGATGAAAGCGATTTCTATGAGATCCAGGAAGACTACGCCAAGAACATCATCACCGGGTTCATCCGTATGGAAGGTCAGACCGTGGGTGTTGTCGCGAACCAGCCGATGGTTCTGGCGGGCTGTTTGGATATCGACAGCTCTCGCAAGGCGGCGCGGTTTGTAAGGTTCTGTGATTGCTTTGAAATTCCGATCCTGACTTTGGTAGACGTTCCAGGCTTTTTGCCAGGTACATCCCAGGAATACGGCGGCGTCATCAAACACGGCGCGAAGCTCTTGTTTGCCTATGGCGAAGCGACGGTGCCGAAGGTGACCGTGATCACCCGTAAGGCCTATGGTGGTGCTTATGACGTTATGGCGTCCAAGCACCTGCGGGGCGATTTCAACTACGCATGGCCATCCGCCGAGATCGCCGTGATGGGCGCGAAAGGTGCAACCGAGATCATTCACCGTGCCGATCTGGGCGATGCGGATAAGATTGCAGCCCACACCAAGAACTATGAAGACCGTTTCGCGAACCCATTCGTGGCCGCTGAGCGGGGCTTTATTGACGAGGTGATCATGCCGCAATCCACCCGCCGTCGTGTGGCGCGCGCATTCGCGTCGCTGCGCAATAAGAAACTCGAGAACCCTTGGAAAAAGCACGACAATATTCCGCTCTAAGCGGCTGATATCGTAGCGAAAAGGACTGAATCTGTGGCCAGAACCAAGTGGCATACCCTAAAGGACGAAGACGTGCTGACCCTCGCGCGTCATCTGCCTGCGCGTTTTGACGTGGCGGCGGAAACCACCGTGAGTGCGGGCTCTGCCATGCGGTTGGCGCATCAGGTGCGTCAGGACATGTGGCGCGCGTTGCAATCCTTGCGCGGCTTCTCTCCGGTGGTTCAGGCCACGCGCCAGGATGGGGCCATGCACATCAAAGCCGGCGGCGCGGTCAATGGCGCGCTGCCAAAGGCCGCGACCGAGGCCAAGATCGCCGCGCTTTTGACGTCGCCAGACTACATCCGCCGCTGGGAGCGCTTCGCGACCAAGAAGGAGGCGGCCCATGCGTAGCCTTGCCCTCATCGCTGCGGTCCCCATGCTCATGCAAAGCTGCGAGAAAGAGCCCGAGACCGCCTCGGATATCCCCTCGGGGTTCAATCACAGCCTGTTTGAGACGCTTGATGACGTAATGCCAGACGGCAAACGCGTCATGCGCTTGCGCTATGTCGCAGAGGACATGACAGCCGAGGATCACCAAAAGGTCGCCGAGGATTTCGCAGCACTTTGCGCCCGCGATGCCCTGCCACGTCAGGCCGAGGCGCAGCCGCCCTATGATCAGGCCGTGATCTCTCTGGCCAATAAAAAATCTGAATTCGGAGTGTT
>JABSOU010000193.1 GCA_013215215.1 Cognatishimia sp. | reverse complement strand
TTGAACGGGTCAGGATTGGCCTGAGAGATCACCGTCGCCTCAGACTTGCGCATGGTCGAGGCCTCAGCCGCCATACCGTGAGCTGTCTGGAACCCGCTTTCCTGGCAGAATTTGTCAAAGGTCTCTTCGGCGTTCATGCCAAGGTAACGTGCGTAGGATCGCACATAGCCAGCAATAAAGCCCGGTGTCTCAAACGCCGAGGGATCCGCATTTTCGATGGCTGAAATATAGGAAGCGCGAATTCGCAGCTCTCGCTGCACATCCAAAAGCGACTTGCCTAAGGTCGCCCGTTCCCCGCGCATCAGATCCCCTAGGCTGACGTCATAGTCGTCAAAGCCTTTTGGGCCTGTGTCTTCTTCAACAGTTTTGCGCTTTTTGCGCCCGATCATTACCTTACGTGCCTCACTGCCTAAACGGGCTCGAATTTGTTTCCCCGATTCGAGCTGCCCCCATTCATTGTGCCTAAGGTAACACAGTGCAACAATATTTGCGAGTTTTGTGAGTTTTAGCCCGCGAGCTCGGCACGATTCAGCGCACAATGCGACCAGAGTTCGTCCATTGCGTGTACCAGAGCGTTAATTTCGCCCGGACCATGCACCGGAGACGGCGTAAAGCGAAGGCGCTCTGTGCCGCGTGGAACGGTCGGGAAATTGATCGGCTGAACGTAGATCCCATGATCCTCTAGCAGTTTGTCGCTGAGAACCTTTGTGTGGACCGGATTGCCAACCATCACAGGAACAATATGGGTGCCATGATCGATGATCGGCAGGCCCAATCCCTTGAGGCGCAGCTTCAGAACTTTGGCTGCCGCTTGGTGGCGGTCACGCAGGTCCTGATCTTGCTTCAGATGCGCGACCGAGGCCGCTGCGCCAGCGGCGACAACAGGTGGCAAGCTGGTCGTAAAGATAAAGCCCGGCGCATAAGAGCGCACCGCGTCACACATCTTGGCGCTCGCCGCGATGTAGCCGCCTTGCACACCAAAGGCTTTGCCCAAGGTGCCGTTGATGATGTCCAGACGATCGGTCAGTTGATCCCGTTCGCTGATACCGCCGCCACGTGGACCATACAGGCCAACGGCGTGGACCTCATCCAGATAGGTCAGCGCGCCAAATTCATCGGCCACATCACACAGCGCCTCAGTCGGGCCGATGTCGCCGTCCATCGAATAAACGGATTCAAAAGCCACCAGCTTCGGCGCTTTGGGATCATCCGCGGCCATCAGCTCGCGCAGATGCTCAGGGTCATTGTGACGGAACACACGTTTGGCCCCACCGTTGCGGCGTATGCCTTCAATCATGGAGGCATGGTTCAAATTGTCAGAGTAAATAATCAGCCCTGGAAAGAGCTTAGGCAGCGTCGAAAGCGTCGCGTCATTGGCGATATAGGCACTGGTAAAGAGCAGCGCGTCTTCTTTTTGGTGAAGATCCGCCAGCTCGGCCTCAAGCCGCTTGTGGTAGACCGTGGTGCCGGAGATGTTCCGTGTGCCGCCAGAGCCAGCGCCCGTTGCATCTAGCGCCTCATGCATCGCCTCTAGCACAACCGGATGCTGGCCCATGCCCAGATAGTCATTGCCACACCACACAGTGATTTCCTGCTTGGTGCCATCTGGCTTGTTCCAGATCGCCTTAGGGAAATGACCCTTGGTGCGTTCGATATCGATAAAGGTACGATACCGGCCTTCGTCGTGAAGGTTGGTCAGGGCTTGGTCGAGCGCAGCGGAAAAATCCACGGGCTATCCTCCGATATGCTGGCTATGCAGCTTGCGTTTCCAAGGACTTCTACGCGAAACCCGAGGCATTTTAAATAGGTATTCGTTATATAGGTATATAACTTACCAATTAATTTAGATCCATTATAAACTTTGTCTATGCGACACTTTGTTAAGCGACGGGCGCATTTGGCTAGACAGCAGTTTATCGCTTGTTAGGGTGAGCCAAACGCCAATTTTTCAAAGGTTTCGAGACATGGATCTTCAACCCGTCCTGACTAGAATTGATGCGGATATCGATGCTGCGACCAACCGCCTGCTCGATCTATTGCGCATCCCGTCGATTTCAACCGACCCGGCCTATGCGGATGACTGTCAAAATGCCGCGGATTGGTTGGTCAAAGATCTGACCTCTTTGGGAATCGATGCAGCCAAGCGGGACACCCCCGGTCACCCCATGGTTGTCGGCCATATCGACGGTGCGGGCCCGCATGTTTTGTTCTATGGCCACTATGATGTGCAGCCGGTTGATCCATTAGAGCTCTGGGATTCGCCACCTTTTGAGCCAGCCATAGAGGATGCGAACGGCGTAAAACTGATCCGGGGCCGTGGTGCGTCTGATGACAAAGGCCAGCTGATGACCTTTGTTGAGGCCTGCCGCGCGTGGAAGGCTGAACACGGCACCCTTCCCTGCAAGATCACCTTCTTCTTTGAGGGAGAAGAGGAAAGCGGATCGCCGTCTCTCGTGCCTTTCATGAAGGAAAACGCCGAGGAACTGAAATCCGACATCGCATTGATTTGCGACACCGGGGTATTCCAAAGCAAGACACCTGCGATCATCACCACTTTGCGCGGTCTCTTGGGCGAAGAGCTGACCATCAAAGCCGCCGACAAAGACCTGCATTCCGGCATGTACGGCGGTCTCGCGCGCAATCCGATTGCAGTTCTTTCTAAAATCATCGCAGGCCTGCATGACGAAAACGGGCGCGTGACGGTGCCGGGCTTTTATGATGGCGTGCCAGAACTAACGGACGAGATCAAAGCGCAATGGGAGGCTCTGAACTTTGACCACGGCGCGTTCCTGGGCGATGTTGATCTGTCTGAACCCGCAGGCGAAACAGGTCGCACGCCGCTAGAGAAACTCTGGTCTCAACCGACCTGCGAACCCAACGGCATCCTCGGTGGCTACACGGGTGATGGCTTTAAGACGGTTCTACCGGCTCAAGCCTCAGCCAAAATCAGCTTCCGCCTTGTTGGCAACCAAGACCCGCTGAAAATCCGCGAGAACTTCCGAGCCTATGTGCAATCCATGCTGCCAAGCGACTGCACCGTGGAGTTCACCGGTCACGGTGCGTCCAAAGCCTCGGCCATGTCCACGGAGCACCCCGCCTTTGAGCAGGCCCGCGCGGCGCTCAGCGATGAATGGCCGGAGGCAGCGGCCTTCGCAGGCTGTGGTGGCTCCATACCGATTGCCGGGCATTTCAAAACGATTCTGGGCACGGACGCGATGCTGATTGGCTTTGCAAAGGACGATGACCAAATCCACTCGCCCAACGAAAAATACGATGTCGAGAGCTTTCACAAAGGCATCCGCAGCTGGGCGCGCATCCTGCATGCCATGACTAAAGACGCCTAAGCCCTGACTTTTCAGGCGAATTCGCAGATCAAACCGCAGGGGCAAAAAACTTTTCATTCCGAGTGTTTTGCCCCTTGCACCCCCTGACCGCTTTTGGCTAAACAGCGCTTCACGGAGAGGTGGCCGAGTGGTCGAAGGCGCACGCCTGGAAAGTGTGTAGGCGGGAAACCGTCTCCAGGGTTCGAATCCCTGTCTCTCCGCCACTACCCCCAGAGATTGTGAAAAACGACTTGCGGCTCACGCCTGTGCTATTTCACCAGCACGATATCGGCCTGAAGCCCGCCAAGATCCTCACTGTCCCCCAGCACCAAACGCCCGCCATGGGCACGGGCGGCATCTGCGGTAATCGACAGGCCCAAACCCACGCCACTGACTTTGTTCTGATTGCGCGCGGCATCCAGCCGGGCAAAGGGTTTCATGGCCTCTTCACGCAGATCCTCAGGGATACCGGGGCCATCGTCTTCGATGCGTATTTTGATCTGTTTCTCACCTTCAATCAGGCTGACCCGGGCTCGTGTTCCATAACGCACTGCGTT
>JABSOU010000192.1 GCA_013215215.1 Cognatishimia sp. | reverse complement strand
CAAGTAATGTAAATTCTTTTCACATAAACTCTTGTAAGCCCCCAGAGAATACCCATCTGTTGTAATGTGAAAGACATTCACATCACCTTTTAACACGGAGACCGAAATGACACCTGTAGCCACCGCAACCACTCAGACTTCCCAGCTTGGTTGGTTTTCTCGCGCCGAGGCATGGCTCGACAACAAAGGCAAAGGCGCCTGGATTGCCGCGATGGTTCTGGGCTTCATCTTTGTCTGGCCAGTGGGCCTCGCCCTTCTTCTCTATATGATCTGGAGCAAACGCATGTTCAGCAAATCCCGTTCCATGACCTGCGGCCGCCGTCGCATGCATACAATGACCTCGACCGGCAACTCTGCCTTTGACTCTTACCGCGACGAAATGATCCGTCGCCTGGAAGACGAGCAGAAGAGCTTTGAAGAGTTCTTGCAGCGTCTGCGTGAAGCGAAAGACAAATCCGAGTTCGACCAGTTCATGGACGAGCGCGAGAAGAAAGCGCAAGACGAAGCCGTCAAAGAAGACGCGTAACTTACCCAGTACCCTCCCTCACCTCGGCCCCTGTACCCCAGGGGCCGCATTTTAATGATAAAGCAAGACACGAGAGACATGACCGCCCGTTCCTATATCCTTCCCGACCCAGAGACCCAGCCAGCTTTCTATGCTGACGTGCCGCCCAAGCGGTTTTTGGCCTGGGTGATTGATGGCGTTCTGATCGGTATTCTATGTGTTCTGATCCTGCCGTTCACGGCCTTCACCGGGATCTTCTTCTTTCCGTTTCTGTTTCTGGTCGTCGGATTTATCTATCGTGTTCTGACACTTGCAGGCGGATCGGCCACATGGGGCATGCGCATGGTGGGAATCGAATTCCGCGCACAGACCGGAGACCGCTTTGATCTGGGCGCCGCGATTTTGCACACTTTGGGCTACAGTATTTCGATCGCGATGCCTTTGTTGCAGGTGATCTCAATCATACTGATGCTCGCAAGTCGCAGAAAGCAGGGTTTGACCGATCATTTCATGGGATCTGTCGCAATTAACCGCGCTGCGCGCTTCTAGATCTCATTTAACTTGTTGGGTTCGGGCACAGTTGCTAGTCTTTGCTTTAGTTTAACTGCTGCTCGACCCAAATGCGCCATTCTCTACCACTTGCACCGCAATTCTATGTGACCGCTCCGCAACCCTGCCCCTATCTGGATGGCCGGATGGAACGCAAGCTGTTCACCGCTTTGCAAGGTGACAATGCACAAGAATTGAATGACGCCCTATCGCAGCAAGGCTTTCGTCGCTCGCAGAATGTGCTATATCGACCGTCTTGCACCGATTGTAACCTGTGTTTCTCTGCCCGCATTGATGTTTCCAAGTTCACCGCATCCCGTGGTCAGAAACGCATCATGAAAAAGAACCAGCATCTAAGCCGGCGGCCAACGTCTCCTTGGGCGACCGAAGAACAGTTTGATCTGTTCCGCTCCTATCTGGACACCCGCCATTCTGACGGCGGCATGGCCGATATGGATGTGTTTGAATTTGCAGCCATGATCGAAGAAACACCGATCCGCTCGCGCGTCATCGAATATCGCGACGACGAGAGCGACGATCTGACAGCAGTCTGCCTGACGGACGTGCTCGAAGACGGCGTCAGCATGGTCTACAGCTTCTTTGCGCCAGAGCTTCAGAAACAGAGCCTTGGCACATTCCTGATCCTCGATCACATCTACATCGCGCGCGACGTTGGCCTGCCCTATGTCTATTTGGGCTATTGGGTGCCGGGGTCCACCAAGATGGACTATAAGGCGCGCTTCTCGGGGCTTGAGATATTCACCGACAATAGGTGGCAGCCCTACGATGCTGTCAAAGACGACGATGGCCTGCATCGGCGTGGGGCATCAGAATCCATCGCGCAGCAGGTCTCTAATATCGCGCTGCCCGATCCCAATATTCGCAAGTAAGCCGCCGCCAAAGAAAAGGCCCCCAAGTTGGGGGCCTTTCTTTTTGTCATTGCTGCTGGGTCTTAGCGTCCGATCAGATCCGGCAGGATCGTCACGATCGATGGGAAGAACCACAAGAGCGCTAGACCCGCGACCTGGATCAACACAAACGGTATGATCCCGCGATAGATGTGACCCGTTGTTACCGAGCTTGGCGCGACCCCACGCAGGTAGAAGAGCGCAAAGCCAAACGGTGGCGTCAGGAACGAGGTCTGCAGGTTCACAGCAACCATGATCGTCACCCATTTCGGATCAAACGTGCCACCGTAGATGACCGGCCCAACAATCGGGATCACGATGTAGATGATCTCGAGGAAGTCGAGCACGAAGCCCAGCACGAAGAGCACCAGCATCACGATCAGGAAGACCGTCAGCTCGTTGTCAAAGCTTTTGAGGAACTGCTGGATATAGTGCTCGCCGCCAAAGGAGATCACCACCAGGTTCAAAAGCTGCGACCCGATGAGGATGGTAAAGACCATCGAAGTCACCTTGGCCGTTTCCCGCACGATGGGGCTTAGCACTTTGCCCCGCAGCAGCACGTAGCAGCTGTAGAGGATGCCGAACATCGAGAAGAGATAGGCACCATAGGCTGCAAAGAAGGCCACATAGCTTTCAAAGGCCACCTCAGGCTGGTTTATGCGCAGATCAAAGTTGATGCCAATGAGGATCATCACAATGATCGAGAAGCTCGCCCAGATGATCAGCTTGCCGGATTTCTCCTCATCCGCCAGACGACGATAGGCCGCCAGCAACAAGGCTCCCCCTGCCCCAAGCGCCGCGGCTGGTGTTGGGTTGGTGATACCACCAAGGATGGACCCAAGCACCGCCACGATCAGAACCAGCGGTGGGAACACCACGCGCAAGAGTTCATTCTTGGACAGGAGGCCGCCTGCATAGGTTATGCCATAGATCATGATACCAAATGGGATCACCATCAGGATCACGGTCGCGCCCGCACTGGTCGTTGGCGTGATCAAGAGAAGATCCACAAGGAACATCAACGCGCCACCGGCCAGACCGATGTAGAGCCGGCGAGGATCCGCACTTGGCGCAACACCGCGTGCTGTCGTCAGAACCAGAGCAAAGAGGACCACCAGCGTCGCGATACCCGAGCCAATCGGCGCGGCCGCGTCTACACGTTCCGCAAAGATCGCCGCGCGTTCTTCGTCGGTCAACTTGGTGGATTCCTCCAGACCGCCCTGCGCATCAATCGCCGCCTGTTGTGCAACCGCTTCGTCCCAAGCCAACTGACCATGCAGATCGATCATCGAAGCTTTACACTCGTCAGACACGGTGGTCCGCAAGGAGGCTGCCTCACCACGATCCGAGAAGCTGTCCACAACGATCGTCTGGCTTCCGATCACATTGACGGATGACAAGAGGATCGCACCGCCGATCAGGGCCGCTGGCACACCAAGGAACCAGATCAGACCTTCATTGCGGGTGATGACTTCGTTGCCGTCGCTGTCAAAGGTGACAGCTGGCGCTTTGGACGGGTTCATCAAAGCATAGCCAAAGGCATAGGCCGCATAGAGGAAGGCCAGCATGATGCCCGGAATGAGCGCTGATTGGAACAACGTGCCGACCGAGAGAACCGCCGGTTCTCCGAGGAAGGTCAACGCGTCCGAGCAGCCAGCGACCTGTGCGCGGGTTTCTTGCGCCGCGGAATAGAGGTCGCCTGCCAAGGTTCCCAGCAGAACGATCACGATGGAAGGTGGAATGATCTGCCCTAAGGTGCCTGAAGCCGCGATCACACCCGTCGCCAGTTCTGGCGAATAGTTGTTGCGCAACATCGTCGGCAAGGA
>JABSOU010000191.1 GCA_013215215.1 Cognatishimia sp. | reverse complement strand
ATTGCCCGCTCACAACCTCTTATTCAGCTGCTGCCGCGGATGTGACTGTCAGAGAGCCACCCGCTTTTTCAACAGCTTCAACGGCAGATTTGGATGCGCCGGTCACTTCAATAGCAACTTTCGCGGAAATATCGCCCTTCGCCAGAACGCGAACGCCGTCTTTCACGCGGCGGACCAGACCGGAAGCAACCAGTGCTTCTTCTGTGATGGTCGCTTTGGCGTCCAGCTTCTTGTCGTCGATGAATTTCTGGATCAGGCCCAGGTTTACAACAGCGAATGCCTTGCGGTTTGGCTTGTTGAAGCCACGTTTAGGCAGACGTTGGTACAAAGGCATTTGGCCGCCTTCATAACCGTTGATTGCAACACCGGAACGGGATTTTTGGCCTTTGATACCACGGCCACCCATTTTACCTTTGCCGGAACCCGGACCACGGCCAACGCGCATACGTTTCTTGGCGGCACCTGGGTTGTCACGCAACTCGTGCAGTTTCATATCGCTTCTCCTTTGCCGGAACTGACCCCTGAAGCGTAAGCGGGCCAAACACGGCTTTTCTTGATTGTTGATTCTGTGACGCGAAACGCCACTGGGGGCGTATAGACCTTCGTTTTGACCAATGCAAGCGTGGGCTGCTTTAATGGAACCGTCCATAAGCCACAGGTCGCGCGACGGAAATTGTCGCGTGCGCCGTTTAATCTCTGACCATCTGAGGAGATCGACATGAAAGTAGTTTCTATCGCCCTATGCGCCATGTTGCCGGTAGCGGCTCTGGCCGAGAGTCCGGCGCTGCAAACGCCCGCGCCGGTTTTGTATCTGGCCGACAATTTGGATGAGCCAGACGCGCTGGGATATTGTTTGGATACCGTCGGGCGCGGCCTGTCTGATCGGGCGCATTTGCATTCCTGCAAGCCTCGCGGCGGGGATGTACAGTTCATGCATGACGATCAGGGGCAGATCAAATCCGCCACTCTTGACGACCTTTGCCTTGATGTTTCAGAGGGATCTGCGCTGACCCGTTGCGCAGGTGGCGCGGGTCAGGTGTTTACGTGGTCAGACACGGCGGAACTGCGGCTAGCTGCTGACCCGGATCTTTGCCTTGCGAGCGCTCCCGAGAGCCGACGTGCGGGGCCGTTTGTTGCGCGCGATCTTGTTTTAGCGAGCTGCGAAACAATCCCTATCGACCTAAAGACCTGGGTCCATCTTTCGGAATAGCCAAGGCACAAAAAAACGCCCTCAGATTTGAGAGCGTTCTTTGAACCGTGAGTGGTGGTCTTACTTGCCTGCAACATGTGCGCGGGCGATGTCTTCGATGTCGCCCCGGCGGATGCCGATGTCAGCCAGTTCGCGGTCGCTTAGACCGTTGAGCTCACGGAAAGTTTCATTGAACTTCTGCTGCTCGAGGCGCGCTTCGCGATAGGTTGCAATGAAAGCCTGCACGCGACGTGCAAAGCCAAAATCTGTTTCGATGTTTGTGATGGCCTGTGCCATGATAATTTCCTTTGTTTCGGACCGGAACGTATTTTCCGGCAATCTTGTGTTTGTCCTTTTGACACGTTCCAGATAGCGCCATGTTAGCGCCCAAACAACGCACATTCCCGCTGTAGCACTATGCAGAAAATGCAAGGCTAAGGCGGATGGTCGACAAACCTCACTCAATCCCGATGGAAGCCTGCTTTTAAAAACAAAATCGCCCCCGACGACGTGAGGGCGACTTAGATTTTTGGGGAGTGGTGGCCCGATTACTTGAGATAAGCGTGCTCGTAAGCAATGCTAGAGATAGACGCGCGCGAGATGCCCAGATCCGACAGTTCACGGTTGCTCAGAGACTGCAGCTCGGAGACGGTTTTGTTGTATTCGGAACGACGTGCCAGATACTCTTGCAGGGAAGAGATAGCGGAGCGCACGTAAGCGACGACTGGGTTTGCGGATAGGGCGACGGAGACAGCGTTTGCCATGAAATCAATCCTTCATACGAAGACCGGACATCCGGTCATTGGTTATCTCTCCTCCACTTGATGAAGAATTTAACCCTTTGAGGGATCTGCAACAATCGCCAATGCCGTCAGGCCGCTATGCGCTAGGTGCATAGCTTTTTAAGCGCACTGGTTTAAAGCAACGTATCTCGCACTTCGACCTGCATGGGGGCCATTTGCTGCTGTGCCAGAGGCGCAGTCAGAATGAACACCCATTCGCCGCTTTGCCACCTCAGGGACGTCAGCCCTTGGTCTTCGAGTACCTGCACGTCGGTGTTCTCGTCCTGATCCAAGCGGGTCATGAAAAGGGTCACGCGTTTGCCGTCGGCGGTTTCATACATGTATTGCGCCGCCGCACGGTCATCAAAGGGCAGCATGCGTCCGCCTAGGAAGGTCAGACCAAAGGCCGAAAGGTTGGGCACCGTCATTTCACGGCCCATCCGATCTGCAAGCCAAGTCTGTAGGTGCTCGGTTTCATCCGCCGTCACTTCGACCGCATGACGTTTCTCGGCCGCAAAAACGCGGTGAGAGTTGGTTGCGCCCATAGTGGCCTGCACAATGATCGTAGTTTGCGGGTTTGTCGTGAATTGGCTGAGGCCATAGCCCCCCACCCCGCCGAAGGCGAAGACGGCGAGCATGGCGGCGATCCGCAGGCCGGGCCATCGATTGGTATTGGCTGCCGAGCTTGCCGATAGCAGAGCATCCAAATGGGCATCAGACGGCGTTGGGATGGACGATGCAAAAAGCTGATCGGTTGCCGACCATCTCTCGATCCGGGCAACCAACTCTGGGTCCCCATCCATCTCGACTTCAAACGCTGCGCGATCCGCCTCAGACATCTGATTGTCCAGATAAGCGCTGATCTTCTCTTCTATGTTGCGATAGTCCGTCATGTCGCGCTCCGAATGCCAGGCACCTGAGGGGCCGCCTCTTTGTTCAAAAACGCCCGCGCCCGCGATATCCGAGACATAATCGTCCCGATCGGAACGTCCAGCACCTCAGAAGCCTGCGCATAGCTGAGACCGCCAATCGAGACCAGCAACAGCGGTTGGCGTTGCTCATCGGGCAGGTCGTTCATGCGTTTCATCACAGCCCGCAGCTCTGAGCGGGCCTCGATTGTGCGATCATCCGCGCCGATATCGAAATCATCCTCCATCGCCACTTCCTGCGCGCGCTTGGGCGCGGTATTTGTCACGAAAGATGTTGAGTTCGATTTTCATAAGCCATGGCCTGAGAGGGTGCAGCGCGTCCCACAGGGAGCGTTTGAGAATGCCTCTTTCGACCGTGTCCTGGACCAGATCATCTGTCTGGTGATGCGCGCGGGTCAGCGAAAACCCATACCTCCATAGGTGCGGGAGCGACTCCTTTAGCTGCGCATCAAATGTGGCCATAAAGGGCCTCCGTAAAAGGGCGGCGAGCGGCCCGGGGAAGCTGCCCGCCTGCAAAGCCGATTAAGGCTTTGCGATGTGCCAGGTGCCTCCGACGCCGTCGCCTGTCGTTTGACCAGGCTTCTTGTCTTGTACCCAGAGGTACAGCGGTTGGTCGTTATAAGCTACCTGTTGATCGCCGTTTTTGCGGGAAATCACGCTGAAGCCCTCTGGCAGTGCGTCTGCTTTGCCCTCAAGGATCAGCGGAGGCCATGCTTTGGCGCAGCCAGCGTTGCAGTTGGATTTGCCAGCGTCGTCCTTGTCAAAGGTATAGAGCGTCATGTCGTGGCCATCGGTGAAATAGCCTGCGTCAGACAATTTGACGTCCTTGTGGCCATGGCCCGCTGCATAAGAGGTGCAGGCGGTGACGGACAAAGCAGCGGCAGTCGCAATAATCAAAAAACGGTTCATTGTTTGGGCTCCTAAGTAAAAACTGGGCTGCGTTCATGCAGCGGATACTTCACTTACGAACGGAGGCGGATTTTATTCCCGCATTCCCAAACTTTTTTCAAAAAAAGAAAAAGCCCCCGAAAAATCGGAGGCTTTTCAATGATTTAAATGAAAAAGAAACTTAGCCTTTTTCT
>JABSOU010000190.1 GCA_013215215.1 Cognatishimia sp. | reverse complement strand
AGGCGTTGCTGTCGGATCACCGCGCGGCGCAGACCCTCGCGGAGGGCGGCTAGACCGTCTTCATAGGATTGCACGACCTGCGTAAGCGCTTTGATCCGGTTGCGAGAGCTTTCTGCCTGTTGCAAGGCAACGGCCGCTTCTTCCAGGTCGCGCGCTGCGTCACGTGCCTCGCTGGCCGCATCGCTTTGGGCGATGGCCGCGGAGGCTGTGAGAGACAGCGAAAGAAGAAGCGCGGTCAGTTTCATCGCTGAATAAGGCTCTCTCCGGTCATTTCCTCGGGCTGAAGCAGGCCCATCAAATCCAGCAGGCTTGGCGCGAGGTCCGCCAGACGACCCGCTTTCAGCGTCGCGCCTTCGGGGCCATTGACCAGAATGACAGGCACGAGGTTGGTGGTATGCGCGGTATGCGGGCCTTTGGTGACGGGATCGATCATGACTTCGCAATTGCCGTGGTCGGCGGTGACGATCATCGTGCCACCTGCTTTGATAAGGGCTTCTTGGACAGCTTTCAGGCCAGCGTCGACGGCAGTGCAAGCCGCCATTGCAGCATTCAGATCGCCGGTGTGACCAACCATATCAGGGTTCGCGTAGTTGGTGACGATCAGGTCGTAGCCTGCTTTGATTGCACCGACGAATTTCTCGGTCACTTCGGCCGAGGACATCTCGGGTTGCAGATCGTAGGTCGCGACTTTGGGAGACTTGGGCATATAGCGATCTTCGCCCTCTGAGGGGGTTTCCTCGCCCCCATTCAGGAAGAAGGTCACATGCGGGTATTTCTCGGTTTCTGCCAGACGGAACTGGGTTTTGCCCTGATTGGCGACCCATTCGCCGAGCGTGTTGACGATCTCTTTCTTGGGATAGGCCGAGGTCATATAGGTTTTGTGGTCGTCGGAGTAGTCAACCATGCCCAGCATGGTGAGGTTGGGCCGCGCGCCGATGTCGAAATCGGCGAACCCGGGCTTGCCCATCGCCGCCAAGATTTCCCGCGCACGGTCGGCGCGGAAGTTCAGGCAAAAAATACCGTCGCCGTCTTTTGCGCCTTCGTAGCCACCCAAAACTGTGGCCTGGATGAATTCGTCGCTTTCGTCACGGCCATAGGCTTCGCTGATGGCGGTTTCGATGTTGGCCGCCGAAAGGCCTTGGCCGTGGATCATGGCGTCATAGGCTTTGGACACACGCTCCCAGCGGTTGTCGCGGTCCATTGCGAAATAGCGCCCCGTGAGCGTGCCAATCCGCGCGCCTTCGGGAAGGCCTGCGTGCAAGGCATCAAGGTAGGACTCTATCGACTGCGGTGCGACATCACGGCCATCAGCAATCGCGTGTAAAACCACCGGAACGCCTTGGTCCACAAGCGCATTGATTGCAGCAAGGATATGGGTGATGTGGCCGTGAACGCCTCCGTCTGAGATCAGGCCCATTAGGTGCGCTGTGCCGCCGGTGGATTTCAGCTGTGTCGCGAAATCAAGGATTGCTTGGTTGTCGAAAAACGAGCCATCCTCAATCGCGAGATCGATTTGACCCAGATCCATCGCGACAACGCGACCTGCGCCGATATTGGTATGCCCGACTTCGGAGTTGCCCATCTGACCGCTAGGTAGGCCCACATCCGGCCCATGGGTGATCAAGGTCGCGGATGGGCAGGTTGCCATCATCGCATCCATCGTGGGCGTGTCTGCCAATAGGGGCGCATTGCCCTCTTTGCTGTCGCTGATCCCCCAGCCATCCAGGATGCATAAAACAACGGGTTTCGGGGTGGTCATGCGATAGGCTCCTGCTCTTGGAATACTGGGGTCTTACCTTGTCGAGGCAGCGGTTTGAACCGTTATTTCCAATGGCGCTCTTGCAATCGATTTCTTTGAAAGAAATCGGCGTCGGAAACTTTTAAAGTTTCCGGTTAGATGAGAGGCATTAACGACGTCCTTCCCGCAGCCAGCCGCCGATAACAAAGGCAGAGATGATCAACAGAACCAACCAAGCTGGCATCAAGGAAATACGCGCCACGCTCTGCACCTCAAAGGCCTCGCGTGGCACGAGCCCAATCCAGTTGCGCCCGCTCGCGGGCCTGCCCAATCGCACATTGCGAATGCTCGGCAAACCGTCTTCCAAGCGATGCACGCCGCCGCGTAGCTGATCGACGGCTGGCTGTACAATTGCCGACGTCGCGATCACCTGCGCGAATTCTCGTGGCGCGGCGGGGCCCAGGCCAATCACCGCCTCTTGATCGCCATTGCGCAGCCGGTAAAGGCCGATATCCGCCCCCTGATAGCGCGCTTCAAATCGCCCTGGAGACTGCTCTGTTAAGGCCAAGACCTCGGTGTCGCCCGAAGGCGTCACGATCTCAACCTCTCCCACCTCCTCTGACAAAGATCGACGGATGATCTGCATCGTTTGACCGTTGGCCTGCGCCGACAGAGACTCTTCTTCGAGCTCCGGCTCGCCCATCATCCAATGTGCCAGGCGACGTAGCAATTCAAGCTGAGGTCCACCCCCGTCGTATCCCCGCGCCCAGAGCCATGCCTGATCAGACGCCAAAAGCGCGACCCGGCCTTCACCTTTGCGATCTAGAACCAACAGCGGACGATCCCCGGCACCCGTCATCACCACATGGCCGCTTTCGGGTGCAACATCGACAAGCCGTAGCCATTCGCCCCAGCCGCCCGCATTCGGAAGCCCTGCCGTCACAGGATGGCGCGCGCCGATGTCGCTAATGAGCGGCACATAGGGGTCTTCGATCACGAGGGCCGTGGGACCTGCAGGCAGGATTTGGGCGAGCGGAGATCGGTAAATGCTCTCGGCTGAGGCAAAATCAGGACCCGCGGCGACCAAAACCGCGCCACCGTCCTCGACGTAGCGCACAACATTATCAAGATAGGCAGAGGGCAGGATTCCGCGTCGTTTGTAGCGGTCAAAGATAATTAGATCGAAGTCTTCGATCTTTTGCAGAAACAGCTCTCGGGTTGGGAAAGCGATCAGGGACAACTCGTCCACGGGAACGCCATCCTGTTTGGCAGGTGGCCTTAAGATGGTGAAATGTACAAGGTCCACAGAGCTGTCTGACTTCAGCAAATTGCGCCAGGTGCGGCCACCGGGATGCGGCTCTCCGCTGACCAAAAGTACCCGCAGCCTGTCACGCACGCCGTTGATTTGAATAAGCGCCGTGTTGTTGCGATCCGTCAGCTCTGTTTCGGCGGTGGGTACCGTGAATTGGATCACATTGCGTCCGCCATGCGTCAGCGTCAGCGGCACTTCGATGTCTTCGCCGATGGGAATGGTGAAGTCCAAAGGCGCGGCGCCATCAATGGAGATTTGCAGCGGTGCAAGATCTCCGACCGGGGCCGCACCCGTGTCCTCAACGCGCAGTGTCAATGTGATCGGCTCACCAAGAATGCCAAAGGCAGGCGCATTGCGCACCAGAATGCGGCGATCCCAATCGTCTGATTGTCCGGTTTGCAGGATGTGGAGTGGTGCGGGTAAAACGGGCGCCGCCTGCATGTCGTGCACAACGCCATCGGTCGCAGCGATGATCCCGGCAACGCGCCCAGCGGGTTCGCGCGCCAGAGCTTGGGATATGCTGTTCATAAGCTCGGTGCCCGCGTCGCCCTCGCCATCATTCAGAGTAATCCGGCGCACTTCTGTATTGCGACGCGCGGTCAGGCTTTGCTCCAAAGCGGCCATTGCTTCGGCCGTTTGACCTTGGCGTTTTCCAAGCGACTGGCTGGCGGAAGCGTCTTCAATCAGGAGAACAATATCGGACAAAGGCGCGCGATCTTCGCGATGCAAAACCGGGCCAGACAAAGCGGCCAATATCGCCAGCGTCCCCAACGCCCGCAATGCCCAACCAGAAAGGCCACGCCAAGCTGCAAAAGCGACTACCAAAGCCAGGGCTGCCGCCAAAACATACAGGATTTGCCAAGAAATCAGAGGCTCAAACAGGATCGTATTGTTCATTGGCCCAACCTATCCAGCAAGGCAGGCACGTGAACCTGATCTGATTTATAG
>JABSOU010000189.1 GCA_013215215.1 Cognatishimia sp. | reverse complement strand
CCCAGAAGTGCTGACCAAACTGACGGGGACAGGTCGAAACTGGGCGGCCCGTCGACGATTAAAACGATTGGGATCATCAAGACTGTACTACCAATCACCATGCCGCAGGCGTTCATCAGAGGCGGCTGCGCGGCGAGCGCGGCTTTGCCCCATACGCTTGCGACAGCATAGGACAAAGACCCAGCCAGAATGGCGAGTTGAGCCAGATTGGCGAGGTTAAATCCAAGGAGCGCGTCTGGACCCATGATAAGGCCCACGCCGATCAGCCCCAGCCCTGCGCCTGCCAGTTTGTTCGGTGTAAGCGGCTCGTCCTTGAGCAAAAGCCCCGCCACCACCGCACCAAACATCGCTGTTGTGCCGTTCAGGATCGACGCCAGCCCGCTGTCGATCTGGCTTTGCCCCCAAAAGATCAGGGAAAAGGGAATGGCGTTGTTCAGCGCGCCCATGACCAGATAGGCGCCCCAGATGCGGGGGTCTCTCGGCAAGGGAATGCCTGCGATCCGAACCACGATCAGCAGGAGCGGCGCGGCCCAGAACACGCGATGCAGGGTGATCGTCAGGGGCGGAACTTCGGTCAGCGCGATCTCTGCAAAAAAGAACGACCCGCCCCAGACAGAGGCGAGGGCAAGCAAAAGCAGGCTGGAGGTTAGGTCGAGCTTAGTTGGTGTCGTCATGGCGCGAGACTATGGGGCCGCGATAGGTCCCACAATCCGGTTCTTGCGGCAATTACGTATAGCGCGCGATGGGATCACCCAGCAGGTTTTCGTCTGGGTGAACGCCAAGGCCCGGCGTTTCAGGTAGGTGCAAATGTCCATCCACATTCCGAGGCCCCTGCCCCGGTGCGATGTCCAGAGTGATCATGTCCTGACAGGCCCAAACCGCGTGGCAGTTGTGATCTGGGATTGTCGCCGCCAAATGGAGGGCTTCAGTGTCGGCCAAAACTGAGCCACCAGTGGCCATGACAAACATATCAATCCCATGCGCCAAAGCGACGTCGCGCATACGGGCGGCCTTGGTAAGCCCGCCGACGCGGTTGAGTTTGATGCCAAATATCTCGGCGATCCCGTCGCGGGCGATGCGGGTGGCGTCTTGGAGCGTGACGAGGCTTTCGTCCACGCTCACCGGTCCTGCGTGCTTTTGCGAAATCGCCGCGATGTCGTCGAGCGTCTCTCCGGGTTGTTCGAACATGACATTCAGGTCTTCGGTGGCGCTCATGACCCGCAGCGCCTGTTGGCGGGTCCAGCCACGATTGACGTCATAGAGCACGATTTCGCCAGGCTTGCGGATGTCTTCGACGTCGCGAATACGCGCGATATCGCGGTCGACGTCTCCGCCGATCTTCACAGAATGGGCGATATACCCGCGTTGCCGATATCGGTCGATGACGGCGCGGGTTTCCTCGACGGTTTTGGCCCCGACAGAAGACGCAATCGGACGCGGGGTGCGGGATCCGCCACCCATAAGGTCTGCAATCGGCAGGCCCGCCGCCTGTCCCGCGATGTCCCAGCAGGCCATATCGATCGGCGATTTGGCGTAAAGATGCCCCGGCAAAGAAAGATCCATTGCGCGTTCCACGTCCAAAACCCGCCGTGGGTCGAGGCCTATAACAAAAGGGGCCATGGTCTCTATGCCTGCGCGAATGCCCGGTCCGTGGGCGGGGACATAGGTATGCCCCCAAGGCGTGCCTTCGCCCCAACCAGTGATGCCCGCATCGGTTTCAATTTTGACGAAGGTTGCGTCGAGGACTTCGAATTTCAGGCGACCACCTGAGAGCCAATAGGGGTGCTCGAGCGGCAGATCGCTGTGGAAAACGGTTATGGCTATGATTTTCATGCTGTCTCTCCGGTATCAAAGACCGCGGCACCCAGGCTTTCGAAACCAGGGGTGACCCCAAGGCCGGGCGTGTCGGTGGCATAGAGCTTGCCGTCTCTGGAAATGGGTCCGCCGATGCCCGTGGACCTTGTGTTGTAGTTCATTAGGTCTGTCGTGTTCTGCAGATATTCCTCAGGCGTCGAGGCCGCGAAATGGGCAACAACCGAGGAGGTGATTTCCCCTCCCCAAGTGTCTTCGCTGATGACGGGGATGCGGTTGTCGATCAGGAAATCGCGCACGCGGCGGGCTTTGCTGAGGCCACCAAGGTTTGAGATTTTGAGACAACAGATTTCCGCCCCGCGATCAGCCACAATCCTTTGGGCCGCGTGCATCCCGGTGAGGCATTCATCGAGCTTCATGGGTTGTTCCGCCACGCGGCGCACTTGCTGGCATTCTTCGTAAGTACGGCAGGGCTGCTCGAGGATGAAATCAAGATCCTTAGTGGCGCGGGCAAGGCGGATCGCGTTGTCGACGCGCCAGCCTTGGTTGGCATCCGCCATGGCTTTTTCGCCGGGTTTCAGCAGAGGGACCGTTTGGCGAATGCGATCAATGTCCGTCTGCCAATCCGCGCCGACTTTGATCTGAAACTGACGATAGCCTGCGGCGCGATGACGGTCGAGTTCGGCAATGGTTTCCTCGGTCGACCGTTGGGGTGCCACCCGATACATCGGTGCGCCATCCGTGAGTTTGCCCCCGAGGAGCATCCAGACCGGCTGATCCGTCGCCTTGCCCAAAATGTCCCAGCACGCCGCATCAAAAGGTGCTTTGGCATAGCCATGTCCCTGCACCGTGTGATCCAGAGTTTGCTCGATTAGGCCGAGTTGCCGTAGGTCTTCACCCAACAGTTTAGGGGCCACCAGTTTCGCAAGGGCTTCGACGCCTTCGGAATGCGCGACCATGTAGTTCTCGCCGCAGGGTGTGAATTCCCCACAGCCCTGCAACCCTGCATCCGTGTCGATCACCACGACCGAGGCCATCGCGACCTCAATCGCGTTGCCAGCACCCCATGCATAGGCCCCGTCTACGTAGGGAAGCGGCGTTTTAAAGACGCGGATACGGGTGATTTTCATCGCAAGCTCCGGGCTAAGGTTCGTTTTAGCCTAAGCCGGAATTTTCGTGCTGAGTGCTGAAAAGCGACGTCAATCGCAGTTTGCGACCCCTATTCAGGATCCTCGCGCAGAGACGATCCTATTGGCGGCGTGCGCGTTGGGTCGGTTTTCAGCGCCATGACAAAGCTGATGATCTCGGCGACCACTTCCCAATGTTCGACCGGAACCGGGTCGTCAATTTCGACCACGTCATAGAGCGTGCGGGCCAGTGGTTTGTTTTCCAGAATCGGAATTTCATGCTCATGGGCGATGAGGCGGATCTGACGTGCCATCAAATCTGTGCCTTTGGCGACGCAAACCGGGGCGACGTCCTCGCCGAGTTCGTATTTCAACGCGACCGCAAAGTGGGTCGGGTTGGTCAGGATGACATCGGCCTTCGGCACAGAGGCCGCGATCCGCTGTTGGGCGCGTTGCCGGCGTAGGGCGGCGCGTTTGCCTCGGATCAAGGGATCGCCTTCGGATTCCTTCATCTCGTCGCGGACTTCTTTGATCGACATCATCTGTTTGTAGCGCCAGTTAAAGCGTTGCCAGAGGATGTCGAGGATCGCGACAGGTACGAGAAAGATGGCAGCAGCGATCAAGAGTTTGCGCGCGGCGTCGGCCATATAACCCGGCAGGTATTCCGGCAAAAACCCCGGTGTTTGCCAGATCGCGCGCACCGCACCATCGGTGACCCAGAGGGCAAGACCTCCGACCACAAGGACTTTCACGAGGCTCTTGATGAACTCGACAAAGGTATTGGCCGAAAACTGGCGCTTAATCCCGCCGATCAAAGAGATTTTCGAGAGTTTTGGCTTGATCCGCTCGGCGGCCACAACGGTTTCGCCTTGGATCAACACGCCGAAAATCGCGCCGACCAGCATCAATCCAAACACCGGCATAATCGCGGTCGAAACCCGTAGAACAAAATCCCAAAAGATCTCGCCAAGATCGTTAACGCCCGCGCTGTTGCTGCCGATGTGAATGGTGCCAGATTGATCGATGAGCGATGAAAGCGCATCCACCATCTGAGGCATCTGCCATTGCAGCGCAAAACCAGCCACGCCGATCAAAGAGACCACAACCATCATGTTGCCGGTCTCTTTTGA
>JABSOU010000188.1 GCA_013215215.1 Cognatishimia sp. | reverse complement strand
GATTGGAAATTACCTGATCTTGGGGTTTATGCAGTTTGGCCCGACAGTGGCCCGCAAAAGCAATTGACGCGACGCATTCTCGACTATCTGGTCGCGGTGAATAAGGGCAGGACTTAAGGCCCTGCCCTCAAACTTTTAAACTACATTGCGCCAACTTCTTTGTAATAGCGCGCGGCACCCGGGTGAAGCTCCATCAACCCGCGTTTAGACGCCGCAAAGTTGATGTCCAACGCCTTGGCCCAGGGCGCATCAGAGGTCACCTGTTCGATATTGTCCCAAAAGGTCTTGGTCAGCAGATAGACGGTCTCTTCGTCCAAATCGCCTCGCACGCCGATACCGACAGCGGTGTCAAACGAGATCACGGTGTTTTCGTTCTTTTGACCACCATAAAGACCCGGTTCTATATTGCCACGATAGCGCCATTTGCCGAGGAATTTTTCTACGGCTTCGCCCTGATCATCCTCAGGGCCGATGAACCGCAGGTCCTCGGTTTCGGTGAATTGAATGAAGTTACCGCATGGGTCGAGACAGCCGTTCACATAGACGTCGATCTTGCCATCGAGAAAAGCCTGAAAGCCTGTCTGCCAGTTGGCTTTGATCGCGTCATAGTCTTCGCCCGCAACCAACCCGGTTGTGGATTCAATCCACCCGCGCGCCGCGTTATAGGCGCCGCCGCCCTGAGGACCCAAAAAGACCGATGCACCTTCAAGGTCATCCAGAACTTCGATGTCGCTGTCGGCGCGCACTGCGAAGTGATAGGCGCCATAGGGGAACCACATCAGCAGGGACAGGTTTTTGCTAAGCTCTGGTGCTTCGGCCTGTTTGGCGTACATGGCTTTGCCCGCCGCCATCAGGTTGTAGACGACCGGGCTGGTCATAGACATGTCGAGGTTGCCGCGGGCAACTTCCATCATATGAACCGTCGCCGCGCCGCCGCCTGAGACCTCAATCGCGATATTGTCGAGGTTATCTGTGACCACATTGGCGAAGGTCGCCATCGTGACGGCCTGCCCCAAACTTGGGGCGATCGTGGCCATTTTTAGGGTCGTCTCTTGGGCTTGGGCAAAGGATGCCAAAGCGAGACTTGTCGTAAGTGCAGTAAGTGTCAAACGCATGAAGTTCCTCCCGTTAAATATTTGCGTTTCATGAAGATTTTACGTCCACTGGCGACGGCTCTCCTCCTAAGAACCGATGCAAGATGACAAGGCCCAGACCGGTGCAGGCCGCTGGGATTGCGATGATCATGCTGGGAACCAGCACGAGGAAACCGACGGCCACGCGCAGCAGGCGTTCAAGACCGTTGAGCTTGTTCTTTTCAAACCCTGTGAGAGCAGAACTCAGAAGCCAGATGGCGAGGGTGAAGGCAAAGATGATCCACCCCAGATCCAGCCAGAAGACCGTCGCGATGTCGATCATGGCCTTGGAGCTTGGCAGGTCTCCACCAAACCAAACGAACAGGATTTGCAGCTGATAAAGAACCGCTGGGTGATAGACAAAGACGAAGGGGATCAGGAAGCCTGCCAGCGCCAAGCGAGCGGCCTGGAACCCGGTTTGAACAGGGTCAGCGCCGGCGATTGGTGCGGCGGCAAAGGCAGCTAAGGCCACCGGCGGTGTGACTGTTGATATCACCGCAAAGAACACAACGAACAGGTGCAGCGTCAGGGGCGGAATACCCACTGCGTCGATACCGGAACTCAGCGCGATCACGATGATGAAATAGGTCGCGCCCGGTGGCAGGCCCATCCCCAGAACAATAGCCCCCAAGGCGACGACGATCAGCGTCGAGAACAGAGGTCCACTGGCAAGCTGCGCGAGCAAGAGTGAGAGACGCCCGCTGAAACCTGAGACTTGGATAAGCCCAACGATCAGGCCAATCGCGGCCACAATAATGATGATCGCTGCCGACATCCGCCCTGCACTGACAAAGGCCTGATAGATGCTCGGCCAGTTGCGGAACCCTTTGAACAGGATGAGCGCGCAAGCCAATGCAACAACGAAGCCATAGAACCCTGCTTTCTGAACAGAGGGTTGCGCGAAGAGGAAGTAGCTCAGCACGCCGAGGGGTATGATGAACACCAGACATTGCACAAGCTCGCTTGAGCTCAGCTTTGGGCGATCTTCGGCAGGCAGCGGGCCGACACCTTGGCGACGCGCCTCGAAATAGACGGTCATAAAGGTGCCCAGATAGAAGAAGGCCGCAGGGACAATCGCGGCAACCACGATGTAGCGGTATTCCAGACCGATTTGGCCCGCGACAAAGAAGGCCACGACGCCCATGACCGGAGGCATGACCTGCCCACCCGTCGACGCAGCGGCCTCGACCGCAGCAGAGAAGGCTGGTTTGAAACCGGATTTCTTGATGACCGGAATGGTCATGACGCCCGTGGAGACCACATTGGAAATCGCAGCCCCGCTGAGCGTCCCAAAGAGCGCAGAGCTTGCCACCGCCGCATGCGCCGCGCCGCCTGTGAAGCGACCGGTCAGGCGGTTGGCGATCTTCATCAGCAAACCGCCTGCCCCGCTGGCCATAAGGACGGCTCCGAACACAATGAAAATCAAGACGTTACCGGACACAACTTGAAGCGGTTGCCCGAACATGCCTCCCGTCTGCGCCCAGAAATTCAACACCATCGAGCGCATGCTTTGCGAAAAGCTGGACTCCGATCCTGCGAGGATCCCTGTCCAATCTGGCAAGGCTCCGCGGATGAAGAAATAGACCACCCAAAAGAGGCAGAAACCGACGATAAAGGTGCCAAACATGCGCCAGGTCAGAAACAGCACTAGGGCCGTGGCCAGTGGAAAGAGGATGAAATCCTGCGGGTTTGCTGAGGGCAACGCGCCTCCATCGACGGCAAAGAGCCCCGCGATCCAGAAGAACAAAACGCCTGCGGATAAAGCGGCGCCCAACCAGCGGGCCCAATTCGGTGTGTCTGCGACGCCAAGATAGGAAATTACGAAGGCAAACAACAAAGGTAGCCCGAGGATCAGGCCAGTGGGCAGCAAAAACCCTTGCTCAAAGCTGCGGAACCCCGCGCCGAGCCAGTGCTCGCGGAACAACATCCTTTGATCGCGGCGTGACAGCTCTTCGAAATCCGGTGTGGTGGCCTCAATCACCCAACGCACGAATTCCGACATCGGGCCTGAGGCTGCGTAGAGCAGAATGACCAGAGTGAAAACAAAAGCGAGGCTGTCGCCAAGGCGTTTGATCAGGCTTGTGTCGCTCATGAGGTTTCTCCTTCGCGGAGTTTTTTTGCTTCCCAAAGATAGGTGTTGCGTGCGGTAGCGTTGATTTCGGTCTCGGCCATTGTCACCATCGTGTCGGCCTTGAGACCCTGCGCTGGTGCTCCCAATGCGATCAGGTGATCGCAAAGCTCGAGCCGCCATTGCAGATCCTGCGTTTGCTTGGCTTGTTCGAATAGTGCTTCCACACCGCCCGCCAAATCTGCCATGTGCTGTGCGCGTTTGACCGAGGACAGTGTGCCCAAATGCGTCGGGTTGCCGTCATACCAGCCCAGAGTACCCGTCGCGAAGGCGCGCGCTGACCAGGAGGCCTTGCCATAGAACTCGCCAAGCCACTGCTTGTCGGCAAGGTCGTCCGGCAACGTCAGAGATGCCGCGATATCGTCCATTGAATGCCCTGCATCCATGCCGTCCGCTGTGTGCTGCATCACATGCAGGATCGCCGCGCGCGTGGTCATAAGGACTTCGCGCACCCGATCCGCACCAAACACCGGTTGTGTGTGACCCGGGGCAAGAACCTCAGCGCCGAGATCCGCAAGATTTCCTAGTGTTTCCGCCCATTTGGCGAAGTCACGGTAAGGCGTACCACGGATCGCATAGAGGTTTGGGAAGGCATGATACCAGTTGTCCCCGGGAAACAGGATTTTCGCATCTGGCAACCAGACCGCCATATGGTCGGCGGTTTCTCCGGGCGCATGAATGAGGCGTGCCTTTACGCCGTCGAGGTCGATGTCTTGATCGCTTGAAATAAGCTGGTTTGGCGGGATATGCCCCGCGCCTATGCCCTCCATCGGGCGATCACCAGGCCCGCAGCCGAGCGAAATCCGTTCGGAAGGTGACAAGCCAATGCCAAACTGCGC
>JABSOU010000187.1 GCA_013215215.1 Cognatishimia sp. | reverse complement strand
GAGTTCTCCTATTTTACGAGGAAAATGGGTAGACTACAGCGAAGCTTTGAACGGTTCGGAAGTGCGCCGTGATCCGGCAAAATTCAACCATTACATGCAGTTGAATGCAGCAACCATGATGGGATTTGAGGCGACGCGGCTGTTCTCGTCCGCGCACGTGGTGCATCCGCTGCGGCGTTCGGTCATGTCACGCTTGTTCGATCAACATAGGGAAGCCTTCGGCAAAAACGTGGCACATCGGTTTCGCGATCTGAGCCAGTTCCTCCCGCAAGGTCTCCACAATCACGCATGCATCATTGCGCAAGACGCGGTTTTTGAAACGAGCCGCGATCACCTTCATATCGTCAGTGGACAGGGGATCGGACAATGCCCGACTGAAACCCGTTCGTTGTTGCAAAAGGCGACCAGCCCCGAGATCAAGTTTTTATGTGTCAACGATTTGCCACAACTCGAAGACGTCGTTCCAGAGGCACGCGAGTGGATCAGCTTGGCGATTGGCGGTTTTCCTGGAGACAAAAACTTCAGCTCGACGCGCTTTTCCGGCAATCCCTCAGAGCCGGGAGTTCTTCGAGAGCCAAGTTAGAAATAATTTCTCTCTCCGTCGACAATTATGGTCCTCATGAAGTGATCCGGAACGCGACATGATGCGTAATACTCTTTGTTCTTTAAGGAGTTGATCACCATGAACGAGATC
The DNA here is from genome assembly GCA_013215215.1 of Cognatishimia sp. Classification (GTDB taxonomy): domain Bacteria; phylum Pseudomonadota; class Alphaproteobacteria; order Rhodobacterales; family Rhodobacteraceae; genus Cognatishimia. Next base: position 3,536 of record JABSOU010000187.1, on the reverse strand, counting down.
GTGCTACCCAAGCAGTTGAACAACGCGAAAGCATCTACCGGCGCCTCTTTTGGCGAAGAAAAGATGGAAGCCATCAGCCGCGCGACACCATCAAAGGTAGACAACGATTTCGGTCGCGCACTTGATCAAGACCCCATTGGTTTAAACCGCAATTACCCCGAGAATTTTGTAGTCAATGACGCCTACAAAGCCAGCATGCCTGATCTGCAAAACGGGCCGTCGAGCCTGATCAAAGGATCCAAAACGGCAATCCAGCACGTCGGCATTTCAAACTTCCGCCTGCCTCTGAAATGGCGGACGCGCTCGGGCGAGTCTTTGGCACTTGAGACATCCGTGACTGGGTCGGTCTCGCTTGAAGCATCGAAGAAGGGTATAAATATGAGCCGCATTATGCGCTCGTTTTACAAATATGCCGACTCGCCATTCGATCTTGAGACCGCAGAGCAAATCCTGAAAACCTATCTGGATGATCTGGAAAGCTTCGATGCGCGTTTGCAGCTCAGCTTTCGCTACCCGATGCTGAAACGCTCCTTGCGCAGCAATCTAGAGGGGTACCAGTACTACGACGTAGCTTATGAGGTGATCCGTAAAGGAAAGTCATCAACGAAAATTATGCATTTCGACTATGTCTATTCGTCGACCTGCCCATGTTCGTTAGAGCTGTCTGAACATGCCCGAAACAGCCGCGGGCAGATCGCGACGCCGCATTCGCAGCGCTCCGTGGCACGAATTTCAGCGGTAATTGAAGATGACAAAACTATTTGGGTCGAAGACCTTGTGGACCTTTGCCTGAAAGCCATTCCCACAGAAACCCAAGTGATGGTGAAGCGCGAAGACGAACAGGCGTTCGCAGAATTAAACGGCTCAAATCCGATCTTTGTCGAAGACGCGGTACGGCTTATTTATGCTGCCTTGGACGAAGTCAGCCCCTTCGGCGACTTCCGAGTGATCGCGAGTCACCAAGAGTCGCTCCATAGCCACGATGCGGTGTCGATCCTCACAAAGGGCGGCACATTCGAGCAGGTGAGCTACGACCACAGAATGTTCGCATCCCTGTATCACGTGGGGTAGGGCAGGGAGTCTACGACATCTGCCGAGGGCGATAGCCCGTAAGGTGTTCCCCACCATCCAAAGCGATCATCTGTCCTGTAATGGCCTTTTGGGACATCAGAAAGCGGACAGTTTCGCATACCTCAGTCAAAGATGCAGGCCGTTGGAGGGGCAGGTGTGAACAGCGTTCACGAAAATGCTCTTCTGTCCGGCCCGCTTCGGGCAAAATCGGGCCAGGCCCGATCGCATTGACCCGAATTCTTGGTGCAAACTCTTCCGCCAAGATTTGAGTTAGGTTCCAGAGCCCTGTTTTTGACAGGGTGTAGGTGAGGTGACGCGGCGAAGGGCTCAGCACCCTTGAATCGATCACATTCACAATGGATCCGCCCGCCCGTTCCGGCAAACGATCTGCAAAGTGTTGGCACAATAACAGCGGCGATTTGAGGTGCACGCCCATGTGATTTTCAAAAGACTCCGAGGTTGCCGTCGATACATCGTCCCATTCAAAAACCGAAGCGTTGTTAATCAAGACACCTATTGGGCCACAAAGGTTTTCCGCGCGTTGAATGAGCTTTGACGCTTCATCGTCTATCGAAAGATCGGCCTGTACGATTTCCGCACGCCCTCCAGAAGCTTCGATCTCACCCTTGAGATGGTCGGCAGCATCCTTAGAGCCGTTGTAGTGAATTGCAACGGACCAGCCCGACGCGGCCAAATCCAACGCAATCGCCCGACCTAAACGTTTCGCAGCACCCGTAACTAAAACAGAACTGGTTTGCGGTGTCGGTTGTGCAAACGCATCAGGAAAGTAAATCTCGTCGCTGCGATGCACAGGCTTAGGTATTGCGCCCACTTTGTTCATAGAGACCACCCATATCGAATACAGAAATATGTTGCAGAAACATATTATTAGATACGACGTCCCATCTCGTTTGGATCACTATCCGAGCACTGTTTTTCGCATTTTCAGGTTTCAGCATAGGGCCGTATAGCGGTATGAAAGCGGTCCGCTCGAGGCCGCTGTGTTTCGGCTTTCAGAATACCGGCCCACGAATGGTGCGTTGCAGCGCAGTGTTCGAATGGTTGGGCCAATTGCCTTGATAGACTGATCCAGGCGGGTCAGGTCGGTTACCTGAGACTCCATTATTCATTCTTCTCGGCCCTGATTGGCACATTGGTCAATCGCCAGAACCTTAACGGCAACGCAACCGCTGCGACGACAAGGCCCAAAGTGTAACCCAGCCAAATGCCTGTGGCACCGAGGTTAAAGAGAAAGCCGAAGGCATAACATGCCGGAAGTGCCAGAACCCAATATGCGGTAAGGGTAATTGTCGTTGGCCTACGCATGTCGGACATGCCGCGTAGAGCCCCTAGCGCGGTGCCCTGGATACCATCAGCGACCTGCGAAAGTCCTACTATGAAAAACAGAACAGTGGCGAGGTCGATGACGATTTGATCCGTAGACATGGTTGCTGCCAAATGCCGACCCGCCACAATGAAGAGAGTGGCCACTGGGATTTGCCAGAAAGTAACCAAGGCAAAGGACGCTTTAAGTATCGGGCGAAGGCGTTCTTGATGGGCTCGCCCAACGGCTTGACCAACTCTAATTGATGCCGCGCCAGCGACACCGAGCGGGATCATATACGCCAAACCGGCCAGCGCATTGACGATTTGATGCGCGGCTAGAGCCTCGGCTCCTAGCCAACCCATCATGACTCCCACAACAGCGTAAGCTCCTCCTTCCCCCGCGTATCCCAAACAAAGCGGCAATGCTTCGGCTCCCTGCTTCTTGAAATTGGCCCATGAAACTGAAACTCTTTGACGAAACGGGGCAAGACCTGATGAATGCAGGAGTACGAAAACGGCTGCGATCAGTGACGTGCATTGCGACAAGATGCTTGCCAAGCCCGCGCCCAACAAACCCATGTCTAACACATGAATAAACGTGTAGTTCGCGGGGATGTTCACGATGACGCCGAGGTAAGAAAGCGCGACGGCGGTCCAAGGCCACTCCACTGCGTCAAAGAGCGATTTAAGTCCAAAAAACAGCGTGAACGGGATCATCCAAAGGGCCATAGAGACCCAGTAAGGCCAGAGGATTGTCAGAACCTCTTCGGGTTGGCCAAGCGACCCCAGGAGCGGAAATATCGCAAGCATAAGCAGCGCGCCAGCACCGCCACCGATCAGACACAACATCAACCCACCTCGCAAGGCGGCAGCCACAAGGGAAAAGTTGCCAGCCCCATGCGCTTGACTGATCTGAACGGAAATCACGGTTATGAAGCCCCAAAGCGCCGAGATCATTATGATCAGAACTGCCGTCGTGACCCCAGCGGCGGCCAACGGCACCGTCCCGAGAGGTGAGATCATCGCAGTATCCACGACACCGATTAGAAGGGCGGCTGCGAGCCCGACCACGAGCGGAATGCTTAACCGGATAACAGGCATCAGTTCGGCACGCGTTGACGCCGGATTAGTATGTGATT